>NZ_JOJF01000013.1:0-151767 GCF_000720265.1 Nocardia sp. NRRL WC-3656 | reverse complement strand
CGAGGTCAGCACGTCCTCCTCCACGAGACGCTGCGACAGGATGATCGCGTCCTCGTAGTTGTGACCCTCCCACGGCATGATCGCCACCAACAGGTTCTTACCCAACGCCATCTCACCGTTCTCGGTGCACGGGCCGTCGGCCAGAACCTGGCCGTGCTCGACCCGCTGGCCCTCGTCCACGATCGGACGCTGGTTGGCGCAGGTGCCCTGGTTGGAGCGGGCGAACTTCCGCATCCGGTAGCTCTTACGAGTGCCGTCGTCGTGCATGACGGTGATGTAGTCGGCCGAAACCTCTTCCACCACACCCGGCTTCTCGTTGACGACCACGTCGCCGGCGTCCACCGCGGCACGCAGCTCCATACCGGTGCCGACCAGCGGCGACTCGGAACGGATCAGCGGCACGGCCTGACGCTGCATGTTCGCACCCATCAGGGCGCGGTTGGCGTCGTCGTGCTCGAGGAACGGAATCATGGCGGTCGCGACCGACACCATCTGGCGCGGGGAGACGTCCATGTAGTCGACCTCGGCCGGGGAGACGTATTCCATCTCCTCGTTACCGCGGCGGGCGAGCACGCGGTCGTCGAGGAAGTTGCCGTCGGCGTCGACGGGCGAGTTCGCCTGGGCCCGGACGTGCCGGTCCTCCTCGTCGGCGGTCAGGTACTTGACCTCGTCGGTGACGCGGCCGTTCTCCACCTTGCGGTACGGGGTCTCGATGAAGCCGAACGGGTTGACCCGCGCGTACACCGACAGCGAACCGATCAGGCCGATGTTCGGGCCTTCCGGGGTCTCGATCGGGCACATGCGGCCGTAGTGCGAGGGGTGCACGTCGCGGACTTCCAGGCCGGCGCGCTCACGGGACAGACCACCCGGGCCCAGCGCCGACAGACGACGCTTGTGGGTCAGGCCCGACAGCGGGTTGTTCTGGTCCATGAACTGCGACAGCTGCGAGGTGCCGAAGAACTCCCGGATCGCCGCCGTGATCGGGCGGATGTTGATCAGGGTCTGCGGGGTGATCGCCTCGACGTCCTGGGTGGTCATGCGCTCACGCACGACCCGCTCCATACGCGAGAGGCCGACGCGCAGCTGGTTCTGGATCAGCTCGCCGACGGTACGCAGGCGACGGTTGCCGAAGTGGTCGATATCGTCGACGTCGACGGGGACCTCGACGCCGCCGGGCACGGTCATCGAGTTGTCGCCCTGGTGCAGACGCACCAGGTACTCGATGGTGGCGACGATGTCCTCGCGGGTCAGCGTCGAACCGGTGATCGGCTCGCCGGCGTTGACGCCCAGCTTCTTGTTGACCTTGTAGCGGCCCACACGAGCCAGGTCGTAGCGCTTCTCCTTGAAGAACAGGTTCTCCAGCAGGGTCTGCGCGGACTCCTTGGTCGGCGGCTCGCCCGGACGCAGCTTGCGGTAGATGTCGAGCAGCGCCTCGTCCTGGCCGGCGGTGTTGTCCTTCTCCAGGGTCGACAGCATGATCTCGGAGAAACCGAAACGCTCGGTGATCTCCTCGGTGGTCATGCCCAGCGCCTTCAGCAGCACGGTGACCGGCTGACGACGCTTGCGGTCGATACGCACACCGACGGTGTCGCGCTTGTCGACATCGAATTCCAGCCACGCACCGCGCGACGGGATGACACGGACGCTGTGCAGCGTCTTCTCGGTGCCCTTGTCGATGGACTCGTCGAAATACACACCCGGCGAACGCACGAGCTGCGATACGACCACGCGCTCGGTGCCGTTGATGATGAACGTGCCCTTGTCGGTCATCATCGGGAAATCACCCATGAAGACCGTCTGCGACTTGATCTCACCGGTGTTGTTGTTGATGAACTCCGCGGTCACGAACAACGGTGCCGCGTAGGTCATGTCCTTGTCCTTGCACTCATCGATCGAGGCCTTGACCTCTTCGAAGCGCGGATCGGAGAAGGACAGGGACATCGAACCGGAGAAGTCCTCGATCGGCGAGAGCTCCTCGAGCACCTCCTCCAGCCCACCGACCGGGCTGGCGTCGCCCCGGGCGATGGCCCGCTCACGCCAATCGGGGGCACCGACCAGCCACGCGAACGATTCGGTTTGTAGATCGAGAAGGTCCGGAACCTCCAAGGGCTCACGAATCTTCGCGAAAGACACCCGCTTCGGGGCTCCGGGAATACCGGCCTTGGTCTGGGTGGAGACTGCCAAGATGCGTCCTTCCAGCACCTCACGCGCGTCGCCCGGTGCCTGTACGTACAAGACACCAAGCGACCGTCGCTTGTCTGCTACGAGTTCTGCTGGTTACAACCCGGACAAAACCCGAACAGCAAACAACGGAAGTAACACCTCAACGGTGGAACTTTCGTGATGCGATCAAGGAATGGACAGGAGGCAGCCAGCGCAAAGTCCAAACCTACACCCACGAAGAAGGGGTGTCAAAGTACCATCCGAACCGAGTTCCGGATGTTCGGCGCGCCGGACCCGCTTCCGCTGGCTGCGTTCGAGTCTCCGGCGGCGCCTCGACCTGGGTACTCGACCCTGTCACAGCTGCCGCTGTTGTGAATAGCGTGACGGTTCGGACGTAAGTCGTCAAGTGGCGAGACCACCTCGATAACTGCGAGATCCCCTGTGGCGCTGGCGAATCACACCGTCACGCGGGCGAATATCCGCCGCTGAGCTGGGAAGATTCCGCAGGTGACGGGCTCGAACATACTTCCGAATCCGTCTGGGCCACTCAACGGTCGGCGATCTCGCTCGCCAGCCAGTGACCGTCCACCTTCTGCATGTGCAACACAATCGGACCCGATGCGCTCTCCTGCGGAGCGCCGTTCTTGGTCGCGCTCACGGTCAGATTCACCAGCAGTTCCGCCCGGTCATCAGTGAGCAAAGTCACACCGATCGGATCCGGGGTGGCCTGCGCGGTCGACTGCGCCTGCTGAATCGCGGAGATCGTCGTATCGGCGAACTTGTCGAAATCGCCGCGCATCTTGCCGGTGACGACCTTGTGCACGGCGTCCTTGTAGCCGCCGACGGTCTTCACGTCGTAGGAATAGACCGTTTTGAGCGCGTTGTCGGCCGCCGCGGTCACTTCCTGGGTGGCCTTGGTGTCGACGAAGGCCTTGTTGCCGTCGTCCACCCCCGGCTCGAAGGCCGCGACGACGGCGAACGCCGTCAGCAGCAGGCTCGCCACGATCAGTCCCGCGGCCAGACCCCAGGTGGCCAACGCGGGACGCGGCAGCCGGCCGGGACGCGGCAACTTCCGGGGCCGGCGCGACGCCACCGGCGGAGCCGGACGAGTGCCCGCGGCACCCGCGCGCACAGTCTTGGTGCGTGATTTGGCTTTCGCGGACTTACCGGCGGGCTTGGCGGACTTCCCGCCGGATGCGGCGCGATCGGCCGCGCCGCGACGCCGGATCGTGCGATCGGCGGCGTCGGACGAGCGATCGCCGGGCGTGAGCCGGGGGGAAACCTTGTTGATCGGCGGACGGGATGCCATCGGTGTACCTCTCCTACGATCCCGGCTGGGGGGCGGGCGCCTCGGACGGATTCGCCGGCGCCGGCGCCGGCGCGGCGTTTCCGTTCGCGGGCGGCTGTGCCGCCCCGGCGGGACCGGGGGTGTCCAGCGACACCAGCTGGCCGAGCGAATTGGCCTGCTCGGCCTTCCAGGTGTCGCCGTCCTTCTTCATATCCAGCGTCCAGGTGGCCCGGAAGGACTGCACCGGAACGTTGGGCGCGGTCTGCGTGAGTTTCAGCACCACGATCGCCGAGGCCTTGTCGCGCTCACTGTCCAGCGAGCTCAGCGCCGCGCCCAGCACCTTGCTGTCGATCTTGGTCTTCGACTTCTCGGCGGCATCCTTGATGCGGTCGTGGTTCTCGTTCAGCTGGGTCAGCATGTCGCCGGTCATCGAGGACCGCATGGTGGTGATCGACCCCTCGACATCGCTGGGATTCATCGAGGTGAGGTTGATCGCCGCCTGCCGGGCCGCATCCAGCGCGGTATCGCGCGCATCGGCGCGCGGACCGTCGGTGAACCACATCGCGCGCACCCAGCCGGCGCCGAACCAGGCCGCCAGCACCAGCGCCGCCACCAGCCACACCGCCGCGACCGAGGTCACGACCGTGCGCAGCGTCGAGGAGCCGGGCCGGGCGGCAGCCGGCGACGGATCAGCTACCGCCTTTTCGGCATCGTCCGGCGGCGCCACCGCAGGTTGCGAGGAGGGGTTGGGCAGATCAGAACTCACAGCGACACCCTAGCGTCGTCGGTTTTCCGGACTTGCCTCCGTGCCCGCCTCACCGCTTCGGGGTCACTCCGATGAGAGTGGCCAGCTGGATGGCGACGGGGCTCAGGTTGAGCTTGTCCGGATCGGTCTTGGGCTTGGAATCCCACGGCTGCGGGACATTCGGATCGGCGTACTGCGCACGCGCGCCGCCGCGGACGTCGGTCGGACTTCCGAACGGCACCGTGCATTTCGCGTCCGTGTTGAACGGGAAATCGTCACGGGTGTCGTCGAAATTGGGGTTCTGCGCCTTCATCTGGTCGAGAATGCGCTGAGTTCCCTCGTACCCGACGGTACAGGCCGGTGGATTGTTGGTTTCCAGCACCAGGCCGAAGTGGGTCGTACCGTCGCCGGGCGCGGTCGCCGAACCACCGACCGACAGCAGCGGCAGCATCTGCAGCAGCGGCTTCAGCGTGTAGGTCTGCGGCGACACCGCCTGCAGCAGCAGCCGCAGGTTCGACAGATCCGTGGTCAGCGGTTGCGCGCTCTGATCGAGCAGCTTGCCGATCTGGTCGCCGGCGTCGGCGCCCGTGCCGATCAACCGCCGGATATCGGGATCGTTGGCCCGCAGCTGCACCGCGAGCCGATCCAGGCCGTCGCTGAAGGTCCGGATCGCCGGAGACTGATCGGCTTGGGTGCCGAGCACGGTCTGAGCGTCCCGAATCAGCTGCACGGTCTGCGGCAGCGCCCCGATGCCGGTCTGGGAGAACTTGTTCAGCGAATCGACGAGGACGCGCAGGTTGTCGCCCTGTCCGTCGAAGGCCTTACCGAGTTCGGTGACGGTCGTGCTCAACGCCGTCAGATCCGTCGTGCTCGAGAAGTGGTTGACGCTGGCGAGCAGATCCTCGACCGGAATCGGGGTCTCGGCGCCGTCGATGACCGAACCGTCGCGCAGGTAGGGACCCTTCGCCGTATCCGGCACCAGATCCATGTACTGCTCACCGATCGCCGAGCGGTTGGCGATCACGGCCTTGGCGCTGGCCGGGACCTTCGGCTTCCCGGAATCCAGCTCCAGATAGATCATCACACCGTCGGGGGTGACATCGAGCGAGTCCACCCGCCCGACCGGCACACCGCGATAGGTCACCTCGGCGCCCTTGGACAGGTTGGCGGTGGTCTTCGCCTTCACCTTCACCTGATACTGGCCGAAGCCGAGCATGTGGTCGAGGTGGATGTACTTCGCGCCGACGAAAACCACGCCGAGCACGGCGATCACCGCGAAGGCGACCAGCTGGTAGCGCACCAATCTACTCATCGCGGCTTCACTCCCAACTGATCCAGAATCGACCCGATCGGGTCACCCGGCTTGGCCGGGGCCGGCGCCACCACCGTCGGCGGCAGCGGCACCAGCGATACCGTCGGCCAGCCCGGCCGCGGGCCGTTGCCGTTGTAATACGGATTGGTCGGATCCACCGGCACCGGCGGCCCGTACTTCGGCGGGATGTACACCGGATCCGGTTTGCCCACACCGAGATTCGACATCAGGACGCCGATCTGCGTGTCCACCGACAGCCAGGTGTTCACCGAACCACCGAAGGTCGATTTGATCGCCTCGTCGGGGAACGGGTAAGTCGGAATGAGCGGGAAGGCGGTCACCAGATCCGGCGCCGACCGGCCCAGCTCCTGCAGCGTCGGTCGCAGCGACTGCAGATCGCGGATCAGGTTGTCCTTGGACCGGTCCAGCACGTCGACGCCGGCCTGACCGACCCGGTCGAGCTGCTTCAGCAAACCGATCAGCTGCGGCCGCTGCTCGTCGAGAATCTTGATACCAGCCGGCAGCTCGTCGAGGATCTTGCCGATCTGATCGGACTGCTGCCCCACCCGGCTGGACAAGGTGCCCAGGCTGTCGAGCGCGTGCTGAATATCGGCAACCTGCTGGTTGAGGCCGTCGATGAGGGTGTCGGCCTGATCCAGCAGCGACCGCACCCGGTTCTCCCGGCCGGCCAGCGCCTTGTTCAGTTCCACCACGATGGGCTGCAGCTGCGCCACGCCACCGCCGTTGAGCAGCAGCGACAGCGCCCCGAGAACCTGTTCGATCTCCACCGCGTGCCGGGTCCGGTCGACGGAGATGACCGCGCCGTCCTTCAACCGATCGGGCGAGGCCTCGTCCTTCGGCGCCGACAGCTCGACGAATTTCTCACCGAGCAGATTGGACTGCCGCACCTCGGCGTGCGCGTTGGCGGGCAGCTTCACCGACGAGTTGACCACCGTGTGCACACTGGCGGTCCAGCCGTCCGGGGCGACGTCGATGGACTCCACCCGGCCCACCGGCACACCCTCGACCTTGACCGCCGACTGCGGCACCAGATCCAGGACGTCGTCGAATCGCACGTCGATATGCATCGGGTGGTCACCCACATCGGCGCCGCCGGGCAGCGGCACGCTGTAGATACCGTCCGACGAGCACGAGCCCACCAGCACCGCGGTCACGCCGACCACCGCGACGGCACCCAGTCCGCGGGCCGTCCTGCGGAATGCGAAGGGCGTCATCGCTGGCCACCTTCCTGCTGCGACGGCGGCTGCCGGTCCGACGGGGTCCCCGGAACGCTGCCGGGAGCCGGGGTCTTCTGGATGTTCTCACCGCTGAGGATGCCGAACGGCAACACCAGCGACGGTGTCTGCACACCGTCCTTGATCTGATCGGTGATCACCTTGCACTGATCCAGAATCGGGCGCATCTGCCGGCTGATCGCATCGAATTTCGGGTCGCCCGGCCGCAATTGGCCGAGGTCGAGCATCTTGCAGACGGCGCCGAACGGGTTCTGCAGATCGGTGAAGTTGGCGCGCATGTCGAGCGTGCCGGATTCACCGTTGTGAATGTTGATCAGGTTGCTCAGCGCCAGCGGCAGCACCGGCAGCGCGTTCGCCACATCCTGGCGCTGGTCGGCCAGCGTCTGGGTCAGCTTGGTCAGCGCGTCGGCGTTGTCGGCCACCAGATCCCGGTTGTTGTCGATGAACCGAGCGACATCGCCGAGCGCGATCGACAGCAGATTCAGTGCCTGCCCGAGGTTTTCCCGCTCACCGGAGAGGAATCCGGCCAGATCCGCCAGCTGCGTGTTGAATTCGCGCACCTGCTGGTCGTTGACCGCCAGGGTGTGCACGAAGACCTGCAGATTCTTGATCGTGTCGAAGATGTCACCACGGGCATCGGACAGATACCGGGCGGCGTGCGAGAGCTGGGTCAAGCTGTTGGCCAGCGCGTCGCCGTTTCCGGTCAGATTCGCCGCACCGGTGCGGACCAGCTCGTTCACCGCGCCGTCCTTGTTGGCGCCGTTGGGCCCCAACGCATCCGACAGTTCCTGGATGCTCTTGTACAGCCGGTCGACCTCGACCGGGGTCGCCGTGCGGTCACGCGGGATGGTGGCGTTGCGCGGCATCTTCGGCCCGCCCTTGTAGACGGGCGTGAGCTGGATGTAGCGGTCCGACACCACCGACGGCGTGATCTGAGCGGCCTTGGCGTCGGCCGGAATGTCGTATTTCCGGTCGACGTGCATGGTGACCTTCACCTGATCACCCTGCGGCGTCACCGAATCGACCTTGCCCACCGGGACACCGAGGATGCGCACCTCGGAGCCCTCGTAGATGCCGATCGACTTGTCGAAGTAGGCGGTGATCTTAGTGGTGTTGTAACTGCTGAACACCCACCACAGCACACCGGCGAGGACCACCACGGCAACCGTGCCGAGGGCGAGAGCGATCTTGGTGCCGCGGCCGGATTCCCGGATCGCGGTCAGCGGATCCCGGCGCGATCCCTTACCGAGAGCAGCCTGCATCAGTTGCCTCCCAGAGTGCGGATCGGCGGGCGGTTACCCGGAATCTCCGGCAGCGCCGGCGGGATCAGGTTGACGATCACCGCGTCGAACCAGCGCCCGTTACCCAGCACGTTGGCGTACAGGCCGTAGAACGGCGCCGCCAGCTTCAGCGTCTTGGAGATGTTTTGCTGATTGTCGTTGAGCATGTCGATGGACTTCTTCAGATTGGTCAGCGCCGGACCGATCTGCTGCTCGTTGTCGTGCACCAGCGCACTCAATTCGGCGGCAACGGTTTTCGCTCCGTTGAGCAGCTGCGAGATGGCCTGCTGGCGGACGTTCAACTCGGCCAGCAGCTGACCGCCGTTGGCCAGCAACCGCTCGAACTGCTCGTTGCGATCGGCGAGCACCTTGGTGGTCTTGTTGGTCGCGTTGAACAGGTGCTTGAGCTCTTCGTCGCGCTTGGCCAGCGTCTCCGACAACCGGGCGACGCCGGCGATCGAGCCGCGGATCTCCGGCGGGGTGCCGGAGAACGCATCCGAGAGCACCCGGAAGCTGGTGGCCAGCTGCGCGGTGTCGGTCTTCTCGATACTCGACGCGGCGTCGGTGAAGGCTTCGACCACATCGTATGGAGAAACCGTGCGCGACAACGGGATTCGCTTGTCCGGATCGGCCGGGTCGGAACCCTTGGGATCCAGCGCCAGATACTTCTGCCCGAGCAGGGTCTTGATCTGGATGGACGCGGTGGTGGCATCGCCGATCCACGCGTCCTTGGTCCGGAAGTCGACCAGCACCCGGTCGCCGTCGAGGCGCACGTCGGACACATCGCCGACCTTCACGCCCGCGATGCGAACCTCGTTACCCTTTTTCAGGCCCGCCGCCTCGGAGAATTCCGCGGTGTAGCTGGTGCTCGCGCCGATGATCGGCAGCTTGTCCAAGAAGAACGCCGACAGCGCGACCAGCAACACCATGAACAGGCCGAGCCCGCCCATGAACGCCGGGCTGCGCCTGCCGAAGAGAACCCGGTCTTCCATCAGCGGCCACCCTTCCCGTGACAGCGCGGAGCCGGGTTGGTGTAGACCGGCTGATTCACTGTCGGCATCTGGGCCGGCAGGTTCAATTGCGGCGCATCCTGCACCCCGGGGCCGGCGACGATATCGATACCGCAGAGATAGAACTGGAACCACGAGCCGTAGCTGGCCGCCCGACCCAGTTTCTCCATCTTGATCGGCAGATTCTCCAGTGCCTGGTTCACCTCGCCGGAGCGATCGTTCAGGGTCCCGGTCAACTGGTTCAGACCGGCGATCGAACCCTGCAGGGTCGGCCGGGTCGGAACCAGCAGATCGGCGGTCGCCGAGGCGAGATTGCCCAGCGACTGCACCGCCGAGCCGATCGTGCCACGTTCGGCATTGAGCCCGCTGACCAGCGCCTCGGTATTGACGATCAGATCGTTGAGCTGTCCGTCGCGGGCGTTGACCGCATCCAGCACCTGGTTGAGGTTCTTGACGATCTCGCCGATCACCGCATCCTTGTCGGCGATCTTGTTCGTCAGGCTCGCGGTGTTGCGCACCAGATCGGTGATCGTGCCCGATTCACCCTGGAAGACCTGGATGATCTCGTAGGACAGCTTGTTCACGTCCTCGGCCGACAGCGTCTGGAACAGCGGCCGGAAACCGTTGAACAGGGTGGTGAGATTCAGCGCGGGCTTGGTCCGCTCCAGCGGAATCGTGGCGCCCTCGGTGATCTTGCGGCCCTGCTGTCCGGCGCCCTGCTCCAATGCGATGTACCGCTGTCCCACGAGGTTGCGGTAGCGGATGGTCGCGGTGGTGGAGGCGGGCAGCCAATCCCGGTCGGTGAGCTGGAAATGCACCTCCGCCAGGTTGCGGTCGACGACCGACACCTTGGTCACCTTGCCGACCCGCACACCGGCGATGCGCACCTCGTCGCCCTTGTTCAGCGACGTCACATCACTGAACCGCGCCTTGAACTCGGTGCCGCCGCCGGAATAGTTGGCGATGGTGAGCGCCAGCAACGCGGTCGCGAGCACTGTCACGAGCACGAAGATGCCCAGTTTGGTCAGGGGCCCGCCCAGACCACGCAACTTTGCCTTCATCGCACACTCACCTCACTTCCACGCATCGCGGGGGCGCCGATCCGGCTCACCCAGCCGGGCACCTGATCGGGCGAAACCCCGTTCGCCGCACCGTAGATCGCACCCAGGGTGTGCTGTTCGGCGGGCGAACCCATACTCGTCGCGCTCTGCGCGCCGTAAACCGAGAACTGTGCCGGGGGCAGCTGACCGATGTTCTGGTCGCCTGGATTACGGGTCGGCGGCTGGTAGGAGCCGTCGTTGGCCGATCCGGTCGGGTACTGACCGGGGTCCACGCCCAGCGGATATTCGGGGAAGCATGCCGGCGGCCGGTTCGTGTCCAGCCAGCGCGGCTCGTCCTGATTCGGCAGATAACGACCACGCGGATTGGTGATCTCGATCGTCACGCGCGAGCCCGGGGTGTCGGTGCCCTTGCCGAAGATGTTGTCGATGCGCGGCTTCAGCTGCGCGAAGTTCTTCATCGTGCAGGCGTATTCCGGCGAGTACGTCGCCAGCAGTTCCAGCGCGCCCCGCGAATCGGCCGCGATGTCGATGATGTTGTCGTGGTTGGCCGTCAGGAAATCGGCGGTCTTCGACGACGTCGGGGTCAGGACCGAGTACAGCGTGTCCAACTGCGAACGCTTCTGCACGATGGTGGCATTCAGCGTGCGCAGATTGTCGAAGGCATCCACCAGCTGCGGCAACGCATCCGAATAGGTGTCGGCGACCGTCGCGAAGGTGTGGATGTCGTCCTGCAGCTGCGGCATCACGCCGTTGATATCGCGGAAGATGTCGTCCAGCCGATCGATGGTGTGGCCCAGTTCCTCACCCTGACCGCCCAGCGCCTGCGAGAGCGCGCCCAGCGTCGAGGCCAGATACTGCGGCGGAATCGCCTGCAGCAGCGGCATGATCGAATCCAGCAGCTGGCTCACCTCGACCGCGTTGCCGCTGGCGTCCTGGTACAGCGTCATCCCCGCCTGCAGATGCTTGGGGCTGGGCTGCTCGGGCCAGACCAGGTCGACATAACGCTCACCGAACAGGGTCTTCGGCAGCAGCCGAGCCGTCACATTTGACGGGATCTTGGAGGCCTTGTCCGGATCGATCGCCAGGTGCAGCGTCACCTTGCCGTTCGCGGATTCACTGGACCGCACCTCGCCGACATTGACCCCGCGGACTTTCACATCCGCGTTGCGGGTCAACGCGTTTCCGACGGTATCGGTGATCAGATCCACCTTGACGACCTTGACCCACACCTTGTTGTAGGACGCGATCGTCGTACCGAGAAACAGCGCCATCACCACGAAGAACACGATGCCCAGCGTGCGGATGCGGAGTTTCTCGGTAGAGCGCCAGAATTGCACACTGCGCGCGCTCATGCTCCCACCTTTCGGGACCGTTCTGCGTGGTTACGCACGCTGCCGCCTCCGAACCCGTCGGTCGCGCCGCGGCCCTGTCCGCTCATCCCGCGACCCGCACTGTTGTCGTCGTACCCCAGATCGCCAGGCTGAGGAAGAAGTCGAGGATGTTCACCAGCACGATCGACGCACGCACCGCGCGGCCCACGGCCACGCCCACGCCGGCCGGGCCGCCGGTGGCGTTGAAGCCGTAATAGCAATGGATCAGGATGATCACGAAGGCGAACACCAGCACCTTCACGAACGAATACAGCACGTCCTCGGGTGGCAGGAACAGACCGAAATAGTGGTCGTACGATCCCGTGGATTGCCCGTTGAACCACACGCTGATCTGCCTGGACGCTATGAACGTGCCGAGCAGGCCGACGATGTAGAGCGGAATGACCGCGACGAATCCGGCGATCACGCGCGTGGTCACCAGGAACGGAACGCCGGGCACCGCCATCACCTCGAGCGCGTCGATTTCCTCGGAAATTCGCATCGCACCCAATTGCGCGGTGAAACCACAGCCGACCGTCGCCGACAATGCCAATGCCGCGACCAGCGGCGCCAATTCGCGAGTATTGATGTAGCCGGTCAGGAAGCCGGTGAGCACCGAACTACCCAGGGCGTCGAGCGCTTTGAAGCCCTGCAGGCCGACGACCACACCGACCGAGGCCGACATCATCACCACGACGCCGATGGTGCCGCCGATGACCGCGAGTGCACCCGAACCGAAGGTCACCTCGGCCAGCAGCCGCATGACCTCCTTGCGGTAATGCACGACCGTGCGCGGAATCCACGCGATCGCCTTGGAATAGAACGACATCTGATCGCCCGCGCGATCGATGACGTTCACCGGCGACTTGAGCGCAGCGCCTACTCGGCGCATCCGCCTCGAAAAGATCGGAGAACGCTGGGAAACAACCATCGTCACGAACCCTTGGCCGGGACGACCTGCAGGTACACCAACGTCAGCAGCAGATTGACGAAGAAGAGCACCAGGAAGGTGATCACCACGGATTGATTCACCGCGTCACCAACACCTTTCGGTCCCCCCTTGGGATTCAAACCTTTGTATGCGGCGATCACGCCCGCGAGCAATCCGAAGATAAGTGCCTTGAATTCACCGATCCAGAGGTCCGGGAGCTGCGCCAGCGCGGAGAACGACGCCAGGTAGGCGCCCGGAGTTCCGCCCTGCAGCAACACGTTGAAGAAATATCCGCCGCAGATGCCGACCACCGAAACCAGGCCGTTGAGCAACAGCGCCACCAGCATCATGCCGAGGACGCGCGGCACGACGAGGCGCTGCACCGGATCGATGCCGAGCACCTCCATCGCGTCGATCTCTTCGCGAATGGTGCGGGAGCCGAGGTCGGCAGCGACGGCCGAACCCGCGGCACCGGCGATGATCAGCGCGGTGACGACGGGAGCGGCCTGCTGCACGGTTGCCAGCACACTGGTTGCGCCGGTGAAGGATTCAGCACCGAGCTGCTTGATAAGTGAACCGGTCTGCAATGCCACAACGGCGCCGAACGGGATTGCCACCAGTGCGGCGGGCAGGATCGAGACACTCGCGATGAACCACGACTGCTCGATGAACTCACGCCATTGGAAAGGCCTGCGCAGGGTGTTGCGTGCCACGGAAATGAGCAGCGCAAATATGTTGCCGGCCTGCGCAAATCCCGACTCGACCGGAGTGCGCAGCCGTGCCAGGGGTTGATTCACGGTTGCGTATGTTACCCGTTGGTTGTGTCGTGTCGCACGGTGGTGTCGTACGTGCCGCCCTGATATTGCGGAGCGTTACTCGTGTAGGCCGGCAGGACTTGTGTATCGCCGTTCTCCTCCATCGACTCGCGGATCGCGACCTGCGCCTGATGCGGCAGCGTGTGCATGATCTCGAGTACGCGGCGGCGACGGCGTTCCACGGCCTGGCGCACGGGCATACCGGGGGTGGCCTTCATCTGCGGGATGATGCCCTCGATTTCCTCGGTGCCGTTGTCGTAGTGGCCGGCGTCGGCGAGCGCCTGCTCGCGCGCCATCTGGGCCTCGTCCTTCTCCTCCGACATACCGATCGGACCGACCATGCGGCCGTTGAGGAACTGCTTGACCACCGGCTCCTCGGAGGTCAGCAGAACCTCGCGCGGGCCGAACATGACCAACTGGCGGCGGAACAGCATGCCGATGTTGTCGGGCACGCTACGAGCCAGGTTGATGTTGTGGGTAACGATCAGAATCGTCGCGTCGATCTGCGCATTGATGTCGATCAGCAGCTGCGACAGATAGGTGGTACGCACCGGGTCCAGACCGGAGTCCGGCTCGTCGACGAGGATGATCTGCGGGTCCAGCACCAGCGCGCGGGCCAGGCCGGCACGCTTGCGCATACCACCGGAGATCTCGCCGGGCAGTTTGCCTTCGGCGCCGAGCAGACCGGTCAGCTCGAGCTTCTCCATCACGATCTGCTTGATCTCGGATTCGCTCTTCTTGGTGTGCTCGCGCAGCGGGAAGGCCACGTTGTCGAACAGGTTCATCGAACCGAACAGCGCGCCGTCCTGGAACAGAACGCCGAACAACTTGCGGATCTCGTAGAGCTCTTTGTTGGAGCAGGTGGTGATGTCGGTGCCGTCGATGTAGATCGAGCCGCGCTCGGGGCGCAGCAGACCGATCAGCGACTTCAGGAACACCGACTTACCGGTACCGGAGGGGCCGAGCAGAGCGCTGACTTCCCCCGTGGGCAGAGTCAGAGTGACATCCTGCCAAATCCGCTGGGACCCGAAAGATTTCGTAACACCTTCGGTCCTGACTTCGACGCCCACGCCGACCTCCATATTTCTTCTGACGAGCGCCCATGGCCGCGTCACCGTATTTCAGCGCGGTGTGACGCGTCACACTGGGGTGCGGCCACTGTATCGCATGCCGCTGGTGCAGGACACCCTACCTGACTGGTCGGTAGAAATGTCGACGGTAATGAGCTGGTCGCGGCGGTTCACAACATTCACCACGGAAATGCGAAAAGGGCGGCCCCGCAACGGGACCGCCCTTTTCCGGACTCGATTACCGCAAATTACTTGACGGAAACCTTCGCGCCGGCGTCTTCCAGCTTGGCCTTGGCGGCCTCGGCGGCGTCCTTGGCGACCTTCTCCAGGATCGGCTTCGGGGCGCCCTCGACCAGGTCCTTGGCTTCCTTCAGGCCCAGGCCGGAGACGATCTCGCGCACGACCTTGATGACCTGGATCTTCTTGTCGCCGGCACCCTCGAGGATGACGTCGAACTCGTCCTGCTCCTCGGCGGCCTCGGCGCCACCGGCGGCAGCGCCACCGGCGACAGCGGCAACCGCGACCGGAGCGGCGGCGGTGACCTCGAACTTCTCCTCGAACTTCTTGACGAAGTCCGAGAGCTCCAGCAGGGTCATGTTGCCGATGGTCTCGAGCAGCTCGTCCACGTTGGCCATGGTGTTTCCTTTCGGTAGTTCATCCCCGCGTCGGCGGGGAGATAAGAGTTGGTTTGTCGACTTGTTCGTGTCGGCTTATTCGGCGTCGGCGGCGGGAGCCGCCTCGGCACCGCCCGCGGCGCGCTGCTTGTCCTCGAGCGCGGCGAACAGGCGAGCCACCTGGCCGGCCGGCGCGGCGAACAGGCCGGCCGCCTTGGTCAGGTTGCCCTTCATGGCGCCGGCCAGCTTGGCCAGCAGCACCTCGCGCGACTCCAGGTCGGCGATGCGCTCGACCTCGGAGACCGACAGCGGGGCGCCGTCCATGTAGCCACCCTTGATGACCAGCGCCTTGTTGTCCTTGGCGAAGGTCTTGAGGGCCTTGGCGGCGTCGACCGGCTCACCGGTGATGAAGGTGATCGCGGTCGGACCGACGAACAAGTCATCCAGGCCTTCGACGCCCGCCTCGGCGGCCGCACGCTTGACCAGGGTGTTCTTGGCGACGGAGTAGGTGGCATTGCTGCCCAGCGCACGACGCAGCTGGGTGAGGCTGCCGACCGACAGACCACGGTATTCCGTGACCACGGTGGCCGTAGCGCTCTTGAACTGCTCGGTGATCTCCGCGACCGCGGTGACCTTCTCTGGTTTCGCCATACTTCGCCTCCTCTCTGGATGGTCGGTTCTGCGATGAACTACCGACTCACGGAGGCTGGGCCCGGGGAGGCTACGTCGACCCGGCGACAAAGCAAACGCCCCGGACGCAGAGTGGTCCCGGGGCGCACAGGAAACTCGACATGAACACACGGCCCATATGTCGTCCCTCACCTCGGCTCTCCCTGCGTGGGCCGCCGGCAATATCGCCGGACCTTCGACTGCCTGACGGCAGCAACCAACGGTCTTCGGTAGAACGATTGGGGGTGATCGCCAAACTGGTCAGCGACCGCAGTACAGAATAGCGGATGAGCAGCTGAAACCCAAAATCGGCCGTTTCTGCAGGCCTCTACTCCGCCGCAATTCCCGAAATGCCGAAGGGCCGGCGGGGAAATCCCTACCGGCCCTTCGGATTCGAAAGCTACCTACGCTTACGCGTCCTCTTCGGTGAGGTTGCGGGTGCGGTTCGGGTCCACCGGGATGCCCGGTCCGGTGTTCGTCGAAATCGTCACCTTCTTGACGTAGCGCCCCTTGGCGGTCGACGGCTTCACACGCAGGATCTCCTCCAGCGCGGCGCCGTAGTTCTCGACCAGCTTCTTCTCGTCGAAGGAGGCCTTGCCGATCACGAAGTGCAGGTTGGCCTGCTTGTCGACGCGGAAGTTGATCTTGCCGCCCTTGATGTCGTTGACGGCCTTGGTCACATCGGTGGTGACCGTGCCCGTCTTCGGGTTCGGCATCAGGCCGCGGGGGCCCAGCACACGCGCGATGCGGCCGACCTTGGCCATCTGGTCCGGGGTGGCGATCGCGGCGTCGAAGTCCAGCCAGCCGCCCTGGATGCGCTCGATCAGATCCTCGGCGCCCACGGCGTCGGCACCGGCGGCCTCGGCCTCGGCGGCCTTCTCGCCGGCCGCGAACACGATGACGCGCGCGGTCTTACCGGTGCCGTGCGGCAGGTTGACGGTGCCGCGGACCATCTGGTCGGCCTTGCGGGGGTCGACGCCCAGACGGACGGCGACCTCGACGGTCGCGTCGGTCTTCGTGGTCGCGGTCTCCTTCGCCAGCCGGGTGGCCGACAGCGGAGTGTAGAGCTGGGAGCGGTCGACCTTGGCGGCCGCCTCGAGATAAGCCTTGCTTCGTTTTGCCATGATTCTCTGTCCTGTTCGTAAGTCAGAAGTGGTTGTCGGGACTGGCCGTCCCTCCCACGCACATCCCGCCGGTCACCGGCGGAGACGGGGACCGTCAGTCGGCGACGGTGATACCCATCGAGCGAGCGGTACCCGCGATGATCTTGGCCGCCTGATCGATGTCGTTGGCGTTCAGATCTTCCTGCTTGGTCTTGGCGATCTCACGGACCTGGTCCATGGTGACCGTGGCGACCTTGTTGCGGTGCGGCTCGGCGGAGCCCTTCTGCACACCGGCGGCCTTCAGCAGCAGCTTGGCGGCGGGCGGAGTCTTCAGCTTGAAGTCGAACGAGCGGTCTTCGTAGACCGTGATCTCGACCGGGATGACGTTGCCGCGCTGCGACTCGGTCGCGGCGTTGTACGCCTTGCAGAACTCCATGATGTTGACGCCGTGCTGACCCAGCGCGGGACCCACCGGCGGGGCCGGGTTGGCCGCACCGGCCTGGATCTGGAGCTTGATGAGCCCGGCGACCTTCTTCTTCTTGGGGGGCATCTTTCTTTCCTTGGTTTAGGTTCCTTACGGACTTCCGTAAGCCTGTCCCGGGGGCGGAACCCCGGAAGTCTTAGATCTTCGCGACCTGCGTGAAGGCGAGTTCGACCGGGGTCTCGCGACCGAAGATCGACACCAGCACCTTCAGCTTCTGCTGTTCGGCGTTGACCTCGGAAATGCTGGCCGGCAGCGTCGCGAACGGGCCGTCCATGACGGTGACCGACTCGCCGACCTCGAAGTCGACCTCGATGGCCGGCTTGGCCGCGGCCTCGGTGACGGTCTCCGACGTGGACGCGGCGGCACCCGCCGCGGCGGCGGCCGGCTTCTTCTGCTGCTGCTCGGCCGGGACCAGGAACTTGACCACGTCGTTGATCGTCAGCGGCGACGGGCGGGAGGTGGCGCCGACGAAGCCGGTGACGCCGGGGGTGTTGCGGACCGCGCCCCACGATTCGTCGTTGAGATCCATCCGGACCAGGATGTAACCGGGCAGCACCTTGCGCTGCACGTTCTTGCGCTGGCCGTTCTTGATCTCGGTGACCTGCTCGGTCGGCACCTCGACCTGGAAGATGTAGTCCTCGAGGCCCAGGTTCTGCACGCGGGTCTCGAGGTTGGTCTTCACCTTGTTCTCGTAACCGGCGTAGGAGTGGATGACGTACCAGTCACCGGGGGCGCGACGCAGCGCGGCCTTCATCTCGGCGACGGGGTCGGCAGGCTCTTCCGGTGCCGCGGGCTCCGCGGATACGTCGGTATCGGTGTCGCCCGCGACTTCGCCGGAGGACGCCTCGGTACCGTCCGAGACGGTCGCCTCGTCGACGGCCGTCTCCGCCGCCTCGTCGTCGACCGGGAACTCGTCGGTTGTGCCGTTCTCCGGGGTGCTCACTGGGCACTCGCTTCCTGTGTCGTCACGTACATCCACTACGCCGGCGGTGAATCCGGCGGATGGTTTCCGTCCTCGCGTGGCGGACGGCTAGCAGCGCCCATGGGTCGCTCCGCAGGCTCCGCTCCTGACGCACCCGGTCAGCTAGCCGAACAGCCAGTTGACACCCTTGATGAACGCCAGGTCCAACCCGCTGATGTACGCGACCATGAAGATCACGAACACCAGGACAACGCTTGTATAGGTGACCATCTGCTTGCGGTTGGGCCAGATCACCTTGCGCAGTTCCGCGATGACTTCCCGCAGGAACTTCACCAGACGCTTGAAGGGATTGCCCCGACCGCGTTCGGCGGTCTTCTTCTTCCCCGCCGACTTGGACGCCTTACGCGATGCCGAATCCGAGCTGTCACCACGGTCGATCGTGGCGACGGAGCCGGTGTCCGAGGAGGATCCGGCGCGAGCCCGGCGAGTCGACCGCTTACCACTCGGCCGGCTGACCGCAGCGGTGTCTTCGTCATCGGCGGCATGCGCGCCGTGGCGAATGTCCCGCTCGTCGCTCACGTGAACCCTCTCTCGTCGCTGGCATCCAGTGCAGGGGCGACAGGACTTGAACCTGCAACCTGCGGTTTTGGAGACCGCTGCTCTGCCAATTGAGCTACGCCCCTTCGGCTGGAATCGCAATGTCATCCAGCACGGTGCTTATTCAGTTGTGCCAACCCGGGGCCACACAACACGCGCGCCGCTCCGCCGGTGTGCCGGCCCCGGCGGTCACCCGCCCGGAACCAGCCCCTCAGAGCAGCGCGCAGTGGCTGGCGACCCCAGAAATCCGAGTGTACGTTACCGCCCCGGCGGATAGCCAATCGGGCCGTCCGCCACCGCGAAGCGGCTTACCGGCCCGCCGACCATCATGCCAGCTGCACCGTCGCGGTCGCACGTCCGAAGATCTTCCGGCCGCCGGATTTGGCGACGATCGCGATCACGGCGGTGCGGTTCTCCGGATCCACCGACTTCACCTTGCCGGTGTATTCGACCTCGGCCGGATGATCGCTGGGCACGTAGACGGGGCTGGTGAACCGCACGTTGTATTCCTTCACCGCGCCCGGATCACCGAGCCAGGAGGTGACGAATCCGCCGCCCAGGCCCATGGTCAGCATGCCGTGCGCGACCACGTTGTCCAGGCCGGCGAGTGCCACGACCTCGTCGCTCCAGTGGATCGGGTTCGCGTCACCGGAGACGCCGGCGTAGTTCACCAGATCGCCGCGGGTGAGCCGGACGACGCGAGCCGGCAGCTCGTCGCCGACGGCCACGCTGTCGAACGAGCGCGTGTGGCTGCTGACGGTGACCTCGGGAACGGTGGTCACCGGCACCGGGGGCGCGGTGATGGGCGGCTCGGCGGTGGGACGGTCGGGGGCCTCACCCATGCCGTGCATGAGGATGTTGCGGACCGCGTCGGCGATGTTGGGATCGACGTCACCGCCGCTGCGGCCGACCAGGGTGGTGTAGGTGGTGAGCACCAGCTCGTCGTTCTGCGCCGTGACGATGTTCTTGGTGACGATGATGTCGCCGCCGAAGGCCTGCCGGAACGAGTGCAGGTAGACGTCGCAGGTGAGCTGGTCGCCGACCCGGATCGGGCGGTGGAATTCCAGGATCTGGTCGGTCTGCATGATCTGGCTCAGGTCGTAACCCGTGACGACCTGCTCGAACAGCTTGCGCTGGGCCAGGATGCCGACCAGGGAGATGAATGTCACCGGTGCGAGCAGGCCGTCGTGGCCGTAGTCGCGGGCGACGCTCTCGTCCCAGTGCACGGGGTGGTAGTCCTGCACCGCGCGTGCGTACTCGCGCACCTTCTCGCGCCCGACCTCGTAGTAGTCGTCGACGCGGTAGTGGTGCCCGACCATGGCGGCGGCGTGGGCCGAGGGGTCGAACGGTTCACTGTCGGCGGTCTGCGCGTCCACGGCATCGGTTCCGGTGTTGATTGTCACGGAAAGTAGGTCCCTATCTGACTCCGCTACCGGGAGTCTGCGGAGCGTGAAACTACCGCATGTACAGCAAATGCCGGAGCGGGTCGGGAAACCTGCTCCGGCATGGAGTGCTGCATGGGTCGGCGCGGTCCACGAATATCCGGGAAGGTCATCGACAGACCTCCCTGGATCCGGGCGCCGACTTCGCGCGCGGCAGCGTGCACGCGATGAGATCTAGCGAGATTCGCGGTGCGCCCGGTGGGTGCCGCAGTTCGGGCAGAACTTCTTCAGCTCCAGACGATCCGGGTCGTTGCGCCGGTTCTTCTTGGTGATGTAGTTGCGATGCTTGCACTGCTCGCAGGCCAAGGTGATCTTTGGCCGGACATCGGTGGACTTCGCGGCCACGATTATGCCTTCTTTCCGGTCAACCTAGAGGGTCAATCAGTATGGGTAGCGATGGCCGGACTCGAACCGGCGACACAACGATTATGAGTCGTTTGCTCTACCGCCTGAGCTACACCGCCATATGCGCGGCAATGCGGGCGGAACCAGGTTCGGCTCTGTGTGGAGTGCCGAGTCGGTCACCACCGGCAATCCGGCGAGCCCCCTAACGGAATCGAACCGTTGACCTTTTCCTTACCATGGAAACGCTCTGCCGACTGAGCTAAGGGGGCATGGCTACATTCGCTCCGAACTCGAATCCTCGAACCCGGGGCGCTGAAGCCTTGAACGAGGTTACACACTCCCCAGCATAGTTACCAAACCAGCTGGTAAGAGCCGTATTTTCTGCACCGGCTCCGCCGCCGCGAACGAACGATCCCCCGAGGTTGCACCGAACGGTGTTAGGACCGAGAACGACCGCTCGGGAACGCAACCGACGCGAGAAACGCCACCAGCTGGAAGGGGGGTCCGGGGGCGAAGCCCTCCCGGCGTGGGGGTGTGGGGGCCGGGCCCCCACAAATCACCCTCGAAAATGACGAGGGCTCCTCCCGAGTAGGAGGAGCCCTGAGAGGGTGGCGGATGAAGGATTCGAACCTCCGAAGCTTGCGCGGCTGATTTACAGTCAGCTCCCTTTGGCCACTCGGGCAATCCGCCTTTCGCACTGTTGCCAGCGCGCAGAGCAGAATACAACGACCAGGGCGCCCGGATGCAAACCGGCTGGCCAGCGGGGGTGCCGTGACCGCTGCGCGGCGGCCGGGGTAGAAAGTTCCCTACCGGAGTTCCGGGTGAAATGTGAGCCGTCAGACAGGAGCGCAGCGTGGCCGATTCGTCATTCGATGTCGTCAGCAAGGTCGACCGGCAGGAGGTCGACAACGCCCTCAACCAGGCGGCCAAGGAGCTCAACACCCGCTACGACTTCCGCGGCACGGGTGCGAGCATCGAGTGGTCGGGTGAAGAGAAGATCGTGCTGTCGGCCGAATCCGAGGAACGGGTGAAGGCGGCGCTGGAGGTGTTCAAGGAGAAGCTGATCCGCCGCGACATCTCGCTGAAGGCCTTCGACGCGGGCGAGCCGGCGGCCTCCGGCAAGACCTACAAGATCACCGGCACCCTGGTCCAGGGCATCTCCCCGGAGAACGCGAAGAAGATCGCCAAGAAGATCCGCGACGAGGGCCCCAAGGGCGTGAAGGCGCAGATCCAGGGCGACGAACTGCGGGTCAGCGGT
Organism: Nocardia sp. NRRL WC-3656; assembly: GCF_000720265.1. Classification (NCBI taxonomy): domain Bacteria; kingdom Bacillati; phylum Actinomycetota; class Actinomycetes; order Mycobacteriales; family Nocardiaceae; genus Nocardia; species Nocardia sp. NRRL WC-3656. The sequence continues at coordinate 130,032 of NZ_JOJF01000013.1, read as the reverse complement.
AAGAAGCGCGACGATCTGCAGGCCGTCATCGCCCTGCTCAAGGGTGCGGACCTGGACGTGGCCCTGCAGTTCGTCAACTACCGCTAGTACCTGCGGGGCCCGCCGGCCATGTGCTCGAGGCGCTGGATGCGCTCGCCCATCGGCGGGTGGGTGGAGAACCAGCGCGCCATCTTGTCGCCCGCCCGGAAGGGATTGGCGATCATCAGGTGTGACTGCGCGGTCAGCTGCGGCTCGGGCGGCAGCGGCGCGGCCTGCGTGCCGCGTTCGAGTTTGCGCAGCGCCGAGGCCAGGGCCAGCGGGTCGCCGGTGAGTTCGGCGCCGTCCTGATCGGCCTGGTACTCGCGGGACCGGGAGACGGCGAGTTTGATCAGGGTGGCGGCGATCGGGCCCAGCAGTGAGACCAACAACACGCCGAGGATGTTCGTGCCTTCACCGTCGCGACTGCCGCCGCCGAACATGCTCGCGAAGAAGGCCAGGTTGGCGAGGCCGGAGATGACCGCGGCAAGGGCGCCGGCCACCGAGGAGATCAGGATGTCGCGGTTGTAGACGTGCGACAGTTCGTGGCCGAGCACCGCGCGCAGTTCCCGTTCGTCGAGGATCTGCAGGATGCCGCTGGTACAGCACACCGCCGCATGGCGCGGGTTGCGACCGGTGGCGAACGCGTTGGGCGCGTTCGTCGGGCTGATGTACAGCCGCGGCATGGGCTGGCGCGCGGTGGTAGCCAGCTCGCGCACGATCTTGTACATCACGGGCGCTTCGAGTTCGGATACCGGCTGCGCGTGCATGGCCCGCAGGGCCAGCTTGTCGCTGCTGAAATAGGCGTAGGCGTTCATGCCCACGGCCAGCAGGATGGCGATGATCAGAATCGTGGGGTTGCGGAACATCGCACCTGCGAACACGATCAGTGCCGACAGGCCCACCATGAGCCCGAAGGTCTTCAAACCGTTCGCGTAACCATGCATGTCGGATCAACGATCGGCGGCGAACTCGGGTTCCGCCCGCGGTCCGGCTCTCCGCGCTGCGATATCGATCACACCAGCGCGAACCGGCTGTCCGTGCACCCCGTCGGCCGCCGCGACGGAAGGCTCAGCCGACCCGCTCGATGGTGTATCGGACCAGGCGTTCCAACGCGTCGTTGGCCGGGCCCTGCGGCAGGGCCGAGAGCTCGGCGTGCGCGATATCGGCGTAGCCCTGCAGCTTCTGCTTGGCCAGGACCATGCCGCGCGAGCGCGAGAGCAGTTCCAGCGCCTCGGCGACCTCGTCGTCGGATTCCAGCGGCCGGGCCAGCAGCGTGCGCAGCCGGTCGCCCTCGGCGCCCTCGTCGCGCAGCGCGTACAGCACCGGCAGGGTGTGCACACCCTCGCGCAGGTCGGTGCCGGGCGTCTTACCGGACTGCTCGGATACCGAGGAGATGTCGATGATGTCGTCGGAGATCTGGAAGGCGGTGCCGACGGCGTCGCCCAGGCGTGCCAGCCGCTCGACGTCGTCGAGGCTCGCACCGGAGAAGGTGCCGCCGAAGCGCCCCGACGCGGCGATCAGCGAGCCGGTCTTCTCCCACACCACCCGCAGATAGTGTTCGACCGGATCCTGAGATTTCTTGGCGCCCAAGGTTTCCCGCATCTGACCGGTGACCAGTTCGGCGAAGGTCTCGGCGATGATGCGTACCGCGTCCGGGCCGAGGGTGGACACCAGCCGGGAGGCGTGTGCGAAGAGGTAGTCGCCGGAGAGGATGGCGATGCTGTTGCCCCATCGGGAGTTCACACTGGGGGCGCCGCGGCGCATGGACGCCTCGTCCATCACGTCGTCGTGGTAGAGCGTGGCCAGATGCACCAGTTCCACCACCGTGCCGGCGGTGATCAGATCGGGGTCGGTCGGGCGCGGGCCGAGCTGGCCGGTGAGGATGGTGAACAGCGGCCGGAACCGCTTACCGCCGGCGCGCGCCAGGTGCAGCGCGGCTTCCAGCAGGAAGTCCTCCCCATCGGAGAGCTCGCTGACCAGCAGCTTCTCCACCTCGTCGAGCCCGTTGCGCACGGTCGCCGCGAGCTCGGGATCGCCGAGATCGACCCCGGCAACCACGGTGCTTTCATCGCTCACAGCCGATGCACTCATGTCTTCTCCCAATGCCGCGTCCGTCCCCACACCGAAGAACCTAGCGTGTTGCCCTCCCCGCTCCCATGAACACCGTCACTCTGCCTGTGGCCTCCGCTTCGCTCCGGCGGGTTTTCGGCCCCCTGGGCCTCGATTTTTCCCTCCTCCGCTCAGTCGCTGCGCTCCCTCGCTCCGTCGGTCCAAAATCGAGGCGGCCGAAAACTGGGTTGGAGCACCGTCCCGGAAGTGCATACCCAGAAGTCGGCAGCGGCTACCTGGTTCGACGGAATCTCTTCAGCGCTCACCCGGGTAGCGGTCTCCCGGCCCCTACCGATCGGCTCGGCCCAAAAGCCGCCCGAGCGAACCGGGAGCTGCACCTCTGCCACTATTGGGCTATGGGTTCAGCTCACGGCGGTTCGACAGCACCGGAACGGGAGGGCGGCACGGTCCTGCCCGAGCACGTCGAGGTGCTGGTGGTGGGTGCGGGACCGGCCGGTTCGGCGGCGGCGGCGTGGGCGGCGCGCACGGGGCGCGAGGTGTTGCTCACCGATTCCGCGGTCTTCCCCCGGGACAAGACTTGCGGCGACGGATTGACGCCGCGCGCCACGGCGGAACTGGAGGCGCTCGGGCTCGGCGATTGGCTGCGCGCGCATACCGTCAACCGGGGCCTGCGGATGGCCGGATTCGGCCGGGAGGCACTGCTGCCCTGGCCGGGCGGGTCCTTTCCCACCTACGGAAGTGCCGTTCCCCGAACCGAACTCGACGACAAACTGCGCGAGACCGCGGTCAAATGGGGTGCCCGCATGGTCGACGGAGTGCGGGTGGTCGATGTGGCGCGCGCGGACGATCGGGTCACCGGTGTCACCGTGCAGACCGAATCGGGCGCGCGGGAGATCCGCTGCGACATCCTCATCGTCGCCGACGGGGTGCGCTCGCCGGTCGGGAAGTTGCTGGGCCGCGTCTGGCATCGCCGCTTCGCCTACGGCGTGGCCGCACGCGCCTACATCCGCTCCGCCCGCAGCGACGACGAATGGATCACGTCGCATCTGGAATTGCGTGATGCCGAGGGCGGTCTGGTGCCCGGCTACGGCTGGGTGTTCCCGCTCGGCAACGGCGAGGTCAACATCGGCGTGGGCTCACTGGCCACCGAACGCCGGCCTTCGCATATCGCGTTGAAACCGCTTCTGCAGCATTATGTTTCGCTGCGCAGGCCGGAGTGGCAGTTCGAGGGCGAGGCGCGGGCCGTCGCCTCGGCGCTGTTGCCGATGGGCGGGGCGGTGTCGAATATCGCGGGCCGCAACTGGGTGCTGGTGGGCGATGCCGCCGGATGTGTGAATCCGCTCAACGGCGAGGGCATCGACTACGGGCTCGAGGGCGGGCATCTGCTGTCCGGGCTGCTCGGCGAACCGGATCTGACCACGGTGTGGCCGGATCTGCTGCGGGCCCGCTACGGGCGCACCTTCTCGGTGGCCCGCCGGATCGCGGCGCTGGCCACCCACCCGCGGATGGTGCCGACCGGCGGACCGCCGGTGATGCGCTCGGCGCTGCTGCAGCGCACGGCCGTGCGGGTGATGGGCAATCTCGTCGACGAGGAGGATGCCGACCTCACCGCCAGGGCCTGGCGGGCAGCTGGCCGGGCATCACTGCGTTTCGACGATCCGGCGCCGTTCAGCTAGCGATACGCGGCGCCGACGGGCGGGCAGGAGGCAGCGTGGACAGTCGCAGCGAGAACGACCGCGGCGGGGCACGTCCGCGTCGCGATCGAACGCCGTCGGTGCCGGAGGACCTGCTGCCGCATCTGCGCCGGGCGCGGGATCTGGTGGATCGCGAATACGCCCGTCCCCTCGACGTGGACGAGCTGGCCGCGACCGCGGGGGTGTCGAAATATCATTTCCTGCGCTGTTTCGCCGCCACCTACGGCCGCACCCCCGCGCTGTATCTGGCCGAGCGGCGCATCGAACGCGCGCAGGACCTGTTGCGCGCCACCAACATCACCGTGACCGAGGCGTGCATGCTGGTCGGGTACACCAGCCTGGGCTCGTTCAGCCGCAAATTCACCGAACTGGTGGGGATGACGCCGTCGGCCTATCAGGCGAAATTCGCGGCGGACGGAGTCCCGCGCATTCCGGGGTGTTATGTGTTCATGCACGGGCTCTCCGATCGGAAACCGCCGGAGCCCGCGCCCGATCCCGGTGGCGCAATTTCGGAGAAGCCGGCGGGCGCCGCGGGCTCATAGCCTGAGCTCATGACGACCATCACCAACGTATCGCTGGTCACCGTGTATGTGACCGATCAGTCCGCGGCCAAGCAGTGGTACATCGACAAGCTGGGCTTCGTGGAAACCGCCGATATCTCCATGGGCGACAACGGCTTCCGCTGGGTCACCGTGGCCCAACCGGATCACCCCGAACTCGAGGTGACGCTGATGGTGCCGGGGCCGCCGCTCGACGAGACGATGGCCGAGGCGATCCGCCGCTCACTCGGCAACGGCACCATGGGCGCGCTGGGGTTGCGCACCGAGAACTGCCAGAAGGCCTACGAGGAGCTCACCGCCAAGGGTGTCGACTTCGTGCAGCCGCCCGCCGAGCGCCCGTACGGCGTGGAAGCGGTGATGCGCGACAACTCCGGCAATTGGCTCGTCCTGGTCGAACAGCGTGAATTCGACGGTGGCGCTTTCGGTCCGGGGGCGCAGTAGCCGATCGTGCGACGGGTGCGAGCGGCCGCGCTGCTCGCACCCACTTTCCGCGATGTGCCGGATCTATGTCCCGGATTTGGCGGCGAAGTACTGCTCGACGAATTTGCGCTCGCTGTTCACCACCCGGTGCTGCAACTGTTCGGCCAGTGGCTCGATGGCCCCGCCGACCAGCGGCACCTTCACCTTCACGCTGCCGCTGACCTCCAGTTCGGAGCCGGTGCCCGCGGCCCGCAGCAGGTATTTGCCGGTCATCTCGGAGGAAATGCCCGAGGAGGTCGCCGAGAAGGTGCCCGCGGCGGAATTGCCCTCCAGCGGACCCCAGTCGTCGGTGCGTTCGAGCACCAGTTCGGCCTTGAGCACCTTGCGGACGATGGCGGGAACCTTGTCCTGGCGGGCCGTCTCGGTCATGCGCAGATGGATGGTGCCGGGCCCGTTCGGGTGCGCCAGCTCGATGGTCGCGGTCTCGGCGCCCTCGAAGCGGGCCTGCCAGAATTCGTCGCTGGTGAGCGCCCGGTGCAATTCCTCGACCGGGACGGTGTATGACACGGTGAAGCGGAAGTTTCGGGACATGACCGCACACGCTATCGGAAGCATGCAATAGCCTGTTGCGGTGTCGGAAACCACCGAGTCTGCTGCGCGCGAGCACCGAGCCGAGGCCGGTTCGCCTCGGCTGCGCCGGACCCGGATCACGCTCGTGGTGATCGCCACCGCGGTGAGCGTGCTGGCCGTACTGCTGGTGCTGGCGGCGTGGCGCGACGACATGTTGATCAGCTCCGACAAGGGCGTGACCAGCGCGGAAGTGTTGTCGGCGGGCCGGCTGCGGTCCGCGGTCACCTACGTGACGCCGGACGGTGTGACGCACAATCCGAAGGTGGGGGTGCTGTATCCCACCAAACTCACCGCCGGCGAGCGGATCAATGTCGAATACAGCCGCAGCGATCCGGAATTGGTCCGGGTCGCCGGGCGCGACGCCCGGGTGGCGGTCATTCCGGCGCTGTCGGTGATCGTGGTGGTGTGGGTGGTGGCGCTGCCGGTGCTGTTGGTGGTGCGCCGCTTCGAGCGCCGTTCGGTGCGCACCTCCGGCTAGCTGTTCGCCCGAACTTCGCACATCCGTCATATGGGTGTGGTGTCCTGGCGTGCCGCGCATCGCACACTGCAGGGGTGCGTGTAGCGATCGTCTCCGAATCGTTTCTGCCGAATATGAACGGTGTCGTGAACTCCGTGCTGCAGGTCCTGGCCCACCTGGACCGCAACGGACACGATGCGCTCGTCATCGCCCCGGACACTCCCCGCGGCCAGGCCGCGGCGCCTCGCTCGTACGGCCGCTTTCCGGTGATCCGGATGCCGGCGGTCATGGTGCCCCGGGTCAGTTCACTCCCGGTGGGCCTGCCGCAACCGCTGCTGACCTCGGCGATCGAGGATTTCGATGCCGATGTGGTGCATCTGGCCTCACCCTTCCTGCTCGGTGCGGGCGGTGCGGCGGCCGCCTTGCGCCTGGATCTGCCGGCCGTGGCCGTGTATCAGACCGATGTCGCCGGATTCGCGGCCAGCTACGGATTGAGCGCGGCACACCGGGCGGCATGGGCGTGGACGCGGCGCATCCACAATCGCGCGGCGCGCACCCTGGCGCCCTCGACGGCGGCGATGGACGACCTCGAGCGGCACGGAATCGCCCGCGTGCACCGCTGGGCCCGTGGCGTGGATGCCGTGCGGTTCACACCCGGCGCACGCGACGCCGACGTGCACGCACGGTGGGCGGACGGTGACCGGCTGGTGGTCGGATTCGTCGGCCGGTTGGCGCCGGAGAAACATGTCGAACGTCTCGCCGCGCTGGCGGACGATCCCGATATCCGGCTGGTCGTGGTCGGCGACGGACCGGAGCGAGCGCATCTGCAACGCCTGCTGCCGGCGGCCGTCTTCACCGGCGAACTCGGCGGCGCCGAACTCGCCCAGGCCTATGCGAGCCTGGACCTGATGGTCCACCCGGGCGAGCACGAGACCTTCTGCCAGGGCGTGCAGGAGGCGCTGGCGTGCGGCACTCCCGTGATCGGACCCGATGCCGGCGGTCCGCGCGATCTGATCGCCCACTGCCGCAACGGATATCTGCTTCCCGTCGACCGGTTCGCGGAACTGCTGCCGAGTGCGGTTGCGGCGCTGCGTGATCCGGCGCTGCGAGCCCGATTCGCCGGCGCGGCACGCAAATCGGTGTTGCACCGCACCTGGCCCGCGATCTGCACCGAGCTGATGGGGCACTATCACGAAGTGATCGGCGGGCAGGAAGCTCTGCACCGCAGCGCGTGAAGCGCCGTATCGCAGGCGATCCCGAGCCGACCCGGCGCGCCCGACGGTTCAGGCTGCCTTCCGGAGCAGACGGTCGATGACCCCTCGTGCCATGGCCACGCTGTCGCCGTCGCCGAGGCGCAGCGCGACGTTGACGGCATTCAGGACAGCCGCGACCTCGAAGCCGGCCGCCTCGGGATCCACGTCGGCGATCTCGCCGGCGTCGACCGCGCGCCGGAACTGCGCTGCCAGAACGGCGACCCAGTCGCGCTGCTGTTCGCGCAATGCGTCGCGGACCGGCCCCGGCCGGCTGTCGAAAATGGGCAGATTCGCGCCCAAGAAGCATCCGCCGGGAAATACCGGGCGCTCGACATAGTCGATCCATCGGTCGACGAGGGCGCGAAGCCGCGCGATGCCCGCCGGGGCGTCCCGCGCCGGGCGGACGACGGTCTCCACGAACACCTCCCGCGCCGCGTCGACGGTCGCGAGTTGCAGCTTCTCCTTGGTTCGGAACAGGGTCTGGATGCCGGCCTTGCTGACCTCGAGATCCTCGGCCAACCGGCCGAAACTCAGCCCGTCGAGTCCGTCCACCGAGGCGATCTCGATCGCACGGCGGGTCACCGCGCGGCGCGAGCGCGCACCGCGGCGTAGCCGCTGATCGGCACTTTCCGCTGTCTCGCGCTCCTCGGATACGACCATACGGTCGATCGTATGTCACCGATCGCCGCGAATCGATCTATTGCCTTAAACATACGGTCGACCGTATTCTTTCGATCACGTCGGCGCGCGACGGCACCGCCGATGGTGACGAGAAGGGATGCCTGATGGATGGCGTAACAGCCGAACAGTCCGTGACCGCGGACGAATCCACGCCGGTCCGGGACCGTTCGACGGCGATCGTGTGGATCCTGTGCTCGGCCGCATTCGTGGCGATGCTCGACGTCTTCGTGGTGAACGTGGCCTTCACGAAGATCGGCGAGTCCTACCGGGGATCGTCACTGGCCGATGTGAGCTGGGTGCTCAACGGCTACGCGATCGTCTACGCGGCCCTGTTGATTCCGGCGGGCCGATTCTCCGATCGCTTCGGCCGCAAGGCCGGATTCCTTTCCGGCCTCGGCCTTTTCACCGCGGCGAGCGTGGCCTGTGCCGCGGCTCCGACGCTGTGGGCGCTGGTGGCGTTCCGGCTGCTGCAGGCGGTGGGCGCCGCGGCGCTGACGCCGGCCGGCCTGGGGTTGCTGCTCACGGTGCTGCCGCCGGCACGGGTGCCGGGCGCGGTGAAGATCTGGGCCACGACGAGTTCGTTCGCCGCGGCCTGCGGCCCGGTGGTCGGCGGAGCGCTGGTCGAGATCTCCTGGCGCTGGGTCTTCCTGATCAATCTGCCGGTGGGTGTGGTGACCGGGCTCGCGGCCGTATGGCTGGTGCCGAATCTCGCGCAGCGCACCTCCGCCCGCGTGCCCGATCCGCTCGGGGTGGTGGCGTTGATCGTGGCGATCGGGGCGCTGTCGCTGGCGCTGGTCGAAAGCGATGCGTGGACCGGCGGCGCGACGTGGACGGCATCGGCCGTGGCGGTGCTCGGCGTGGTCCTGTTCGTGCTGCGGATGCGCCGGCATCCGGATCCGGTGGTGCCGCCGGACCTGTTCCGGGTGCCGACGTTCGCCTGGGCCAACGCCACCGTGCTGGCCTTCTGCACGGCATTCGGGGCGTGGTTCCTGAGCATCACGCTGTGGCTCGAGAACGCGGCCCGTTTCGGCACGATCGAAACCGGGCTCGCCATCGTCCCCGGCCCGATCATGGTGCCGATCTTCGCCGCCGTCAGCCAGCGACTGATCCGGCGGATACCAGCGGGAGTCGTTGTGGCCCTGGGCAATGCGCTGTTCGCGGCCGGCGTCCTGCTGGTGCTGTTCGCGGCCGCCACTCCGGTGCAGTACGCGACCGCGGTTCTGCCGGGGTGGGTGATCTCCGGCATCGGCATCGGTCTCGCCCTGCCCACGATGATCGCCTCCGCCGCCGTCGATCTGCCGCCGGAACGGTCGGCCACCGGCAGCGCCGTGGTGAACACCGCCCGCCAACTCGGCTACGTCCTGGGCGTCGCGGTGCTGATCGCGCTGCTCGGATCGCTGGACACCACCGACCGGATGGTGACCGCTTTCCGGCACGGCTGGCTGTTCATCGCGGTCGTAGCCGTCGTCGGCGTGGCAACGGCATTCGGGATCACGCCTCGTGCCCGTCGATCGAAATGAAGCAGGTCATCATGTCGAATCCCCCGATCACCTCCGCGGCCACAGCCGAGGAATCCGATCCGCTCTGCCTCTCCGAGACCACCGCGGCCGCATTGCTGTTCGATGTGCCGTGGCGACGATTCGGCGTGGCCGGCGACAGTCTGTCGGCCGGCGTCGGCGATCCCACGCCGGGCTACTCGAACGCGGGCTGGCCCGAGCGACTCGTGAAAGTACTGCGGCGCGTACGCCCGGACCTGCGCTATCTCTGCACCGCGAAGGTCGGGGCCACCACGGCGCAGACCTCGGCCCGCCAACTCGACCGCATCGTGGACTTCCGTCCGGACCTGCTGCATCTGCCGTGCGGTCCGAACGACATCACGCGGCGCGATCCCGACTTCGACGAGATCGACACAGCGATGCGGCGAATGTACGACGTCGCGGCGAGCACCGGCGCCCTGCTGACGACGTTCACTCTCGCAAGCGCCTATGTCGTACCGGCGTTTCCCGACTGGCCCGAGCGAATTCGCACCATGAACGATCTCACCCGCCGAATCGCCGCCGACTACGGGGCGGTCGTCGTCGACATGTGGGATCACCCGGTCAACGATCGCGACAACCTGCTCAGCGCGGATCGCATCCACTTCTCGACCTCCGGTCAGGCGGTGCTGGCGACCGAGATGGTCAAGCATCTGGCCTACGCACTGTCGAGCCGGACGAGCGAATAGCGCAGGCGCCCAATCCTCCCCGTGATCGCGCACCGGCCCGCGTCCTTGCCCCGGGCGGCGGACGCTAGGGTCACTTCCGTGGCGAAGACAGAGTCGTTTCGGGCCTCGTTGGACAAGCAACCGCATGAGGTCGCGTCCATGTTCGACGGGGTCGCGAAGCGGTACGACCTGACCAATACGGTGCTCACCGGCGGGCAGGACCGCTATTGGCGCTGGGCCACCCGCCGGGCGCTGGCCCTGCGGCCCGGGGAGCGGGTGCTGGACCTGGCGGCCGGAACCGGCGTCTCCACCGCCGAATTCGCGAAGTCGGGCGCCTGGTGCCTGGCCCTGGACTTCTCCAAGGGCATGTTGGAGGCGGGGCGGTTCCGCCGGGTGCCGATGGTGAACGGCGACGCCACCGCCCTGCCGTTCGCCGACGACTCCTTCGACGCGGTCGCCATCTCCTACGGCCTGCGCAACGTGTCCGAACCGGACGCCGCCCTGCGCGAGATGCTGCGCGTCACCAAACCGGGCGGACGCCTGGTCGTGGCGGAGTTCTCCACCCCGGTCTTCGGGCCGTTCCGCACGATCTACATGGAATACCTGATGAAGGTGCTGCCGAAGGTCGCCGAGGCCGTCAGCAGCAATCCGGACGCCTACGTCTACCTGGCCGAATCGATCCGGGCGTGGCCCAATCAGCGGCAGTTGGCGATGCGGATCGCCGATGCCGGCTGGTCGTCGGTGCAGTGGCGCAATCTGACCGGCGGCATCGTCGCACTGCATCGCGGCTACAAACTGGGGTGAAGTAGCTCACCGCACGCCGTGGTCTCGCCCGCGGAAACGGCGCCCGACCGGGCGTGAACCGGAAATCTCACCGTGCAGATGCCGAAGTGGTGAGGATTTTCGTCATCTGCCGATAACGTTCGGTAAATCCGTCGCAACGGCGGCTCGCCATCATCGGGGATGTGTCGAGCGCCGAGAACTCCACGAGCACCGTCCGGACCGCGTGCTCCTACTGCGGCGTGGGCTGCGGCATCACGGTGCAGACCGAGCGGAACGCGGCCGGCGCACCCGTCATCGCGAAGGTGAGCGGCGACAAACTGCATCCGGTCAACGCCGGGCGGCTGTGCACCAAAGGCGCCACCCACCTCGAATTGATGCGTGCGCCCGGGCGGATGACGACCGCCCTGCACCGGCCCCAGCGCGGACGGGAACCGGTCGAACTGGCCGTCGAGGAGGCCGTGCGGCAGGCGGCACAGCGGTTGCGCACGATCGTCGACGAATACGGTCCCGATGCCGTCGCGCTCTACGTCTCCGGGCAGATGTCGCTGGAAGCGCAGTATCTGGCGAACAAACTCGCAAAGGGCTACCTGCGCACGATCAATATCGAATCCAATTCACGGCTGTGCATGGCAGGCGCGGGCACCGGATACAAACAATCGCTGGGCGCCGACGGCCCGCCGGGTTCCTACGACGACCTCGACCGAGCCGATCTGTTCTTCGTGATCGGCTCGAATATGGCCGACTGTCATCCGATTCTGTTCCTGCGCATGGCCGATCGGCTCAAGGCCGGGGCCAAATTGATCGTGGTGGATCCGCGGCGGACCGACACCGCCGCCCGGGCCGATCTCTTCCTGCAGATCAGACCCGGCACGGATCTGGCGCTGCTGAACGGATTGCTGCACATGCTGGTCGGCAACGGCGATATCGACACCGAATTCATCGCCGCGCACACCGAGGGCTGGGAGGCGATGCCGCAGTTCCTCGCCGACTATCCACCGGACCGCGTCGCCGAGATCACCGGGCTGGCCGAGGACGATATTCGCACCGCCGCCGCGTGGATCGGCGCGGCCGGTGACTGGATGACGCTGTGGACGATGGGACTCAATCAGTCCACCCACGGCACGTGGAACACCAATGCCGTTTGCAATCTGCATCTGGCCACCGGCGCCATCTGCCGGCCCGGCAGCGGTCCGTTCTCGCTGACCGGGCAGCCGAACGCCATGGGCGGGCGGGAAATGGGCTACATGGGTCCGGGTTTGCCCGGCCAGCGCAGTGCCCTTGTGGAGGCCGACCGCCGGTTCGTCGAAACCGCATGGCACCTGCCGCCCGGCACGATTCGCGCCGAATCCGGACGCGGCACGATCGAGATGTTCCGGGAACTGGCCGAGGGCACCATCAAGGCGTGCTGGATCATCTGCAGTAATCCGGTGGCCTCGGTGGCGAATCGCAAAACCGTCATCGCCGGTCTGGAGGCGGCGGAACTGGTGATCACCCAGGACGCCTATCTCGACACCGCGACCAATGCCTACGCCGATCTGCTGCTGCCGGCGGCGCTGTGGGCCGAATCCGACGGCGTGATGGTCAATTCCGAACGCACTGTCACCCTCCTGCAGCATTCGGTGGATCCGCTCGGCGCGGCGCTGCCGGATTGGGAATGGATCGCGCGGATCGCGACGGCGATGGGCTTCGCCGGATTCGACTACCGTTCCAGCGCCGAGATTTTCGACGAAATCCGTGACTTCGCGAATCCGGCGACCGGATACGACCTGAGCGGAATGAGTTACACCGCACTGCGCGAAGGGCCGATGCAGTGGCCCTGTGCCGATTCCGCGCAGCGCCGCAATCCGATTCGCTATCGCACCGGCGATGCGGGTGCGCCGGCCTTTCCCACCGCGAGCGGCCGCGCCGTGTTCTGGCCGCGGCCGCATATGGCGGCCGCCGAAATGCCCGACGACGACTATCCCTTCGTCCTGAACACCGGTCGCGTCCAACATCAATGGCACACGATGACCAAAACCGGCCGGGTCGCGAAGTTGAACAAATTGAATCCGGCGCCGTTTCTCGAAGTGCATCCCGACGATGCGCGCACGCTGGATGTGCGTCCCGGCGACCAGATCGACATCGCTTCTCGCCGTGGCCGAGCCGTGCTGCCGGTACGGATCACCGATCGGGTGCGACCGGGTTCGTGTTTCGCACCGTTCCACTGGAACGACGAGCAGGGCGAATATCTGACGATCAATGCCGTGACCAACGATGCTGTGGATCAGGATTCGCTACAACCGGAATTCAAGGTGTGCGCGGTGACGCTGCGACGCGTCGGCCCCGCTCGGGACACCCGCGACGGCATCGACGAGGACAACCGGGGCGGCACCGAACCGGACCACCGTGTCGACGCCGCGGGCGGCAGCCCGATCACGTCCGGCGGCGCGCCGGCATCGCATCCGCTCGCCGCCATGCTGGGACTCGATTCCGCGCCCGCGCCCATGCTCAGCGAGGCGGAGCGGATCTATCTGGGCGGGTACCTGGCCGCGCTGCAATCGCTTCCGGTTCAGGGGCAGCCCGTCCTCCCGGAATCGGCGCCGCTGTCCGACCGCAGCCGCTGGTGGATCGACGGGCTGCTGGCGGGGATGTACTCGCGGGCGGCGGGCTCCCCGCCCGGCGCCACAGTGTCAGCGCCCTCACCCGCCGCGCCGGCCGGCTCACAGCAACGGCCGGTGACCGTGCTGTGGGCTTCCCAGACCGGTACCGCCGAAGAATTGGCCGCGACGGTGGCGGCGGCGCTCGCCGAACACGGGCACGCGCCCCGGCTGGTCGAGATGAATGCGTGCGATCTGCCCGAGCTGACCGGCGACGTACTGCTCGTCACCAGTACCTTCGGTGACGGCGGCCCACCGGACAATGCCGCCGACTTCTGGGACCGACTGCAGGACAGTGGGATTCGGTTCAACGGTCTGCGGTACGGCATCTTCGCCCTCGGCGACTCCTCCTACGACGATTTCTGCGGTTACGGCCGCAAGGTGGATCGGCTGCTGTCCGAACGGGGCGGTGTCCGCTTGCTGGATCGCGTCGACAGCGAACCGGATCACGAGGATCTGTCGAACGAGTGGATCACCGCGGTCCTCGCCGCGCTGGGTGACGGTCGCGGGAATGCGCCCACCGACGGCCATGGTGCCGGCGCACCCAGCGGCAGCGGTGTGGCCGAGACGTCCGGCGGCTCCGAGGGTGTGGTGCCGTCCACCGGCGGCGGTCGTGCCGGCGCGCCCGCGGGGCTCGGTGTGCGCGTGCTCGACCGCGTCGAGGTCCGCTCCCCCGCGCCCACCCGCGCCCCCCGCTCGATCCCCGCGCCGTTCACCCGCAACGCTCCGGTCCTGGCCCCGCTGGTCCGCAACGAACTGCTGTCGCGGCCCGGATCCGGCAAGGAGGTGCGGCAGTTCGGTTTCGACCTGCGCGGTCTGGACGCCGGCTACGAGGTCGGCGACAGCCTCGGCATATGGCCCTCGAACGGGGTTGCCGCCGTGCGGAATTGGCTGGCGGCGACCGGGCTCGACGGCGCCCGGCCGGTGGAGATCGACGGGCGCGACATGCCGCTGGAATCGGCACTGCGCACGCATTTCGACATCACCAAGATCAGTGCCGATCTGTTGTCCTTCATCGCCGCACGCAATCCCGGTCAGCAGTTGGCGAAACTGCTGCGCCGCGACAACCGCAACGAACTGGACCGCTATCTGTGGGATCGCCACGCCGTCGACGTCCTGCGCGACTTTCCCGTGCGGGCCGATCTGGTGGAGTGGCTCTCGGTGCTGAAAAAGCTGCAACCGCGGCAATATTCGATTTCGTCGAGCCCGCTGGTGAGTCCGCGCGAGGTGCAGCTCACCGTCGGCGTGGTGCGCTACGGCGCGACCGAGGACCCGCGCGGCGGAGTCTGCTCCACCTTTCTCGCCGACCGGGACGAGACCGGTGGCGTACCCGTATTCCTGCAGCGCGCACCGCATTTCCGGCCGCCGTTGGATCCGAACGCGCCGATGATCATGGTGGGCCCGGGCACCGGCATCGCGCCGTTCCGCGGGTTCCTGCACGAACGCCGCGCGCTGGGATGCCGCGGCCGCAACTGGTTGTTCTTCGGCGATCAGCACGCCCAGGACCACTTCTACTACCGCACCGAACTCGAGGACATGTTCCGCTCGGGCTTCCTCACCCGGCTCGACCTCGCCTTCTCTCGGGACCAGCGCGAGCGGATCTACGTGCAGCACCGCATGATCGAGCACGGCGCGGAGCTGTGGGCGTGGTTGCGCGACGGCGCCCACCTGTACGTCTGCGGTGACGCCGCGCGCATGGCCCGCGACGTCGACGACGCCCTCCTGAAGATCGCCCGCATCCACGGCAACCTCGACGAGGATGCGGCGCTGGCCTTCAAGAAGCAGCTGACCGCGGAGAAGCGGTACGTGCGCGACGTGTACTGACTCATCGACTCACAGTTCGTCATAGAGCCGTACGAGATGAGTGATCGAGCATGCTCGCAGCGGCCGATACTTCCCGTTGCTGGGAATTCGGCGGGGAGTTGCCCAATGCCCGCATTGGCAGAATGGGTAACCGAAACGTGTGGTGACGAGGTGTCTGCGGAACTGTCGGCCGGGCCGCCATCGCGCAGGTGAGCGTTCGGCAGCGGATGAGCGAGGACAGATGGTTGAAATCCACCCCAACGTGCGAATCGCGCTCGAGCTGAACCGAGAGCTGGGGAACCGCATCGCCGAAATGGGTGAGCGGGTGGACCGGATCGTGGCCCGCCGCCCTTCCCCGAGCGGACTGGTCATTCCCGAGGTGGATGCGCGCGGTCGATTGACCGACCTGTATCTGGCACCCGGAACCTGCGATCGGTTCGACAGCGGGCAACTGAGTGCCGAGATCATGGCCGCCATTGTCGAAAGCACCGAGGACGCACGACGGCAGCACGACAACGCGATGAACGATCCCGACAGCTTGCCGCGGCCTCTGGAAGAGATCGTTCGGGAATGGCAGGCCGGTAGTACCCCGGACCAACCGCTTCCCGTTTTCGGGAAGCGGGAGGCATAAAGTCCGGGATCCGGGGAGGGACCAACTGAGCATGCCCAATTACCTCGATATCGATCCCGATCAGCTGCGCAAGATGGCTTGGCAACACGAGCAGTGGGCTAAGTCGCTGCATGAGTGGGGGAAAGTCCCTGAGGGGTGGCTCAAACGCTTCCAGTCGGAGTACGGCACCATCGCCGACCCGGTCCGACACGAACTGAACACCTATTACCAGAACCGGCACGAGAAGGCCGAATTCCTCGTCCGTAAGCATCTGCGAACCCGAGATGAACTGCTTGCCACGGCTGCGGCGCTCGAAGAGGGGGATCGTACCGGTGGGGGCGATATCCATCGCGTCGGCGGCGGCGGAGCGCCGGCTGGAACGGGCCCGATTCAGCCCGCACCGATAGTTCCAGCGGGCTCGGGTCGGGATACGCCGAGCCGAAACGGCATACCCCCCGAGTCCAAGAGTCCGGTTCGCCCCGGACGGCCTCCGGCCACCGTCCCCGAGATTCCTGCGGCGGACACGAACGAACGTCCCGGTCCTGCCGGCCCGATGCCCGCCGCCACGATGGCACAGACCTTTGCTGGGGTTCCCACGGCGGCAATGAGCGGGGCGCCCGCTGGAGCTGTGATGCCGGAGGAGAGTGTTCCCGTCGGTGACGTGGTTCCTTCGACCAGCGAAGCCGACCCACGCGTCTTCCGGGTGGATGCGACCGGCACAGGGGCCTGGGACTCCGCGCCCACGGATTCCTCAGGCTCGCTCGGCACGGCGCCCGGCATATCGTTCGGGCCACCGGCGGGGGCGACAGTTGCTGCTGGCGGAATGGAGGCAGCCCCCGGTGGTACTTCGGCCGGCTTTCCCCACGGCCTCGCGGCAGCGATCTCCGACGCCAAACGGCGACACGCTGCGGATGAGCCGGTACCTGAGGACTTGGCGCTCGCCCGTGCCTTGCTCGCGGGTGTGCTTGCGGCGGCAGCGAAGTCTGCTCCAGGCCTGGAATGGGCGGTGGCGATATCGCGAAACCCGCGCAAACAGGGTCGTCTCGTTATCGCACTGACGTCCAACGAAGGACGTGGGTGGCTACCCCCCGGATTGTTCTTGCCCCGCGAGGTGATGATCCCGTGGCAGCACGACTCCGTCCTCGGCCCTGGCGGACAAAGGGCTATTGCAGCCTTGGAAGGCACCCTTGATCCGGCTCGGTTCCTCGTCGAGTTCGGTTCCAGGGTTTCCCAACGAGCAAATTTCGAAATCACCGCGCTGGCGTCTTCTACAGCTGTCTCGGATGAGATTCGCACGGCACTCGGTGCGCACGTCGGCGTCACGGAAAGCGTGTCTTCCGAAGAATCGACCATCGACCTCACCAAGCCGAATGGGGGGCTGGTCGATCGGCTCGCGATGGCCGGCTCGGACGAATTCCTCCGACGAGCGACAACGATCCCAGAAGACCGAATCGCGGTTGAGTGCCTCAGGCTGGCAACCGCCGCAGACCTTCGGCTCCGCACGGTAATCCCCATGGCAGACCGGGAAACCGTCACCCGCCGCGCGTGGAGAGCACAGATCTTCGATGCGCTCCATGCCGGTCGATCCGTCCCTTCGAACTGGTGGGATCAAATACGTGGGGCCGTCGGTATGCAAGCAACGGCGGTATCGTCTCGGCGAATAGATCTGTCCGGCATTCCGATCGGCAGCCGGGTGGATCTACCCGCGACCACGACGTTGCGCGCCGCAATGTTCGAGCGGCGAGCCGATGAATTGTTGCTGCTGTCGTCAGCGACTCGGCCCGATCGACAGACACTTCGCGATGTGCTCTACAGCTACAGTCAAATCGTCGAGCATCCGTCACTGGCCGCGGAAACCTCTACCGTTACGACGAAGGCGCTCGACACTGGTGTCGCAATAGGGAATATCGGACAGACCGACACCATGGGCTCGCCATTCCGGAGTGCGGTATCCGCCGAGCACGAGAATGCGTCGGTCCCCGTTATCAACTTCATGAGGACCCCGGTGGCGCCCGAGGCGTCCGATGAACAGAGGAGAGCTTGATGGGCGATACGGATCAGACTTTCTCGGTTGAGCATTTGAATGACCTGGACAAGGTCGTCAAGGAGATCAACGATGCCCACAGCAAGTCCTGGAACGACTACTTCAATTATGACGACGCCAAGAAATCCATTGACAAACTGGACAGCCTGAGCGCCGCCGACTTCAAGTATGTTTACGGAAAGCTCAGCTCGGACACCAGAGAGGATATGGCCCGCAGCGACGCTGGTACGGACTGGGATTTCAGAGACGACAAGGACAAGAAGTACAGCGACATGGCCGAGGCGCTGATGTCCGGGAATCCGGACAAAATAGTGCAGGCAAAGGAGGAGCGGGACAAGAAGAAGAACGACGACGCCGACCCGAAATTCTACGATCCTACGAAGGACAACGGCGACAAGCCGCCTTCGAAATGGGGCGATGAAAAGGGACACGAACCCATATCCCTGCCTCGCCCCGACGGTTGCAGCAGGTCACTGGATCTGCTTATCAAAGATGCCGAGTTCTCGATGCAGTGGGGATTCGACACCTTAGGCGTGGGGGATATCGAGGACAAGCTCGACTTCTCAAAAGTTTTCGACAGCACGCAGGTGACCACGTCGGACGGATGGGCGAAATCCGTCGACGACTACGAGGATCTGAAGAGCTTGCTGGACAAGCGTCAGACCGAGTACGAAAAGGCGCATGCAGAAGTTCAAGATAAAACAGTGAACACCAAGATCGAAAATTTGAAGACATATAAGGCGCTACAGGAAGTATACAACAAGCTCAAGGATGATTTGTCATTCAACTACGGGGGAAAAGATAGAAAAGCTGTCGACGGCAAGATCTACTGGCATGGCGACGATGTAACCAAAGACAATGGCACGGTTGCGTACGAAAAGGGGAAAGACGGACTATATCATCTCACCCCGAGCGCAGAGGATCGTTACCGTGTCGCCCTGACCACAGCGAAAGAGGACTGGTCGACGAAGTACGATGCGGCAGTAAAAGAGATCGAGAAGAACGCTCTCAACATTCGCGTGCACTCCGATCCGCCTCCCAAGGACGGCGATGACGGCCCTGGCGGTAAGCCCAAGCCATCTCCCACGCCAACCCCCACACCCACTCCGACACCGACTCCCACCCCGACGCCGACCCCCGCAGCGGCCGATGCCACCCCGCAGGACTTCAAAGACTTGTTCCCGGAGGGAATCCTGAACGGGACCGATTCGACCGCGGGCAACGATCTGACGTCGACCGATCCCACCCAGACCGACCTCACCGGCGGCGACCAGCAATCGACCGACACCAGCGGTAAGACTGACGCCACATCGGCTATTCAGCAGGCTATCGCCGATATCACCAATAGCGACGCAGCCAGTGGTGCCACCCCCGCAGCACAGTCGTCGAATCCGTTCACTCAGGCATCGAATCCGATGACCAACCCCATGACGAATCCGATGCTGAACCCCATGATGAACCCGATGATGAATCCGACATCGGCGGATCAGAGCAACCCCTTCACGCAGATGGGCGGTCGGTCCGCTTCGGGCGACAGCGGTGCGGCGCGACAGGCGGCACCCGCGGTGGCGAGCTCCAACCCCATGCTCAACATCCCTGGCACGACCCAGCAGACGGCTGAGCCGGGTCATGTGTCTCCAATTTCCGCGACCCCGGCCGCCGGCCCCGTGCCGACGCACTCGAATGTCGATATGAAGCTGCCGGACGGAAGCAACCAGGTGGTCCCGTCGACGGTCGCGGATGTCGTGAACAAAGAGTTGAACAACCCGAACGGCAGCAATGCCGATGCCGCTTACGGGACATTGCGCGGTCAAGAGACGCAGATCGATCCGTCTGCGGCGCACACCGGTGACATCGTGCGCTGGAACGGCGGCAGCGCGGTCATCGTCCGGGAAGGCCCGGACAATGCCTACATGATTGTCGACGGTCAGTTGAGGCCGCTGAACGTCAAGGACCCGAATCAGGACTTCACATTCTTCCACCCTGACGGGGCCGGATCGAACAACGGGCAACAGGCGCAAGGGAATTCGAGTGCGCAGGCCGTGGCGTTCTCGGCACCCGCAGCGCCGCCGAGTGGCGCAACGTCGACTATCGAAACGTGACCGAGGCGACTGCTGCGGCCGCCGGAGACTATCTCGTCGACGTCGCCGAGCGCCTGAAGCTAGGGTGCGATCCGTCTTCGATCCGTGCCGTGGTCGCGCGCGCTTGCGGAGGACAGCTGGCCGCTCGCGCGCCCGACGGTCGTCGCGCGAGCGGGCTTACCATCTCCGGCATCCCGCTCGAAGTGAGCGTGGCGGGTGGTCGAAACCGGTACGCGCCCGCCGTTCGGTACCTCGCGGAGGCGGGAACTCAGGAGACGACCTTCGCCTCCCGAGTCGGCGCGCAACTCGCCGCGATCCGCGATCTCGCAGACTGGCTACCCGGTGACGGCCGAAAGGCCGCCGATCTTTTGAGTTCTTTTCTGAGGACGTTGTATCCCGACCCGGCGCAGGTTTCGCAGCGGCAACGTTTCGCTACCTGGACAGGAATCGTTCATCACGCCGGGGCGTCCTCTCGCCTGAACCGACTCAAGGTGTATGGCGCGCCGTGGGTGGTGCCCCGCACATTGGAAAGGCTTTCCAGCGAGTTTCCAGGCTTCCGCGAACTGGTGTCGGTGCCCCAGAACGACGAGCACTTCAGATACAGCATCGCCGCGATCGAGGTGGATGCGCACGGGGAGGTCAACCACAAGCTCTATCTGACGTCCCGCACTCGCAATCCGGCTGTACCGATGAAGTTGGTCCGGCACTTCGGCGATCCGGCGTGGGAGGTGCTGTCCGAACTCGTCCGGTGCGGAGTGAATCCGGCAGGGCTGCACGATCACGATTTCTTCGTTTGCTGTTCGCGTGATAGCAGCGGGGCCCGGTCGTTCGCGCTGTCCGTAGCGACACGACGCAATGACGATCTTTCGCAGCTCGTACCCGAACTAGCCGCCCGGCACCACGGCAGCACCTACGCCATCGATGCGCTGGCCAAGGCGGCGGAATCCCACGGCGCGAGTTGGTGCTATTCAGGGTTCGGACTCGGGTTCTCCGCCGACGACGGCATCGATAAGCTCAACGTTTACGGAACGCCGACCTGGGGAGCTGTCGTCAACTCCGGCCGGTGACCGAGCTTTCGTTCCGCGAATCAGTGAGAGAACCGCTGCGTCCGGCGGCCGTCCGCACAAGCGGAATGTGAGCGTTGAGATGATGCAATCGATAGGTTGAACGTAGCTCGGCCAAGCGATCCACATCCGTTCCGTACAATCGCTGCGCCGTCGAGGCATCGAGATCGGCGACCCCGTAAAGATAAGGCCGCCCGTCCAATTCGCAGCACTGCTCGAACAACTCCCGCAGCGCCAGGCGCGTGGCCTCGATGGCGGCCCCGGTCCGTTCCACCGATGTGTAAAGTCCCACGCCGATCGAGACGGGGGCGGCGCCGACAGGAGCGAAGGCGAACGCGGGTGCGCCGATCGAGCGCCGGATGATCAGGATGTACACCATCGTCAGCGCGTGATCGATCGGCAAGCGGTGGCAGATGTCCTCGACAGCCGCGATCATCGGAACGAACTGCCCGGCAGGTACGACGTAGTCGGCCCACAGGCGTACCCGGTCGGTGGGCGGCGCTTGTGCGATATCCGGATGTCCGCCGAATGTGAGGTCGGATGCGATCTCACAGTTGCCGGCAGCGCACTGTGCGCGATCGCCGCTCCGCCATCCCACCGTGGAGGAAATCCTGCCGCGGCGCATCGATGCCCAGTAGATGTCGACGTCGTCGCGCTGCGCGATCCGTTCGGCGTATTCGCCGAGTTCGCCCAGGGTTGCGTGATCGACCCGATGCAGATGGGTGTCGCTACGGTGCGGAATCGTCCGCAGCACCGCCCGCTCGATCAGCCCGACTGCCCCCAGCCCGCCGAGCGCGAAGCGGAACAGTTCGGGATGTTCGGTTCGCGAGCACCAGCGACTGATTCCCATCCCGTCGATCAGTTGAATCCGCTCGACATGATCGATCTGCATCCCCAGACGGACCGAGTCGACTCCGATTCCGCCGACCGACAGGGTGCCGCCGACGGACATGTGCAAGTAGTTGGGCAATACCGGGACCGCTCTGCCTTGGCGGTTGAGGTACCGCTCGAGGCCGTACCAACTCGCTCCGGCAGGCACTTCGAACAGCCCGCCGCCGAGGTCGCGAACCTGTTGCACAGCGGTCTCGGGCGCATAGCTGACCAGGAGTTCGGAATCGGAAACGGTTTGCCCGTCGCACGAGTGTCCCGCGCCGCGCAGCGTCAGTGGACGTCCGGAGCCGAGCAGGGCAGCGGGAAACGCGGCGGGCATCCGATGGACCGCACGGGGCACGGCATGATGCACGCCGCCGTAATCGGTGGTGAATTCGTCGATGGGAACCTCGTGACCTCGCGGTGTGCGCGATGACGGGGTGCATCGCGGTAGATCCAGTATCGAGGTTCCCAATGGCGGGAATATCCCGCTCGACGGCGGCGGTTCGCGCTAGGCGACAGGCGGGTTGAGGCGCGCGAAATCCGGCAACCGGTAGTAGGGGTAGTACGGATACGGTGGCGTTACGGCGCTGATCTTGTCCAGACGGGCCAGTTGCTCGGGGTCGAGCTGCCAGCCGACCGCGCCGAGGTTCTGACGCAGCTGTTCCTCGTTGCGGGCGCCGACGATGACCGTCGCGACGGTCGGGCGGGAGAGCAGCCAGTTCAGGGCGATCTGCGGGACGGATTTCCCGGTTTCGGCGGCGAGTTCGTCGAGGACGTCCACGACGTCGTAGAGCAGTTCGTCGTTCACCGGCGGTCCGGCCTCGGCGGTGCGGTGCAGCCGGCTGCCCGCCGGAAGTGGCTGTCCGCGCCGGATTTTGCCGGTCAGCCGGCCCCAGCCCAGCGGACTCCACACCATCGCGCCGACGCCTTGATCACGGCCGAGCGGCATCAGCTCCCACTCGTAGTCGCGGCCGACGAGCGAATAGTAGACCTGATGGGCGACGTATCGCGGATGACCGCCCCGGTCGGCCGCCGCCAGCGATTTCATGAGCTGCCAGCCCGCGAAATTCGAGGCGCCCAGATAGCGAATCTTCCCGGCGCGCACCAGATCCGCGAGGGTATCCAGCACCTCCTCGACCGGCGTCGCGGCGTCG
Organism: Nocardia sp. NRRL WC-3656; assembly: GCF_000720265.1. Lineage (NCBI taxonomy): Bacteria > Bacillati > Actinomycetota > Actinomycetes > Mycobacteriales > Nocardiaceae > Nocardia > Nocardia sp. NRRL WC-3656. The sequence goes on along the minus strand of NZ_JOJF01000013.1, from coordinate 106,998 downwards.
AAGGCGTGGAGCTGGAACAGATCGATGTAGTCGGTGCCGAGCCGGCGCAGCGCGGTATCGACGGCCGTGATGAGCCGGGAACGTCCCGATCCCGCCTCGGCGGCTCCGGGCCCGGTGGGCAGGCCCGCCTTGGTGGACAGCAGAACTCGATCCCGCCGGCCGCGAATCGCCTGGCCCAGAATCTCTTCCGAGGCGCCGTCGGAGTACACGTCCGCGGTGTCGAACATCGTGACGCCGGCCTCCAGCGCCACATCGACCATCCGGCGCGCCTGCTGGGCGTCGGTATCACCCCACGCGCCGAACAGTTCACCGCGGCCGCCGAAGGTGCCCGCCCCGAAGCTGAGAGCCGGAACGAGCAGGCCCGAGGCACCCAGTCGACGATAGTCCATGATCAACCCCTAACGGAACTGAAGTTTCATTAACAGACGAGACGATACACTCGATCGGACGCTAATGAAACTGGAGGACCGTTATGAGTTCGGACACCGCCGCACCCGGCTCGGTGCGCCCGGGGGGTCGCACGGCCCGCGTCCGTGAGTCCGTCCTGCGCGCGGCCGGGGATCTGCTGGCCGAACGCGGCTTCGCCGAACTCGACCTCGCCGAGGTGGCGGCCCGCGCGGAGGTCGGCAAGACCACCGTCTACCGCCGCTGGCGTACCCCGGCCGGGCTGGTGGCGGACCTGCTCACCGACATGGCGGAAACCTCACTGCCGCATGCCGACACCGGATCGCTGCGCGGCGACCTCACCGCCAATGCGCGCCTCGTCGCACGCACCCTGACCGATCCCCGCCAGGGCCCGTTGTTCAAAGCACTTGTGGCCGCGGCCGTCTGCGATCCCGAAACCACCTCCGCCCTGCACCGGTTCTACGACGTGCGGATCGCGGAATGGGAGCCGTGCGTCGCGGCCGCGATCGAACGGGGCGAACTCGCCCCCGGAACCGATACGCGCGCAGTGGTTTCCGCCGTCTCCGCCCCGCTGTATTACCGCTTCCTGATCTCCGGCGACCCGATCGACGACGCGGTGGCGGTGACCGCCGCCGACGCCGCGGCGGCAGCGGCCACCGCAGGCCTGTTCACCGGGTGAGCTCAGGCCTGCCGGTACGGGTCGCGGCCGGTCAGGCCGAGCAGGCGCTCCCAGTCCGACGCGTCGGCCGGGACCTCGATCACCGGGCCGAACAGACCCCGAACGCCTTCGCGCGGCGTATCGCGAAACTGCTCGAGCAGCACCGCCACATCCTTGTCGGCGGGCTCGAAGCGGCGGCCGGTGGCGCGGGCCAGGTCCCAGCTGTGCATCACGACCTCGTTCAGGGCGAATCCGGCCATCGCGGGCGCGGGGGCGGTGACGCCGCCGACCTCGGTATCGCCCTCCCAGGCGGCCGGGTCGCGCCACGCCTCGGCGAGGGCTTTCAACTGCGTGGTGATCAGCTCGCCCCAACCGTCGGGCAGATCGGCATCCGGCGCCTGCTCCGGCGGCGCGGAACGACCGATGCCCTCCTTGGTGGCGCCCTGCCGGAACGCCTCGCTGAAGCCGATGGTGTGGAACAGCAGATCTCGCACGGTGACGCCCGGGCTCGGGGTCGCCGCGGTCAGATCGTCCGCGCCGATGCCGCTGACGATCTCGACCATCGCATCGGTGGCGCTCTCCAGATCGAAGTGGGGTGTCGCCATGTGATCCTCCTCCGAATACGGCCTGTACCGGCACAGGCACCCACAGAAGGGACGGGGCGAGCCACCGGAATTCATCGGTGCCAGCACGCGAGCGGGTTGCCAGCCGGAGCGGGTGAGGGCATCCTCGACAGTGCCGGATCGCCGTATCCGACATGTCGGACCCCCAGCGGAAGGGAGCAACCGATGACCGATCCCACCATCGACACCACCTCCGTGGACATGGTTCCGGAGGCCGATCAGCTGGAGCAGAGCCTCGAGGTCGCTCCGGAGGAATCCGAAGTCGATATGCCCGTGGCCACGGCCGACCGCGAAGCCGCCGAGGCCGACCTCATCGAGCAGTCGATTCCCGTGCCGCTCGACGACGAATACGACGAGCCGGAGGCCGAGTCCGAGGCCGAATACTGACCTATTCGATGCCGGCGCGCACCGCGGCATGCAACTCGCGCAGGCTGGATCGCTCGGTCGCGACTTCCAGCACGCGAATGCCGTGGGCGTGCCCGGTCAGTTCCACCGCCAGCTCGGCCGGATCGACCTGCCGATGCGGAATCCGGTAGGCGGCGCACAGCGCTGCCAGGTCCATCCCGTGCGGAGTGCCGAAAATGCGCTCGAAGACGCCGGCGTACTGCGGATCACCCTGTTCGAGCAGTTCGAAGATGCCGCCACCGTCGTCGTTGGCGACCACGATGGTGAGATCCGCCGGACGCGGCTCTCCGGGGCCGATCAGCAGGCCGGAGGCATCGTGCAGGAAGGTCAGGTCGCCGATCAGCGCGAAGGTCCGGCCGGGATGACTCAACGCCGCGCCGACCGCGGTGGACACCGTGCCGTCGATACCGGCCACACCGCGGTTGGACAGCACCTTCACCCCGGGATGGGGATGCGACACCAGCGCCGCGTCCCGCACCGGATTGGAGGCGCCGAGCAGTAGCTGGTCCCCCTCGCGCAGGGCGTCCATCACCACGGAGGCCACATGCAGGCCGGTCGGCTTGGGATGGCGGGCCAGTTCGGTCCGGATCGCGCGGCAGGCCATCGCGTCGAGTTCGCGGCACTGCTCGAGCCATTCCGGACGCGGCGCCCCGGAGGTGACCGCGCGGGTGCCGGTGCCGACGACATTGCCGGAGACATCGGGCCAGCGCGGGCCGGTGGTCAGGGCGAAGACGGTGACATCCGGATCGGCCAGCACCTTCGACACCTGCCGATGCAGCGTGGGCCGGCCGGTGATGATCGCCTGCCGTGGCTTCAGCAACGGCAGCGCCAGCGGATGCAGGGCCGGGCCGGGCATCGCGGCGGTGGGCTCGGCGACCGTGGGCAGTTGCGCCAGCTCGGCGCGATAGCCCGCGCCGTGACCGGAGATGACGACGGTATCGAGCGTCAGATCGATCTCCAGCGGGACGTCCAGGGTCGCGTACTGGGTCTCGGTCCACGGCGCGTCACCGATGCGTCCGGCCGGAATCGGCTCGCCCGCAACGGCATCGGGGACCAGCGGTTCCCGCAGCGGAATGTCGAAGTGCACGGGCCCGGCGTTGCCGGACCGGGTGCCGCGCGCGGCGGCCAGGACGCGGCAGACCGCGGCCCGCCAGACGCTGTTCTGGCTGCGGTAATCCGGTTCCTCCTCGGCCAAGCCCAGGCTGATCGCGGCACGCACCTGACTACCGAACAGGCCGAACTGCTCGACGGTCTGATTGGCGCCGCTGCCCAGCATCTCGTAGGGACGGTTGGCGCTGAGCACGATCAGCGGCTGCCGGGCGTAGTTCGCCTCCAGCACCGCGGGCCCGAGGTTGGCCACCGCGGTTCCCGAGGTCATCACCACCGGCACGGGTGCCCCGGTGGACACCGCCATGCCGACCGCGAGGAATCCGGCGGTCCGCTCGTCGATGCGCATATGCAGTCGCAGCCGCCCCGCCGCATCGGCCGCCTGCAGCGCGAAGGCCAGCGGCGCGTTACGCGAGCCCGGGCACAGCACGACATCGCGCACACCCCCGCGCACCAGCTCGTCCACCACGACCTGGGCCTGTGCTGTCGATGGATTCACACTCTCAGACTGTCAGACCTTCCGGCCGGAGGGGACGTCGACCCGCTCACACCCCGTTCATCGAGTTAGGTTTCGCTAACCCGATCTCCATGGCCGAGCGGTTCGGGAAGTCGGCGCCGGGCTGATCGAGCCGGCCGCGGGCCCCCGCCGTTCGGCATCCGGGGATCACACTCCATCCGGATGCCGAACGACGAGGTCGCAGAACCGCAACTCAGCCGGCGTGCCGCTGGACCAGGTCGCCGACGCGCGGGAGCGCCTCGACCACATGCTTTTTCGCCGACGAACGCAGCGACGAGTACGCCTTCTTCAGCGCCGGACGCGACGAGGCCTCGGCACGAGCGTCGGTCACCGCGAGCAGCGACTCGGCAACCTCGTCGGAGTTGGCGACCAGCAGATCGGCAAACGAGCCGCTACCCGCCGCCTGGTACTGAGCCCAGTACGGTTCCAGTCGCTCGACGAACTTGGGTGCGAACGACTCCAGCGCGTCCGAGACGATGGTCGGGCTGACCTTCTTCACCGCGGCGTAGCCGCCCTTCACGGCCAGGCCCGATGCACCCCCCTTATCCGACACCTCCGCATCCAGAACCTCCTGGGCGTCGGCCAGGAAGGCCGGGCGTTTGGCGTCATCGAGCAGGGATTCAGACAGTGCTGCAACCACTTTCAGGTTCCTCCGGATAGTTTTTCGATGAGCGAGCGCGGGTAACTATACGCATCGGACGCACCGGACACACCGTCCTCTCGCCGACTACGGCTGCCAGGGCAGCAACTGCACCATGAGCCCTTCACAATCGGCGAGCAACGTTTCGGATTCGTCGCGCAGTCGCGCGGAGACGAAAGTCTTGCGTCCCTCCACCCGATCGACGGTCCCCTCGACCGTCAGCGGCGTCTCCAACGGGGTCACCTTGCGGTAGTTGACGTGCAGAAATGCGGTGCGGCTGATCGGCCGGCCCGCATAGTGCACGAGCGAGCCGAACAGATCGTCGAACAGCAGCGGCAGCACGCCGCCGTGCACGGCGTTGTTGCCGCCGAGGTGATATCGGCGGAATTCGCCGCGCATCCGGACACCGGTGGGACCGGCCTCGGTCATCACCCACGGCGGCAGCAGGAGGCTGCCGCGCCCCGGCAGCGCCGGCACGCGTCCCGACGGGCCCTGCAATTCCGGTGCGCGATAGGGCTCGAGCAGTTCGGCAAGCGCGTTGGCCTGAGCGAGGGCCTGCCCGAATACCTCGTCGGGACAGTCGACCGAGACGGTGAGGTCCTGGAGGGTGCGCATCGCCTCCAGGAACGGCGCATAGTTCGCGCCGAGTTCGGCCTCCTCCACCTTGGGAAATCCGCCGTGCTTCTCGTACCGATCGGCATCGACCGCACTGGTGTCGATCGCCGGTTCCGCGCGCTCACTCATACCTGCACGGTAACGCCAGTTCTTACACCGTCCAACCCAACCCGTCGGTAGCTCTCCGGTTACAGGACGAATCGGACGAACATCACATTTCCGACGGCCCGCCCCGGCGGGGGCGAACAGCCGGTGACGGATGGGGTGCATGATGGCTCGGGTGACGTTCAATCCGAAACTCTGGGAGCCCGTCGCGGGTTTCGAGGACCTGACCGACATCACCTACCACCGGCACATCGAACAGGGCACCGTGCGCGTCGCCTTCGATCGTCCGGAGGTTCGCAATGCCTTCCGGCCGCACACCGTCGACGAGCTGTACCGCGCGCTCGACCACGCGCGGACGACGCCGGATGTCGGTGCGGTCCTGCTCACCGGGAACGGGCCCAGTCCCAAGGACGGCGGATGGGCGTTCTGCTCCGGCGGCGATCAGCGCATCCGCGGGCGCAGCGGATACCAGTACGCCGAGGGTGATACCGCCGATACCGTCGACAAGGCCCGCGCCGGACGCCTGCACATCCTCGAGGTGCAGCGGCTGATCCGGTTCATGCCGAAGGTGGTCATCGCGCTGGTCAACGGCTGGGCGGCCGGCGGCGGGCACAGCCTGCACGTGGTCTGCGACCTGACCCTGGCCAGCCGGGAGCACGCCCGGTTCAAGCAGACCGACGCCGATGTGGGCAGCTTCGACGGCGGCTACGGCAGTGCCTACCTGGCGAAGATGGTCGGGCAGAAATTCGCCCGGGAGATCTTCTTCCTGGGACGCCCCTACACCGCCGAGCAGATGCATCAGATGGGTGCGGTGAACGCGGTCGTCGACCACGACCGGCTCGAGGACGAGGCGCTGGAGTGGACCGCCGACATCCTCGCGAAATCGCCGCAGGCGCAGCGCATGCTCAAATACGCGTTCAACCTGACCGACGACGGCCTGGTGGGCCAGCAGCTGTTCGCCGGTGAGGCGACGCGCCTGGCCTACATGACCGACGAGGCGATCGAGGGCCGCGACGCGTTCCTGGAGAAGCGCGAGCCGGACTGGAGTCCCTACCCGTACTACTTCTGAGCAGCCTCCCAGCGACTCCGTGGCCGTCATTCGGTCACGGAGTCCGGCCGGATCGCGGCGGACCTCGCGAAGCCGCCGCCCGGCCCGAGGCGGTCCCTCTAGGCTCGATTCGTGGACATCCTCAGCAGTCGAATCATCCTGCGGCCGAGCGATTACGAACGCACGCTGGCGTTCTACCGAGACGGGCTGGAATTGGCGATCGCGCGGGAGTATCCGGGCGGCACGGTGTTCTTCGCCGGGCAGTCCCTGATCGAGGTGGCCGCGCACGGACGCGACGAGACGGCCCCCGCCGGCTTCGCGGGCGCGGTGTGGTTGCAGGTGCGCGACGCGAGCATCGCGGCCACGGAACTGGCGACCCGCGGCATCCCCATCGACCGGCCGCCGGTGCGCGAACCCTGGGGCCTGACCGAGATGTGGCTGCGCGACCCGGACGGTGTTCCGATCGTTCTGGTCGAGGTGCCCGCCGACCATCCGATGCGCCGCGACACCCGCAGGCCACCGGAATGACCCCGCCTTACCATCCCGGTGGGTCGGACATGTCGGGAACCTGGCCATCGCGTTAACGGATCGATAACGCACACTGGAGGCGTGACCGCCGAACTGTTCGTTCTGCTCATCGTCGTCGTCACGGCTCTCGTTTTCGACTTCACCAACGGCTTCCACGACACCGCCAACGCCATGGCGACCTCGATCGCCACCGGCGCCCTGCGCCCGCGCGCCGCGGTACTGCTGTCCGGCGGGCTGAATCTGATCGGTGCCTTCCTCAGTGTCGAGGTGGCCGCCACCGTCGCCGAGGGCATCGTGCGACTGGACGAGGTGGGCGGTGCGGACCTGCTCGCCATCGTCTTCGCCGGGCTCGTCGGCGGGATCCTGTGGAATCTGCTCACCTGGCTCTTCGGCCTGCCCTCCAGCTCCTCACACGCCCTGTTCGGCGGCTTGATCGGCGCCACCGTCGCCGCGCTCGGCTGGAGCGGGGTGATCTGGTCGGCCGGGCAGAAGGGCGTGCTCACCAAGATCATCGTGCCCGCGGTGCTGGCGCCCGTGGTCGCGGCACTGGTCGCCTCGATCGGCACCTGGCTGGTGTACCGGATCACCCGCAGCAGTGATCAGCGGATCGTGAACCGCAGTTTCCGATGGGGCCAGATCGGCTCGGCCTCGTTGGTGTCGCTGGCCCACGGCACCAACGACGCGCAGAAGACCATGGGCATCATCTTCCTGGCGCTCATCGCCTACGGGTCCGCACAACCCAGCGACCCGCTGCCGCTGTGGGTGATCGTGGCGTGTGCGGTGGCCATCGCCGCCGGCACCTCGCTGGGCGGCTGGCGCATCATCCGAACCCTCGGCAAGGGCCTGGTCGACATCACCCCGCCGCAGGGCCTGGCGGCCGAATCCACCAGTGCCGCGATCATTCTCACCTCGGCGCATTTCGGGTTGCCGCTGTCGACCACGCAGACGGTGACGGGCGCCATCCTGGGTACCGGCATGGGCCGTCCGGGCGCCGAGGTGCGCTGGTCGGTGCTCGGGCGCATGGTGGTGGCCTGGGTGTTCACCCTGCCGCTGGCCGGGCTGGCGGGTGCGATCTGCTGGGCGCTGGCGCATCTGATCGGCGGACTGCCCGGCGTGCTGATCGTCTTCGCCCTTCTGATCGCGACGGCCGGCCTGATCTACCTGCGCTCGCGCCGGACCCCGGTGCACGCCGCGAACGTGAACGAGCAGTGGACGAGCCTGCCGGGGGCCGACGGCACCGGACCGGCCGTCGAATCCCGGTCCGCCGCCCCCGAGCAGACCGTGGGTACCGCCGATTCGGGGCCCGCCGATTCGGGCGCCGCCGACTCCGGTGACACGACCTCCCCCTCCGGCGACTCACGCGCCGCCCATCGCGCCGCAAGGAACTTCTGATGCAGACCCTGATCGACGATCTGACCGAGCTGTGGCGAGTCACCGCCGCCGCCTTGATCTTCGGGGCCGGATTGCCGGCGATCTTCGCGCTCGGGGTGCGGCTGCATTCGATCGCGGGAGATGCGCCACAACCGGATTCCACCCGCCGGCGTGCGGCTGCGGCCTGCGCGGGGTTGTGTTATGCGGTGGTATTGCTGACCGTCATCGCCGGAGTGTTGTTCGTTGCCAGAGGTTTTCTGGCCGCCCGACTCGGCATCCATCTGTTCGGTCAGGGCTGAGCTGCCGCGCGGCGCCGCCCCGATCGTCGAAAGGACATACGTGACCACCGAATCCGCATCGCCACAGCAACCCGAATCGAACGACGCCGCGCCGTCGGTTCTGCAGAAGGTGCTGGGCTGGCTGCGCGCCGGATATCCGCAGGGTGTGCCCCAATCGGACTATGTCGCGCTGCTGGCCGTCCTGCATCGCCGGCTCACCGACTACGAGGTGCATCTGGTGGTCGAGGAGCTGGTGCGCGAACGCGCCGGCGACGACGAGATCGCCCAGGACGAGATCGAGGCGGCGATCGCCCGAGTTGCCAAGGAGCTGCCGGGCGAGGACGATATCGCTCGAGTGGCATCGCACCTGGCAGCGGGTGGTTGGCCGCTGGCGACACCGACGTCGGACTGACCTTCTCCCCTTATTCAGCGAAGGAAGTGCGGACCCGTTCACGGGTCATCGACCTCGACATGACACGATCGCGAACGTGAGCACCACCCTGCGGACCCTCCCCATGCCCACCGGAGCCGCGGTGGGTGACGTCTTGCCGCATCTGCGGGAAGCCTTGGAGGGCAGCGGTCCGGCGTGGCTGCCGATCCCCACCGGCGATCGCCGGGAATCCCATCGACTCTCCAGCGCACTGCGCCCGGGTGAGGAAATCGACGACGACGTGGCCCTCGTGGTCACCACCTCCGGCACCACCGGCGTCCCCAAGGGCGCGATGCTCACCGCGGCCGCCCTGCGCGCCAGCGGCGATGCCACCCACGAGCGGCTCGGCGGTCCGGGCCAGTGGCTGCTGGCGCTGCCCACCCATCACATCGCCGGGGTGCAGGTGCTGTTGCGCAGCATCCAGGCGGGCACCGAACCGGTGGTGCTGGACGTCTCGGGTGGTTTCCTGCCCGGGGGGCTGGCGACAGCGGTGTCCGGTATGACCGCGCCCCGGCGCTACACCTCACTGGTGCCGACCCAGCTCATCAAGGCACTCGACGATCCGGTCGGCGCACAGGCGCTCGCGGCGCTGGACGCGGTACTGGTCGGCGGCGCGGCGACACCGCAGCCGGTACTCGACCGGGCCCGCGCGGCCGGCATCAACGTGGTCCGCACCTACGGCATGAGCGAGACCTGCGGTGGCTGCGTCTACGAGGGCGTGCCGCTGGCGGGTGCGAAGGTGCGCATCGAGGACGGACGGGTACTGCTCGGCGGGACCATGCTGGCCAAGGGCTATCGCGGCATCCCCGACCACCCGGCGTTCGCCGAACCCGGTTGGTTCCGCACCGAGGACGCCGGCACCTTCGACAACGGCGTGTTGACCATCACCGGGCGCCTGGACGAGGCCATCATGACCGGTGGCCTGCTGGTGATCCCGCAGGTCGTCGAGGCCGTGCTCGCCACCCACCCGGCGATCAACGAGGTCGTGGTGCTGGGTCTGCCCGATCCGCGGCTGGGTCAGCGGGTGGCGGTGGCGGTGGTGCCCAATCCGGGCACGACCCCCACGCTGGACGAATTGCGCGCCCATGTGGTCGCTGAGCTCGACCCGATCGCCGCCCCGCGGGAGCTGGCGATCCTCGACGAGATCCCGATGCGCGGGCCCGGCAAACCGAATCGCGTGAAGCTGCGCGAGCACCTGCTGGAGCAGGCGACCCACTGACCGTGCCGCGGTGACATCGATCACCGCGCCGCAGCTCTGATCAACGCTTCCACCTGCGATGATGCCGCCACTTGCGTGGGCGGTGCGATACGCAAGCGGCCCGCGATCGCCCTTGCGCGACCGTGCAACAGCGGTGCAAGACGGGTGCAAGTCGGCACCCGCACAGTTGTGGCATGACTTCTTACGCACCTGCTGATGCACTCGCCATCGAGGCGGACGGGCTGGTCAAGGTCTTCGGGGAGCAGCGGGCCGTCGACGGCGTGAGCCTGGCGGTGCCGCAGGGCGCCGTCTACGGCGTGCTCGGCCCGAACGGGGCCGGCAAGACCACCACCATCCGCATGCTCGCGACCCTGCTGCGCCCCGACGGCGGCCGGGCCCGGATCTTCGGCCACGACGTCGTGGCCGAACCCACCGCGGTCCGCTCGCTGATCGGTGTCACCGGCCAGTACGCCTCGGTCGACGAAAAGCTCAGCGCCACCGAGAACCTGATCATCTTCTCCCGGCTGCTCGGGCTGAGCCGGTCGCAGGCCAAGCGCCGCGCCGCCGAACTGCTCGAGGAATTCGGGCTCACCGAGGCGGCGACCAAGGCTTTGGAGAACTTCTCCGGCGGTATGCGCCGGCGCCTGGATCTGGCCGCCAGCCTGATCGCGACGCCGCCGCTGCTGTTCCTCGACGAGCCGACCACCGGCCTGGATCCGCGCACTCGCGCGCAGATGTGGGAGACCATCCGGCGGCTCGTGCGCGAGGGCGCCACAGTGCTGCTCACCACGCAGTATCTGGACGAGGCCGACCAGCTCGCCGACCGCATCGCGGTGATCGACCACGGCAGGGTGATCGCCGATGGCACCTCCGACGAACTCAAGGGTTCGGTCGGGCAGTCCGCGCTGCAGATCACCGTGGCCGACCGCGATGCCATCGAACGGGCCCGCACCTTGATCGGCGAATTCCTCTCCCGCGCCGACGGCAAGCTCGTCGAGGCGAGCATCTCGCCCGAGGCCGGTCGCGTCACCGCCCCGCTCAGCGATCCGAGCGTGACCGCGGATCTGTTGATCCGGTTGCGCGACAACGATATCCGCGTCGACGAGATCACCGTCAGCAAGCCCAGCCTGGACGAGGTGTTCTTCGCCCTCACCGGCCACGCCGCCGAATCCGACGACGCCGATACCGATTCCGAGGGCACCGCGGCATGAGACCGGCCCCCGCCACGTTCCCGACTCCCCCGAAGGACATATCGTGACCACCACACTTCCCGCCCCCGCAACCGGCCGGCACGCCGCGGGCGCCGCGATTCCCGTTGCCAGCAACCGCATTTCACTGCGCCAGACCGTCGAGAACTCGCTCACCATGGCGTATCGCGGCATCCTCAAGATCAAGCACAATCCGGAACAGCTGTTCGACGTCACCGTGCAGCCGATCCTGTTCACCGCCCTGTTCGCCTACATCTTCGGCGGCGCCATCGGCGGCAGCGTGCAGGCCTACCTACCGGTGCTGATTCCGGGCATCCTGGTCCAGACGGTCGTACTCACCTCGGTCGTCACCGGCACCCAGCTGCGTGAGGATATGGACAAGGGCGTCTTCGACCGCTTCAAATCCCTTCCCATCGCCCGCGTTTCGGCACTGGCGGGCGCGCTGATCGCCGATATGGTGCGCTACGGCATCGCCACCGTCCTCACCATCGTGGTCGGCCTGATCCTGGGCTACCGGCCCGAGGGTGGCGTCGTCGGCGTGGTCGTCGCCGGTCTGGTCGTGGTGTTCTGCTCGTTCGCGGTCAGCTGGATCTGGGCGCTGGTCGGTGTCACCGGTAAGAGCGCCGCCTCGGTCCAGGGCATCTCGATGATGATCATGTTCCCGCTGACCTTCATGTCCGGAGCGTTCGCTCTGGTCAGCACCATGCCCGGCTGGATGCAGGGCATCAACAAGGCCAATCCCGTTTACTACATGGTGAATTCGTGCCGCGAGCTGATGAACGGCAACGTCTACAGCAGCAACCTGGCGTGGTGCCTGATCGGCTCGGCGGTCGTGATCGCGATCTTCGCCCCGCTGGCCATCCGGGCCTACATGCGCCGGGCGTGATCGAATCCACCACCACACTGTCCGCCGGTCGCGAAGGTGACCGGCGGACAGTGCTGTGGGCAGCCGTCGCCACCTCCCGCGGAGATCGCGCGACCGCCGCCTCAGGCGCCGAGCAGAGTTTCCAGTTCCGGCAGCATCGCGAGGATGCGCTGTGCGGCCGAACGGCGGTTGAGACTCGAGACCGCATCCTGTCCGGCATCGATCATCTCCGCACCGACGGTGGCCCGCGCCAGATCCAGATGCCGATTCCAGCGCATCGACGAATAGTCCTGGCGGCCGACAACTTTCATCGCCAGCGCCAACAGCGTCGCGCCGGTTTCCGGATCGGTACCGGTCCGGACCAGATAGGAACCGAGCGCACCGGCGGCGCCGCCGATCTGCGGAAGGTCGATGAACTGGGTGAGCCGCTCCCGCGCCACCCTGGCCACCTGACCGGGCAACTCCGGCACCTCGTGCACGGCGTCGTGGAGAATGTGGGCGTCGAGCACGGCGCTGGCGACGATGATGTCCCCCGGCCCCGGACCGGCCCCGGCATACGGCCAGTTGAACAGTTGCAGGCTGCGCCGGAACGTGCGCAGGCCGCGCTCGATATCACCTTCCGCCAGTTCGAGTTCCGCCATCCCGGCGACAACCGCACCCTTGCGGTGGTTCGGCTGCGTCACCGGTTCGTCCAATCCGACGCCGTCGTCGATGACGCCCAGCGCGTGTTCGAGTTCCCGCCGCGCATCGGCCAGCTGTCCGGCGCCGACCATGGAGACCGCGAGGAAGCTGCGCAGTTCCACGCTCTCCTCGAAGCAGCGCAACTCCTGCATCAGCTCCACCGCGCGACGGTAGTAGGCCACGGCCTCCTCGTACCGCGCCGCCTGCGAGGCCATCTGCCCGAGATGCTGGGAGCACATCGCGGTGCCCCAGACATCGCGTCCCTCGAGCAATGCGAGAGCCTGGCGCGCATCGCGGATCGACCCGGCGGTATAGCTGGCGTTCTCGCGCATATTGGCGCGCAGCAGGAAGGCGAGCGCACGGACGAGGTCGTCGCCGGAGCGGGTGCCCGCCGCCATCAAACGCACGCCGTAGGCGACATCGATTCGCGCGCAGAGCATGTCACCGAGATACCGGACGCCGGGCGTGAGATCGGCGGTGGCGAGCACGCGGCGGGCCCGGGAGCGGATCACCGCGAGGGGCCGCACTCCGGGCTCGCCGAAGGCCAGATGCATCGCCAGGAACACGTAACTCTGCAATTCCAGATCGGCCTCGATCCGAGTGCGCGGCCCCTCGGGCGGCGGCACCGGCACGATGCGGGGCGCCCAGCTCATCAGCTCCATATGCGCGCCACGCATTACCCAGAGCATGGCGACGGGCGCGAAAACCGAGAACACCGTACGGGAATCGGCGTTTTCCACGGCGTGGCGCAGCACCGCCAGCAGGTTGTCGAGTTCGGCGGCCAGCGACAGCACCGTGCGGACCTGATCCGGCCCGTCGTAGTTCAGTGCCGTGTGGTGCGCGAATTGCCTTGCCCAGCAGCACATCCGATCCATCACCAGATCGGCCTCGCCGGTCGCGAGCAGCTGTTCCTCACCGAATTCCCGCACCGTCTCGAGCATGCGGTACCGAGTGGCTACCATCTCGTCGTCGGCCAGCACGGTGAGTAGCGACTGGCTCACCAGCCCGTCCACAGCGGCCACCGCGTCGATCGAATCCGGGCCCGCGACCACGGATTCGGCTGCCTCCAAGGAGAATCCGGCGGGAAAGCGGCACAGCCGCCGCAGTGCCAGCCGCTGTTCGGGCTCGAGCAGATTCCAGCTCCACTCGATCACCGCGTGCAGGGTGCGGTGGCGTTCGGGTGAACTGCGGTCACCGGAACGCAGTAGGGCGAAGCGGTGTTCGAGCCGGCTCTCGATCTCCTCCACGCTCATGGTCCGCACCCGCGCCGCGGCCAGTTCGATGGCCAGCGGCAGCCCGTCCAGGGTGCGGCACAAGCGCGCGACGACCGCCGGATCCAGCCTCGCCGAGGGTCGCACCGCCCGGGCCCGGCTGACGAACAGCTCGGTGGCCGGGGAGCCCTGCGCGTCGATCGCCAAGGGCGGCAACGGATATACCGTCTCGGCGGTGATCGCCAGCGGCGCCCGGCTGGTGGTCACCACCGTCAGATGTTCACAACTGCCGACCAGGTCGGCGACCACCTCGGCGGCCGCGTCGATGAGATGTTCACAGTTGTCCAGGATCAACAGGACGGGACGCAGCGACAGCGCCTCCCGCAACCGGCGCCGGCCGTCGATGGTCTGGTTGCGGCGCAACACATTCGCTTCGCGGGAGTATTCGTTGACACCGAGGACCGCCCCGATGGCCGCTTCGATCTCCGCGCACGTCGCGGCGCGGCGCTCACCGGGGTCGCCGTCGGAAGCGGCACGCAGCGAGGCCAATTCGACCAGCGCCACCGCCTGCTTGCCCGCGATCCGCGTGCCCAGCTCGTTGGCGACGCGAGTCTTGCCGGTGCCGCCCGGACCGAGCACGGTGGTCACCCGGAACTCCTGGGCGAGCTTCTCCAGTGCCACCAGATCGCCGTCGCGGCCGAGCAGCGGATTGGGGGCCGCGCGCAAGCCGAGCGCCGTATTCGGAGGCGCGGCAGCGGTTTCCGGAAGCCCGTACGGTTCCGGTGACAGCGCGTGCTGGGCGGTGGACACCCGCTGTGTCGCGGAGGTGGCCTGCCCCGATTGCGGCTGCACCGCCGTATGGTCGCCGCGCAGAATCGCGGTGTTCAACGCCACGAGCGCCGGACCGGGGTCCGCACCCAATTCCTCACCCAGTCGCGTCCGCAGTCCGGCGAAGACCTCCAAGGCCTCGTTCGCGCGTCCGTCGCCGGCCAGCAAGCGCATCAGGGTGGCATGCGCGGGCTCGTCGAGCGGTTCGGCCGCGGCCGCCCGCCGCGCCACCCGCAACGCACCGCCGAGATCGCCGGCGGCCTCCCGTGCCGCCAGTTCCACGGTGTCCAGCGCCGACCAGCGCGCGGCCGCGAATTCGTGCAGCTCGTCGGCGACGGGACCGGGCGGCAGATCAGCGCCGGGTTCGCCCCGCCACAGCGCGCGTGCCCGCTGCACCAGGCCGAGGCATCCGGCGGTATCGCCGCGCTCGAACCGCAGCTGCGCCTCCCGTTCCAGGCCGCGGGCCAGGCTCAGGTCGACCTGCTCCTCGGCCAGCAGCAGCCGATACCCCGCCGGGCCGATTTCCAGTGCCCCCTCCGGCAAGACGGATCGCAATCTCGATACCTGCGTATGCAGGGCGTTCATCGGTGCGCGCGGCGGCTGCTCGCCCCAGACGTCGTCGATCAGCGCCTGGGCGCTGCGGCTGCGGCCGGGATGCACCGCCAGTGCGGCGATCAGCAATCGCGCCCGGGCGCCGGGCACCGCGACGAGATCCGTGTCACGGCGCAGCGCGACCTCCCCCAGAAGCGCCACGCGAACGCCCGGCTCGGGCAGCCTTTCGTCCCGGCCGCTGCTGTCCGGTCGGGTGTGCGTCGTCCCGGCATCCGGACGGGCGGAGCGCGATGTCGACCCGGAGCCGCTGTGATCAGGAAACATGCCGTCGCAATCGTATGTGACCGGTCGAATGAATATCGGGCGCTGCGCCGGGGCCGACCGCTCCCCGGGCCGCGTTACGTCGTGCAGTTTACTCCGATATATCGCAATAATGTTATCGACAGGGTCCGGCAGTGATGCTGCGCTGACACTGCGCCGCCGCCTCCGGGCTACCACCATTAGGCTGCCGGATATGGCTAGTGCAGCACAATGGCTCGAAGGCGCCCGCCCGCGGACGCTGCCCAATGCGATCGCCCCGGTCCTCGTCGGCACCGGCGCGGCCGCGTCGCTGGACGCCGCGGTGTGGTGGAAGGCCCTGTTGAGCCTGCTGGTTTCGCTGGCTCTGATCATCGGCGTCAACTACGCCAACGACTATTCCGACGGCATTCGCGGCACCGACGACGAGCGCGTGGGCCCGCTGCGACTGGTCGGTTCCGGTCTGGCGAGTCCGGCCGCGGTGCGCGGCGCGGCGATCGCCTGCCTGAGCGTGGGCGCGATCTTCGGGTTGATCCTGGTGATCACCACCGCGTGGTGGCTGCTGCTGATCGGCGCGGCCTGTCTGGCCGGCGCCTGGTTCTACACCGGCGGCAGTAAACCCTACGGCTACAGCGGTTTCGGTGAGATCGCCGTCTTCGTCTTCTTCGGCTTGGTCGCGGTGCTGGGCACCGAATTCGTCCAGGCCGAACGGCTCGACTGGGCCGGACTGGTCGGCGCGATCGCGGTCGGCGCGTTCTCCAGCGCGGTGCTGGTCACCAACAACCTGCGCGACATCCCCACCGATTCGGTGACCGGCAAGACCACCCTCGCCGTCAAACTGGGCGACACCCGCACCCGCACACTGCATCTGGTGCTGATGGTGGTGCCGTTCGTGGCCTCGCTGCTGCTGGTGCTGCGCACCCCGTGGGCCCTGGTGGGCCTGCTGGCGATACCGCTCGCCGTCCGATCCAACGCCCCGGTGCGCGGTGGGCAGCAGGGACCGGGATT
The DNA here is from genome assembly GCF_000720265.1 of Nocardia sp. NRRL WC-3656. Lineage (NCBI taxonomy): Bacteria > Bacillati > Actinomycetota > Actinomycetes > Mycobacteriales > Nocardiaceae > Nocardia > Nocardia sp. NRRL WC-3656. The sequence goes on along the minus strand of NZ_JOJF01000013.1, from coordinate 90,420 downwards.
GATCCCCTCACTGCGCGATACCGGTTTGGCGATGCTGGGCTGGTCCCTGCTCACCGCACTGGCGCTCGGCCTCGGCTGACGAACGGCCGCACCGCAGCGTCAGTCCCGGCCGCCCTCGGGAACCAAGACGCCGAGCACCCAGTTGACGAGGGTCACGATGACGGCACCGAAGACCGCCGCCCAGAAGCCGTCGACCCTCAGCCCGTAATCGGTTGTTTCGGTGATCTTGGCGGTCAGCCACAGCATGAGGGCGTTGATCACCAGCAGGAACAGCCCGAGCGTGACGATCACCAGCGGTAGCGACAGCAATTTCACGATCGGCTTGATCAGCGCATTGACCAGTCCGAAGACGATCGCGACGCAGACCACGACGAGAATCTTGCCGCCGGTGCCCGCATCGGGCGGATCCTTCAATTCGATACCGCCGACCCAGGCCGCCGCGAGCCAGATCGCGAGGGCGTTGATCGCCAAACGGAGCAGAAGTGCCATGCCGCAATGCTAACGGCGGACGGGGCGGGTTACCGGTCACGCGCTGCGACCCCTCCCCGCCCCTGACGACGGGTGCGCTCGCCCCTCACGCCGCGCGGTCGAGCATCTCCTGGACCGCGCCGCGCACGCGTTCCATCCCTTCGTTCCCGCCCAGCAGTTCTCGCGTGGCCGGGTTGGGCGCGCGCAGGATGCCGAGCAGTACGTGCCCCGCCTCGATGCGATCGTCACCGCGGGAGATCGCCTCGCGCAGTGACAATTCCAGCGTCTTCTTGGCCTCGCGGGTGAAAGGGATGTGACCGAAGCTCATTCCGCCGCCGAACCGGAAACGCCCGCGGCCCTTGTCCGGAACCGGCACGGCCTCGTCGAAGGCGCCCTCGCCGAAGGTGGCCTGCACACTGTCTCGCACCGCGTCCAGATCGATGCCGATCGACTTCAGCGCGGCCGCGTCCTCCTCACCCAGCGGTTCCTCCGTCCGCACCCGGCTCGGCAGCGCGCGCCGAATCGCTTCGGCGGTGATGCCGTTGTCCTCCAGCACTTGTCGCAGCTGGTCGTCGGCGCAGGTCGCGAGCCCCAGCAGCAGATGTTCGACATCGATACTGGGCGAACGCAATTCACGCGCTTCCTCCTGCGCGTCCACGACGGCGGAGCGCGCCGTCTTGGCAAATCTCTCGAACATCAGCGGATTCCGCCTTTCCGGTTGTACTTCTGATGGACCGCCTGCCGACTGACCTCGAGCGCCTCGGCGATGGCTTGCCAGGACCAGCCCTGCTTACGGGCATTGGCCACCTGGATCGCCTCGAGCCGCTCGAGCAATCGCCGCAGCGCGAGCACCGCCCGCAGCCCGACCTGGGGGTCGGGACTGCCCGCGGCGGCCGCCAGCGTTGTCGCTTCACTCATGTACGTCAATTTACGTTGACATCGCGGGCGCGTCAATCAAAATTGACATCAGGCATGTTCACCCGCGGCGAACGGTGAGGAAGCGATTCCGCGGCTCAGGCGGTCCAGATACCCGTGGCGGTGAATTCGTCGAGAATCGCGTGCGAATCGGTGAGGTCCAGCCCCTGCCCCGCGACCCACTCGTCGTTGAAATACGTTCCGGCATAACGATCTCCGCCGTCGCACAGCAGCGTCACCACGCTGCCCTCGCGGCCGGCGGCGATCATCTCGGCGACGAGGGCGAACGCACCCCACAGATTGGTTCCGGTGGACCCGCCCACCCGCCTGCCGAGCACGTCACTGGCGTGGCGGCAGGCGGCGATCGAGGCGGCGTCGGGTACCTCGATCATCCGGTCGACCACATCGCCGATGAACGAAGGTTCCACCCGCGGGCGGCCGATTCCCTCGATCCGCGACGGCATACCGGTCTGATATCCCGAGTCGGCGACCTCGTATCCGCCGTAGAACGCCGAATTCTCCGGATCGACCACGGCCAGCCGGGTGGCGTGGCGGCGGTAGCGGATATACCGGCCGATGGTCGCACTGGTACCGCCGGTACCCGCACCGACCACCACCCAGTCCGGCACCGGGTGGGTCTCCAAAATCATTTGCTGATAGATGGATTCGGCGATGTTGTTGTTACCGCGCCAGTCGGTGGCCCGTTCGGCATAGGTGAACTGGTCCATGTAATGGCCGTCGGACTCGGCGGCCAGGCGCACGGCCTCGGCATAGATATCGGGCGCGCAGTCGACGAAATGGCATCGGCCGCCCTGCGCCTCGATCAGGGCGATCTTCTCCGGCGAGGTCTTCGTCGGCACCACCGACACGAAGTCCAGGCCGAGCAGTTTCGCGAAATAGGCCTCGCTGATCGCCGTCGATCCCGAGGACGCCTCGACGATGGTCGTCCCCTCGCGCACCCAGCCGTTGCAGATCGCGTAGAGAAACAGCGAACGCGCCAGCCGATGTTTCAAGCTGCCGGTCGGATGTGTGGACTCGTCCTTGAGATACAGCCGCACACTCCACTCGGGCGGCAGCGGATACCGCAGCAGATGGGTGTCGGCGCTGCGCTGCGCATCGGCCTCGATCAGCCGCACCGCATTGTCGACCCACTCCCGCGAAGTACTGCGATCGCAGTACTTCACCGCAGTACCCGCTCGCTCACTGCGCCTCCCGTGCCATGCGGGACACCCGCACCCGGTCGGCGCAGCGAGCCGCTACGCGATTGTCGCTCACTGCGCCTCCTGTGCCATGCGGGACACCCGCACCCGGTCGGCGCAGCGAGCCGCTACGCGATTGTCGCTCACTGCGCCTCCTCGCCGCGCAGGCGAGCTCGCAGGTTCGCTTTGTCGTTGCGGCGCTTCTCGTCGACCGCCGCGATGTCCTCGTTCACGCGCGCCCGCAGCCGCTTGAACAGCACCAGCGACAGCGGCATCGCCACGACCAACGCGAACAGCAGCGCGACGATCAGCGGGATGTCGACGTTCACCACGTGCGCCACCACCAGGATGATGGCGGCGATCACGGCGACGAGAGCCAGCCGGGCCAGGGTGTACAGCGCCAGATTGCGCGCGAGCCGCCGACCCGCCGAGGCCGGGGCCCGATCGCTCGCGGCGTCGTCGGATCGGGATGCTTCACTCACACGACCAGGGTAGGCGACGCCGCCACACCCGTTCCGACCTGCCCGGGTACCACCGAATTCGATCGCCGGATATTCGCCGAGGCAACGAACCCAGCCGTACGTATATCCGTTTTGTCTATTACTTCCCCTTTACCAACGTTAGATCGTTCGAACACCTGGGGGTCCGGGTGCAACGATGTCGCTATCTGATGAGGGATCTGTCGATTACGGAAAGGTTTGCGAATGACTGCGATCACCGCGGCGAGCCGCACGTTGGGTTCCGTCAACGGCCAGGAGGCCCTCCTGACCCCGGGCCAGGTGGCGGCGCTGTTCCACGTCGATCCGAAAACGGTCACTCGATGGGCACACGCCGGGCGGCTGGGTTCGCTGCGCACCCCGGGCGGACATCGCCGTTTCCGTGAGTCCGAAGTAATGCAGCTGCTGAAGTCGCTGACCACCGAGGCAACCCGCCCCTGAGCCGACAGGACCGCCCATTCCGGCGGTCACAGTGCGACAGGTACGCGCACGGGATTACCCTCGATGTCAGGAGGTGAGCGACGTGGCGTACCTGTTGGCACTCATCGCGGTCGTGGCTGTCGCGGTGCTGTGCTGGAAAGCGTTCGGACCGGAGCATGCGCCCCGGATCGGCATCGGACGAGGACCCGAGAAGAGACGTCGAGTCGTGGGTCCCGATGACGATCCCGAATTCCTGTGGCGGATCTCCCGCCAACGTCGCGACGGCGATTCCGGCTCGGATCACTGACGCGCATATCGTCACCTCGGGTGATGGGCCCTGAGGCGCGCTCAGCCGATGGGGCCGGCTGCGGCCAGCGCCGCCGAGACCGAATCGGCGCACGCGGGCAGTAGTGGCAGGCGCACGTGCGCGCTCGGTATCCGGCCCTGCGCCGCGAGCACGCCTTTCACCACGGTCGGATTGGCCTCGGCGAACAGTGCCCGCGCCAGCTCGACCAACCGGTTGCCGATTTTGCGCGCCGCCTCGATCCGTCCGTCCCGCCAGGCCGCGATCAACTCCGCATAGGCCGCGGGCGCCACATTCGAGCAGGTCAGAATTGCCCCCTGGGCGCCCATCGCCAGCAACGGCGCCGCGTACAGGTCATCGCCGCACAACACCGTCGTCCGGTCGCCGACCGCAGCCAGCCACGCGACTGTGGTCTCGTCGACGACGCCGACGGCGTGTTTGAAGCCCGCGACATTCGGCAGTTCGGCCAGTTCCGTCAAGATCTCCGTATCGAGCGGCCGGCCCGTGCGATGCGGAACGTTGTAGATCAGCAGCGGCACCGGGCTTCGCTGCGCGAGCCGCCGGAAGTGTTCCACCACGCCGCGCTGCGAGGGTTTCGTGTAGTACGGCACCACCGTCAGCGCCGCCGAGACGCGCTCATCCAGCGCGGCCAATGCGTGCTCGGAATCGGCGGTCGAATTCGAGCCGGTCCCCACGATCAGCGGCACGTCACGCTCGGCGCAGACCTGGGCGCAGATGTCGACGACCCGGGCCTTCTCCTCCGCCGTCAGGGTGGCCGGCTCACCGGTGGTACCCAGGGCGACGAGGCCGGAGGCGCCCGCATCGAGGACCTCGTGCGCGAGCCGGGCCAGTGCGTCGCAGGCCAGCTCGCCGTCCGCCGTGAACGGCGTGACGAGTGGAACGAAGAGACCGCTGAACGTCATGCCACCTACCCTCGTCGAGGCGTTGATTCAGGTCCAGTTCACAAATCTTCTTTCGAGCTTAAGCTGAACTTATGCTCGATGTTCGCCGCCTACGGCTACTGCGGGAATTGGCCCATCGCCGGACGATTGCTGCGGTCGCCGAGGCCATGTCCTACACCCCGTCGGCGGTATCCCAGCAGCTCACCGCGCTGGAACGCGAGGCAGGAGTCACGCTACTGGAACGCAGCGGTCGCCGCGTCACCCTGACCGCGGCGGCGTGCCGCCTCGTGGAACACACCGAAGCGGTCCTCGCGATCCTCGAAGAGGCGGAGGCCGAACTGGCTACCGCCGAGCTCACCGGCGCTTTGCACATCGGCGCCTTCCCCACCGCCGTGCAGCGGATCCTGCCACATGCGCTGGTCTCGCTCAGCCGGGCTCATCCGCGCTTGGAACTGCATGTGACGGAACTCGATCCGGCAGCCGTGCCCGCGGCACTGCGTGCCGGCACCCTGGATATCGCGCTCATCCAGGAATACGACTACGTGCCCGCCGAAGCGGAAGCCGGCCTGGACACCGAACCGTTCCTGGAGGAACCGGTCTATCTGGCCGCCCGCACCACCCAGCCGCTGTCCGCCTACCGCGATGCGGCATGGATCTCCGGAACACCCGGCACCCTCTGCCACACCATGACCGTAAGAGCTTGCGAGGCAGCGGGTTTCGTTCCTCATATTCGCCACCGCTCCGACGATTTCGGCACCGTCCTCGCCCTGGTCGCCGCCGGGCAGGGTGTCGCGTTCATCCCTCAGCTCGCGATTCCCGTCCATCCCGAAACCGACACCACCCCGCTCGAATTGACCCCGCTCCCCATTCGCCGCCGCACCCGGATCGCCTACCGCGCCGGCACCCGCACCCATCCCACGATCTCCGCCGCCCGCACCGCGCTGCACGCCACCACCGGAACGATCCCCCCGGTGGAAGATCTCACCTGAAGCCGGCCGCCACGTCAGAGGCTCCGGCCGTCCACCACACCGCGGAGTTCTTCCGGCTCCCAGAAATCCCGCACGCCCGGAAGTTCGGACAGATAGCGCAGGATACGGTCCGGCGGCCAGCCGTGGGATTCACCGAGACCGCCGGCCAGCATGCCGAGGTAGCGTGCGGACGGTTTGGTCAGGTCTCTGGTCAGCGGGCTGCCCGGGGAGGTGAAGGTCAGGACCGGAATGCCGTCCACGTCGTCGACGTGCCACAGGGTTTCGTAGCGTCCGTCCCCGAGTTGGACGTAGCCCTGGCGAACCACCTCGGACGGATCGAAGTCGGGGCCGTCCCCGGGCTGGCGGTGCATCTCCTGGGCCATCAGATCGCTGAACTGGCCGACGGTCAACAGGTAGCCACGCGCGGCCGCGCCGACCGGCCAGTCCGAAGGCGGACGGTGGGCGTAGAACGCGACGCCACCGCTCCACACCGGGCTCTGCCCGGCGAAATAGACGCATCCGGGCAGTGACAACGGCCGGTTCCGCGCGGGCGGCGTGGGATCCCGGAAACCCCCGTAGAGACGCGGGGTGCCCGGCGGGTTGCCGCCCGCCCGGTAGTAGGTGAACCGCTTCTCGAACAAATTGGATCCGTAAGCGGCGTACCAGACGAGTTCCGCGGTCATCGGAGCTCGTTTCCTTCCGGAGTGCGCACATGCCCGACCCTACGGGAGGACACCGCCGGGCCGTCGGCACTGCCTGCCGCCGAGCTCATTCCCGCAGGTCCTCGATGCGCCGGCGCAGGTGATCGAGTAATTTCTCCGGATCGTCGAATTCCGCGGGATCGATGGGCGTGCCGAAGTGGATACGCACACGCTGGCGGCGGTCGAACGCGGGGCCGGCGCCGCGGGTGCGGCGCATCGGCAGCACGCGGTCGGTCCCCGTGGTGCCCACCGGGACGATCGGAACTCCGGTCGCCAGCGCCAGTTTCGCCACTCCCGGTTTGTACGGTTCACTCTCGCCCGGTGCGACCAGTCGCCCTTCGGGATAGATGATCAGCACGCCGCCGTGCCGCAGAATCTGTTCCGCCTGCGCCATCGCCGACTGCCCGGACACACTGTCGCGCCGCACCACCGGAATATGCCCCAGGCGCCGCACCAGCCACCCGACCACCGGCCACGACCACAGCTCGGCCATCGCGATGGCAATTGCCCTGCGCCGCAACGCTCCCCACAGGAATACCGCGTCCAGCATCGAGATGTGATTGCTCGCCACGATCACCGGCCCCGACTTCGGCACCAGCTCTCGCCCCGTCACGGTGACGCGCACGACATTCGACCACGCCAGCGTGCGCAGAATTCGCCGCACGAACTGCGTGGTGAGCCATGCCCGCTTCCCCAGCCCCTTGGGCCGACGCCCGGATTGCTCGCGCCGACGCCCGGATTGCTCGTTCATTTCCACCCCCCGATTCCAACGAACGGAGTCGATTCTCCCACGCGACACCGACATGTTCGGGCCCCGCTGTCGTGCGCCGGCGGGGACCGGCTACCGGTGGCGTGTGCGCGATCAATCCGCATCTCAACCAGAATAGGGGTAGCGGCGCATCCACTTGGTCATGATCCATTTTTCGCCGGCGAGGACCGGCGCTCCGGCGTGCTTTGTGACCGGGTCGAGCTGTCCGATGTTATTGAAGTATCGGAAATAAACGGCATTGCCTTTGCGTGGGGAAATCGAAATGTCTGCCTCGGGAAAGACAGTTTCCCCGCCGCGTTCGACGTCGTTGAGATATACCAGGAGTGTTGCCGTGCGCTGTCCGCCGCGAACGAGATGAGCGGCGTGCCCCGGTTGGTCCGGTGGAAAGTAGTCAAAATGGGGACGGTACTCGCCCCCGACCCCGTACCGCAGAATTTGCAGTCCCTCGCCGTTTTCCAATGGCCAGTTCATCAGGGCGGAGATTCGCCGATCGAGTCGGTCGATCAATGGGTTCTCGGACAACGTGAAATATGTGCCTTCGCTGGAGCGATTCTGAATCGTCTCCGTATGCCCGGTTTCGGGGTCGACGATCGTGGACCGTTGCAATTTGCCTTGGGACAGCTCGATCACCTGATCGCATTCGTCGGCGGAGAGCACATTGCCGAACAGAATCAGCTGCGGCCGCTCCACCCGCAATAAGGAGTAGATCTCGCGGTCGTGCGCGTGAACAATTGGATCCGGCGAAACGGGACACGTGTCGTACTCGTAGGACGAAGAGCCTGGGGCCTCTCCCGCCAGCACGGCACGCACCGCCGCCGAGGCCACATCCTTGTCGAATCCACCCCTGACCATCGATTCGACTACCGATTCGACAGAACAACCCCGTGCGAGATTTCCCTGAAGCCAATTCCGCCACGAAGCATCCATTGCTACCGTCACATTTACAGAGTTTATGCACTGACACCATCAGGCCGACCTTCCACTGCTGGGAATTTCACAGTGGTATCGAAGAAATGCCGCGAGGCCCGATACACATGCCTGCCCATTTCGATCGGACGCCCGGAATCATCGAAGGCGACCCGCCGCATGGTGAGCAACGGCGCGTTCGTGCGCTCGTCCAGCAGTTGCGCCTCGGCCCGGGTGGCGCTGCGCGCACCGATCCGCCGCTGCGCCTGGGCGATGTAAATTCCCTTGGCCCGCAGGCATTCATAGAATCCGTGCAGTTCGAGCTGATCGGGTGCGGGGGCGAACTCGGCGGGCACCGCCGCCCGTCTCTATCGTGAACGGGTGAGTATCAGCGCGAACGATGATCCGCGCGGCACGAGTGCGGGAGATCGGCGGCGGGCGGAGTTGCGCGACTATCTGCGCAGCCGCCGGGAACGGCTCACGCCCGCCGAGGTGGGCCTGCCGGAGGCCGGGCGGCGGCGCACTCCCGGGTTGCGGCGCGAAGAGGTCGCTGTGCTGGCCGGGGTCGGCGTGTCCTGGTACACGTGGCTCGAACAGGGGCGCGATATCAAGGTCTCGGGTGAGGTGCTCGACGCGGTGGCCCGCGCGCTGCTGCTCGACGAGGCCGAGCGTGCACATCTGTATCGCCTCTCCGGTCTCAATCCGCCGCAGCGCGAGGCCGCGCCGTCGGTTCCGGCGTCTCCGCAGATGCAGGCCCTGCTCGACGCATGGGCTCCGCGCCCGGGATACATCAGGGACCGGCACTGGAATTTCACCGCCGTCAACGATGCCGCGCGCCGCGTATTCGGTTACGGCGACACCGATCACAACTGCCTGGTGTCCTACTTCACCAATGCCCGCTACCGCGTCCTGCATCAGCAGTGGTCGGAGAATGCGCCGGGTGTGGCGGCCGGCTTCCGCGCCGACTCCGCCCGCTATCCCGACGATCCCGAATTCGACCGTATCGCAAACGATCTCGCCCAGGTCAGCCCGGAGTTCGCCGAACTGTGGGCGCGCCACGACGCCGCCGAACACAGCGTCGCGGTGAAGGCCGTCGAACATCCCGACGTGGGCTTGCTGATCTTCGACGCCACGCTGTTCCCGGTACCCGACCACCCCGGCCACCACCTGATCCTGCACAACCCGCGCCCCGGCACCGACACCGCCGAACGCCTGGAACGGCTGTTGCAGCCTGGTGGTGCCACACCCAGGATGAGCTGACACTGCCTCCTCGACTTCCGCGCGCCGAGGATCGTTGTCATGAGCACTACACAGATGCAGGCGATCACCATCCCCGAATTCGGTCCCGCGGAGGTGCTGCGGCCGGCCACCGTCGACATCCCGGAACCCGGTCCCGGCCAGGTTTCCATCGACGTCGCCTATGCGGGAGCCAACTTCGCCGAGGTGCTGTATCGGCAGGGCGTCGTCGGTGTGCCGTTGCCGTTCGTGCCGGGTATCGAGGTTTCGGGCCGGATCCGCGCGGTCGGCCCGGATGTGACGGACCTGACCGTCGGCCGGCCGGTCGCGGCGCTGACCATCGTCGACAGTGGCGGTTACGCCGAGATCGTCGTCACCTCCGCGGCCTTGGTCGCACCGCTGGACGGCCTCGACCTGAGCCTGGACCTCGCGGCGGCGCTGCCGTCCAACAGCACCACCGCCTTTCTCGTCCTCGACCGCGTGGCGCGCATCGAACCCGGCGAGAGTGTGCTGGTGCACGCGGCAGCGGGCGGCGTCGGCAGCCAACTCGGCCAGGCCGCGCGGTTGCTCGGCGCGGGCCGGGTGGTCGGCACCGTCGGCAGCGCCGAGAAGATCGAGGTAGCCAGGTCTTTCGGCTACGACGAGGTGATCCTTCGCGAGAACATCTCCAGTGCGGGGGAATTCGACATCGTGGTCGATATGGTCGGCGGCCCGGCCCGCCGCGCGAGCCTGGACCGGCTTCGTCCGCTGGGCCGAATGATCGTGATGGGCAACGCGTCCGGCGCCGAGGACGTCGGAGTTTCGGCGAACGAGCTGTGGTTCACCAACAAGACGGCCTCCGGATTCAATCTCGCCGCCTTCGCCGCCGCCTACCCCGCCGAAGCGGGCGCCGCCCTGCGGCGGGCAGTCGAAGCAGCCGCTCGTGGCGCACTTCGCGTCCAGGTCGAGTCCCTGCGGTTCGACCAGGTTGTCGAGGCCCACCGTCGCCTCGAATCAGGAACGAGCACAGGCAAGTTGGTGTTGGCGACGGCGAAGGGATGACGGCCGCGGCCGGGAGGAGCTCCCGTTTGCGGTCTCGGCGCCCGGGTACTGCTGAGAAGCCGCACACCGGAATCCATTCGGCCCGGACGCTCGCGGCACAGAAGGAGTGATCATGAACTTGTTGCTGGCTGCCGCTCACACCGATCCGGAAGCGGCCGGATTCATCCTGCGCGGTGTCAAAGGAATCTTCGTCGCCATCGGCAGCATCATCGCCGCGTTCATCTGCGCCGCCATCGCCGCAGCCAAGGGCCGCAACCCATTCGGGTGGGGGCTACTGGGTCTGTTCTTCAGCATCCTGACCCTCATCGTGGTCGTCGTCATTCCCAGCAAGAAATCCTGACCGTTCGATTCGCATGACGTCGGAGGTAATGGACTCCAATCGCCCGCACGGGCAGAGTCGGAACGGTGAATGATGCCGCGCTCACCCGCACCGTCGTCGAAGATCTGCTGGCCCGCATGGCCGCCGGCGATCCGGAGAACATCGCCGCGTTGTACGCCCCGACGAGCGACTGGAAACTGAACTGGCCGGAAGACGAGCACGGCCGCGTCGCCACCCCGTGGATCACACACCGCTCCACCCGCGCCGACGCGGCCGCGCATTTCCGCGTAATCGCCGAGCACCATATTCCCGAAGAGGTCGATACGGTGGTCGAAGGAATTCTCGTCGACGGCGCGGATGCGGTGGTACTGGGCGAAATTCGCCAGACCGCGCGCGCGACCCGTCGCCCCTACCGAGCACGGTTCGCCCTTCACCTGACGGTCGAGAACGGCCTGATCACCCGTCACCACGTCTACGAGGACAGCCTTGCCGTCGCCCGGGCGTTCGATCCGGAGTGACGGAACCCCTGAACTTTTCGTGCAAACCTCGCCGATTTTTTGAGTTTTCCGTAAATCCAAAAGTTCGGCCCCGGATTTCTTGCTAGAGACCAGCGCCGATCCACGCCGCGAATCCCAGCAACCCCTCGGACTGACGACGCTGCGCGGCAGCGATGCCGTACACGGTTTCGCGCACCGAAGGATGCAGTCGCGTCTGCTGCGGCGCCGCGGCGCGGGCTTTGTTGAGCGCCGCCAGCGCTCGATCCGGCTTACCGGACATCAACCACGCCCGCGCGTTGTCCTGCCAGTGATGGCCGAGGCGGGTAGGCGGCGCACCCGTCGGCGCGGCTAGTTGCGCGCCGTCGATCGCCGCCCTGTTCGGATCGCCCGCTTCGAGCTCTACTGCGTGAGCATGTATGTCTACGTTCAGCGGACCGAACGCGGTCATGTACAGGTCGGTCTCGCCGGTGTGAGCGGCCAGTTCTCGTGCGGCACCGATATGGTCCAGCGCCCGGGCGTAATTCAAGGAGCGCGCCTCGTTGATCGCGCCGGCGAGATGTGAGTAGCCGGCCAGCACCATCCCGGCATGAGAATCGTCAGCGGCGTCCAGCGCCGAATCGACCAGCCGCGCAGCGACTTCCGACTCGCCGTAGTGCATGAGCGCGCGTGCGCGGGCCAGTACCGAGAACGCCGCGTAGTTCGAGTCGTCGGCCAGCGGAGCATAGGTATCCGCGAGATCCAATGCCGGAAGGGCGAGCATCATATGCCCGGTGCGGCGAACCGACCATTCCGCCAGGACGTAGGCCGCGGTCAGCAGCGTGTATGCCCGCGCTCGCTCATCGCCGTTCAGATCTCGCACCGCGCCGTGCAGACGGCGAATCAGGTCCGGCAGTACCTCGATCGTTTGACGGGTTCGATCGCTCCGGTAGAGCCGTTGCGCCGCAGCCAGTTCCGATTCCAGTTGGACCAGCGAGCCCGGCTCCGCCGCTCGCGCGTAGCGCCCCTCGGTGAGCAATACCGATAGCCCGTTCACCGCGTCCGACAACGGCTTTCCGTCGTCGTACGGCGCTCCGGTGAGCTGTTCGGGCGTAATGTGCAACGCCCGAGCGACGGCCGATATGAACCCGGGCGACGCGACCTCCCGCCCCTGCTCGACCGCCTTCACCATCGACAGCGAGTAGTTCGCGCGCGCCGCCAACTGGCGCTGCCCCAAACCGGCAATCTTGCGCTCGGATGCGATCCGCCGCCCCACGTGTTCGCCCATGCTCCGAGAGTAGATCGATACCGCCGCCCTGTCCCCCTGTCCCTTCACTGGTCCTCGGGGCTCCTACCTGCGCCGAATCTGACATACACAGACAGGAGGGGTAGGGATGAGAACACGTCCGACAGCGCTGGCCTGGATCGATCCGGAGGTCAGCACCGCACCGAATTGGGATGCGGCACAGGTGAAACGACTCGCCCGCCACCTCGGGTACGCACTGGTCTGGCCGGTTCCGCATCGGACGATTCCGCTGATCGACCAGATCCGCACTGCCGATGTGGATGCAATCGTCATGCCCACACCCGCCCATCTCGACGCCCGCACCCTCGACCTGGTCATGCACCTCGCAGACGTCGAAACCGCCTGTCCTCGAATGTCTTTCGCACGGTGGAACGCCTCCGGAGCCCGGGCGTGAATCCGGCCGAGCGCGCCGTCCTGCGCACGCTCGCGCCGGGCGGTCTCCTCACCACCGCTCAACTGCAACGAGCCACAGCTCACACCACGCGAAGCATCCGCAACGCGCTGGCTCGCCTGCACGCGCGCGGCCTGATCGTCCCGAGCCGGGACCGCTGCCGATGGCAGCTGAGCCCGCGCGGTCGCGCCGTCGCTGCGACGATCCGGTGATCGGCCTGCTGATCGCCGCGGGAATTCCGACGACCGTACTTCTCTGGGCCGCATACTGGCCGACCTGTACGGGCGAAATTTTGTTCCGGCCGAGGCGTTCGTACTCGGCGGACGATCTCCACCGCACCGCATCGTCATCGTCATCGACGGCGACGACATCGAACGTCCCGCAGGCCGGCATGAACACCGGGCCACCTCGCACATCTGCGGAGAGCCTGCGACGCCGTGACCGCCCGCGCCCACCGGCAAGTGTCAACAGCGCGGCGCGAGAGGAGGCAGTGCCCCACCCGCTGGGCGGCTCAGACCCACAGAAGTGGGGCACCGGTTCATCCCCTAACAACGGAGGCCGACGTATCCGCTCCCCATGGGGGCAACCTCCGCGCACACACGGTAACCGGTACATCCCCTCCGGTTAGGTCGCATTAATGCGATTGCAATGAATCGTTACCTACCATCGCGGCCGACCCATAACCCCGCAGGTACGGCAGATTTCGATGTCTACGCAGGTTGACAGGGTTTTGTCCGGCTTCACTCCGCGTTTTCGACGTCCAGCGCGAAGGTCGCAAGATTGCGCAACAGGACTGCCCGCACCGGCGCCTTACCCTGCGGCGGCGAGTGCGGCGGCCATGCGGTCCAGCAGAAGTTGCCGCTCTTGCCTGGTGGGGGCGAGTTCGGCGGCTCGTTCCAACTCGGCGGCGGCGTCGTGATGCCGGCCGAGCCGGGTGAGGAAATCGCCGCGGACCGCGCCGAGCAGGTGGTATCGAGCCATCCGCCGGTCGGCGAGCAGCGGCTCGGTCGCGGCCAGTGCGGCTTCCGGGCCGTCGACGTGGAGAAGCGCGACCGCCCGGTTCATCTCGACCACGGGAGACGCGGTGAGCTGGGCGAGAGCGTCGTAGAGAGCAAGGATGGCGACCCAATCGGTATCACCGAAGGCGGCGGCGCGGGCATGACACGCGGAGATCGCCGCCTGCAGCGAATACGGCCCGAGCGGACGCCCCAGATCGAAGGCACGGTCGAGCATGCCGAGACCGTGTTCTATCAGCGTGCGGTCCCAGCGGCGGCGGTCCTGATGCTCGAGTTGGACCGGAATGCCGTTGTCGTCGACGCGGGTGCGAAATCTCGACGCCTGCAGTTCCATGAGCGCCGCGAGGCTGAACACCTCGGGCTCCGCCGGGAGCAGGCCGGCCAGGACCCGTCCCATCCGCATGGCCTCGGTCGCGAGGTCGGCACGAACGACGCTCTCGCCGGAGGAGGCCGAATATCCCTCGTTGAAGATCAGATACAGGACCTCGAGCACCGCGCGCAGGCGCTCGGGCAGTTCCCCGGCCGAGGGCGCCTCGACCGGCACCCGAGCCTCCGCCAGCGTGCGCTTGGCGCGCGAAATGCGCTGACCGATGGTCGCCGAGGGGCAGAGGAACGCGCGGGCGATCTCCTCGGTGGTCAGGCCGCCGAACAACCGCAGGGTGAGCGCCACCCGCGACTCGGGTGAGAGCACCGGATGGCAGGTGGTGAAGACCATGGTGAGCAGATCGTCCGGAATGGGGGCGAGCGCCTCGGCGCTCACGTCCGGCAGTTCGCCGTCCTGCCCGGCGAGCAGGAGCGGCGCCTTCTTACGCGCCGTCTCCTCCCGCCGGGCACGGTCGATCGCCTTGTGCCACGCGGTGCTCATCAACCATGCGCCGGGCCGGGCCGGCACGCCCTCGGCGGGCCACTGCTCCAAGGCGGCCACGAAGGCCTCGGAGGCCAGATCCTCGGCGATGTCGAGGTCCCCGATGCGGCGGGCGAGCGTGGCGATCAGCTGAGGAGCCTCGATCCGCCACAGCGCCTCGACCGATTCGCGCAGTTCCATCGGTCGGCCGGGTTCAGTCCGAGGGCCGGTGCTGCAACTGCTCGCTGCGGGCCAGGGTCTCGGCGTCGACGGTCTCGGCGAAGTCGTCCATGTCGAAGAGCGGGCGAATCTCCAGAACCTGGGAATCTCCGTAGGACGGATCGAACGGGCAGCGCTTGGCCCACTCGACGGCCTCCGCCAGCGAGCTGACCTCCCAAATCCAGTATCCCGCAATGACTTCCTTGGATTCGGTGAAGGGACCGTCGACCACCGATGTCCCGGACGTCGAGAACGCGACCTTCGCCCCGGTGCTGCTCGGTTGGAGGCCCTCGCCGCCGAGCATGATGCCGGCCTTCACCAACTTCTCGTTGAAGGCCTGCATCTTTTCGAACATCTCCTGGGTCGGCTGCCCCTTGCCCTCATCGGCGGCATCGCCCTTGGTCATCACCATCACGCGCATGACGAAACCTCTTTCTCAGTTGGTGCCGGCCACGCGGCGCAGCAGGTCGGCGATGTATGCGGGATCGACAGCGTCGCCCTCGCGGAAGTCGACAGCCTTGCGGTCGCCGGAGCCCAGCGAACGAAGCACCCCCGGCACCGGCTCGATGTCCTGTGCGCCGAAAACCATGAACGAGACCTTAGCCGCGGCCACGTGCAACACCGCGACGTTCGTCCCGTCGACCGTGAAATGTGGCTTGCCGTACCGGAATACCTCCACCACACCCGGCAGGGTGCTGTGCACGGTCTCGCGCAGGCTCGTGCAGATTCCGGTCTGCCAGTTCTTCTTACCGTCGATGTAGGCGGTGACGTCGGTGTTCATCTCGTTCTTCCCTCTGTGGCTGGGCCGGCCGGTCCGGCTCTCGACACTCCTTCGTGCGACCGTCCGGGATTTCGACATGGAGGAGAAACTTTTTTTTTCCCGGGGAGCCCTTGGTCACGGCGGCACCGACGTTCGGCCCTACCGGCGCGACGGGTGAGGTGAATACGGTCGAGACACGAGCGGCGCCGGGAGTCGCATCCGCGGCGATCACGGCGGCTGTTCCTCAGCGAAGGCAAGCCGATGACGGACACGCGCGAATCTCATCTCAGCCAGTCCGACCTGTTCTCGTGGAGTATGGAGCGCGACGCGATCCTGCGCTCGACGATCGTCTCGGTCGTGATGCTCGACGCGGAGCCGGACTGGGAACGCCTGGTGCAGGCCATCGATCGCGGCACCCGGGTGGCCCCCCGCTTCCGGGATCGGCTGGTCGCCCTGCCTGCCGGTCTCGCGCCACCACGCTGGGAAGCCGACCCCGATTTCGACCTGTCCTGGCATATGCGGCGGGTCGCCCTGCCGGCCGCGGTCGACCGCACGGCGGTGTTCGAATTCGCCCGCGTCGAGGCCATGACGGCCTTCGACCCGGTCCGCCCGCTGTGGCAGGTGACCATGCTCGGCGATGTGACCGGTGGCGGCAGCGCGCTGGTGCTCAAGGTGCATCACTGCCTGACCGACGGGTTGGGCGGCATCCAATTGGCCAACGAGATCGTCGATTTCACCCGCGCCGGCGGCGAACCTCGTCCGGATCCCGAGCCGGCCCCGGAGAGCCGCGGTGGACTGCTCGACATCGTCGCGTGGAACTGGGCGGTGGGATCGGAGTTGCTGCGCGGCGGACTCGCGCATGTCCTGCCGCTGGCCCGGCATGCCATCACCCACCCGCTGGGCACCGTCCGCGACGGCGTGGCTCTGGCCGTATCGATCGGCAAACTGGCCCGGCCGGTGGTCGACACCCTGTCACCCGTGATGACGAAACGCGGTCTGGCACGCCAGTTGTCGACGGTCGACGTGCCGATGGAGCCACTGCGCCGAGCCGCGCACTCGGTCGGCTGCACCGTCAACGACGCGTTCCTGGCAGGGGTGGTGCTCGGTCTGCACCGCTACCACGAACTGCACGACGGGCAGGTCGAGCGGTTGCGGGTCACGATGCCGGTCAGCGTGCGGAAAGCCGACGACCCGATCGGCGGAAATCGCATCACTCTGGTCAGGTTCGCACTCCCGGCCGACATCACCGATCCCGCGCTGCTCATGCCCGTGCTCGACGGAATCGTGGTCGGCTGGCGCCACGAGCCGGCGATCCCGTATTCGGCCGCCGTCGCCGCCACGCTCAACCGATTGCCGGTCGCCATGGTCACCGCCATGCTCAAGCACGTGGACTTCGTGGCATCGGACGTGCCGGGCTCACCGGTGCCCATCTTCATCGCCGGAGCCGCGGTGGAGCGGATGTACGCGTTCGGCCCCACCATCGGAACGGCCTTCAACGTCACCCTCATCTCGCATATCGACACCTGCTGCGTAGGCATCAACGCCGACAGCGCCGCGGTGCCCGACGTGGATGTCTTCACCGATTGCCTCGACGAGGGCTTCCGCGCCGTGCTGGCGGTGGGCGAACAGGCCGGTTGAGATCCGCGCGCAGCTGCCGCGGGCGGTGCTAGGTGTAGTAGTTGCCGACGCCGGTCTTCAGCCCGGCCAGCTGGCCGGGATCGTGGCCGAACACGACGGTGGCGCCGGTCCGGTCGGCGATGGCGCGGATCTTGTCGACGGACTCGAACCAGGCGACGGTGTCGTAGACGATGCCCGCGGCGATGGCGGGCGGCCCGTAGCTTTCGCTGCGGTACAGCGAGTCCGAGCTGAACAGCATGGTGCCGGTGTCGGCGAGGTCGACCAGCAATGACAGGGTCCCCGGGGTGTGGCCCGGGGTGCGCAACAGCGTGACACCGGGCAGCAGCTCGGTGTCCTCGTCGATGGTGGTCAGCTCCAATCCGTCGTAGTCGGGCCGGAAGTAGGCGCCGTTGCTGTAACCGTCGAAGCCGAACGCTCCCTTCTTCTCCTCCGCGTCGACGACGATCGTGGTGCGGGTGCCGGCCCACAGCTGCGCGTTGCCGGCATGGTCACCGTGCAGGTGGGACAGCACCAGATAGTCGATGTCCCCCGGCTCGAGGTCGAGCTGCCTCAGTCGCGAGTCCAGCCACATGTCCTCGGTGACGGAATCGACCGGAAAGAACTTGTCCATACCGGTTGGGCCCCAGCGCTTTTCCCAGTCCCGGGGAACCCCGGTGTCCCAGAGCAGCTTCGTGCCGTCGGGGTGCTCGATATACACCACGTAAGTGGGGACCTCGACCCAGTCGCGGGGCGGATGCTTGTCGGCACTCGTGGCCATATGCCCCGGGTCGATCAACAGCCAGGTGAGGTCGCCGTGCATGGTCCCGGTCGGCAGGATCGTCAGCCTGATCTTGTCGATCCCGGCCGGACCTCGATCCACTGTCCCCGGCGTACCGCCAGATGTAGCACCCATCCGATCAGCCCCTTCGCCTCGGCGCCTTCCCTGGCTGACAGATCGACCCTATGACTGCGGTCGGGTCCGCGGCTAGAGGACCAAGGGCCCAGGTGAGGAATCGGACGGATGCAGCGCCCGACTTCGGTGAGACACCGGCGTGGACCCGCGGACGGAGCTAGTTGAGTCCCGCGTAGGAGTGCAGCCCGCTCACCACGATGTTGATGATGAACAAGTTGAACAGCATCGCGACGAAGCCGGCGACGTTGATCCAGGCGGCCTTGGTTTCGCGCCAGCCGGAGGTCGCGCGGGCGTGCAGGTACGCCGCGTAGATGACCCAGGCGATGAAGGAGACGGTTTCCTTCGGGTCCCAGCCCCAGAAGCGGCCCCACGCGCTTTCGGCCCAGATGGCGCCGAGGATGATGCCGGTGCCGAAGAGAGGGAAGGCTACGACCGTCGTGCGGTAGGCGAGGCGGTCGAGGGTGCGGGCGTCGGGGAGGCGGCGGGCGAGGGCACCGAGCGGGTTGCTCGACTCCTGGCCTTCCGGCTGGTGCATGCGCAGCAGGAACAGCAGGCTCGCCACACCGGAGAGCATGAAGATGCCGCTGCCGATGCTGACGATGGTGACGTGGATCGGCAGCCAGTACGACTTCAGCGCCGGAACCACGGGCGCGGCGTCGGCGTAGAGCACCTGGCCGGCCAGGAACATCAGGATCAGCACCGGAACCAGCAGGAAGACCCACATCGCGCGGTACCGGCGGTCGTGGATGAACACCAGGCCGGTGACCATCGCGGCTGCGGTCGCCATGGTGATGAACTCGTACATGTTGCCGAGCGGGAAGCGGTGGGTCGCGAAGCCGCGCAACACGATCGAGGCCAGGTGCAGCCCGATCGCGACGAAGACCACCGCGAACGCCATATTGCCGAGCTGCTCGGCCAGCGAACGCTTCGGGGCGGGCTCCAGTTTGCCGGGGACGACCGGCCGGTCCGCGCTCACTCCGGAGGAGGCGCCGACGCCGACCAGTTCGCGTTCACGCTCCTGGGCGCTGGTCACCTTCTTCTTCGCCGAGGCGTACTGCACGATCAGCATCGCCAGCACCAGCAGGTAGACGACGAACGCCGTCTTGAAGGCGAGATTGCTGTAACCGGCGAGTGTTTCGTCGATCGGCATGTTCACTCTCCCGTGCTCTCGGTCCGGGCGACCGGGCGCTGATCCGTGGGGCTGCCGATGTCGGTGCGGTCGGAGCCCAGCAGCCGCGTCAGCAAGCGGTCGAACTCGCCGCCCCAACCCGCTTGGTCGGTGCGGGCCAGCCCACCCATTTCTACTACAGTACGTCGTTCACCGGAACCGCCGTCGTCCGGGCCTTCCGGATAGGCGCGCAACCAGATCCGCCGCCGCTTCACCAGCAGCGAGACGAGCAGCCCGGCCATCATCGTCAAGGCGCACACCAGGACCCAGTTCTGCGCCGGGTCGTGGGAAACCTGCAGATTCGCGTACTGCTGCGCCCCGTCGAAGGTGACCTTGGTGCCGTCGGCCAGTGTCGCCGATTCACCGGGCCGCAGATTGACGCGCTGCTGCTTCGTCAACCGGCCCTGTTTGATCATCTCCGGATCGAGCGAGAACAGCGACTGCGCGCGCCCGGTGTCGAGTCCGGTCTCGCCGCGATAGATGTCGATCGCCACCGCCGGATCCGTCAGTCCGGGATACGAGGAGGTCAGCAGGCTGCCGTGCATCAGTGCAGTGGGCGCGAACAGGCCCTCGATCGCGATCTGGTTTTTGCGCCGCTCGTCCTCGCTGCCGTACATGCCGCCCGGCGGGTCGAACCGCATCACGCCGCTGGACAGGAAGGTGGCGCCGTCGTCGGGCCGCCACTGGATGGTCTCGGTGCGCTTCTGCCCGTTCGGATAGGTGACGGTGAACGTCGGCGCGTACCCGTGCCCCTGCAGGTAGACGCGGTCTCCGGCGACGCGCAGCGGATGGTTGACCTGGATGGTGGTGTCACGCCAGGTGTCGGTCGCCAGATCATCGCCGGTCTGATACGAGATGTTGGCGGTGAACATCTCGGCCTGGCCGTTGGGCAGATAGTCGGCCTTGAAGTCCTTGACCCGCACGCAGACCGGGGTCAGCCCGGTGCCGTCGTTGACCCGGCCGGCCTTGAAGGAGTCGAAGACCGCGGGTGAGGTGGTGCAGAATCCGGGACCGCCGTCGGCGACGACGATCACGTTGCCCTCGTAGCCGAACAACTTGCCCGCCGCCACCGCGACCAGCAGGCCGACCAGGGCCAGGTGGAAGACCAGATTGCCGAGCTCGCGCAGATAACCCTTCTCCGCCGAGACGGTCACCTCACCGGGACGTCCGTTGCGCGCCTCGGATCCATCCCGCACCACCGTGCGCCAGCCGCGCAGCCCGCGCCGCGCCTGCTCGATCGCCTCGGCAGGGGTGTCGCCGGTGGTGGTCGCGGCGTGGTGCGGCAGCCGGGACAGGTTGCGCGGCACCATGACCGGCGGTGTGCGCAGCGCCTTGTAGTGATCGAAGACGCGCGGCACGATGCAGCCGACCAGCGATACGAACAGCAGAGCGTAGATCGCGGTGAACCAGAAGCTGGAGAACACGTCGAACAGCTGCAGCCGGTCCATCCACGGGCCGAGGGTGCCGCGATCGGCGATGTACTTGTCGACCTTCTGCGGGTTCAGACTGCGCTGCGGCAGCAGCGCCCCCGGAATCGCCGCCAGCGCCAGCAGGAACAGCAGCATGAGCGCGGTGCGCATACTGGTCAATCCGCGCCAGGCATTGCGCAGCAGTGCGAACGCGCGGCGCGGCAACGACTGGCGCGGCGGCTTCGCGGCGGTGGACGGGGGCGTCATCGTGGCAGTCATGGGGCTCAGATCGGCAGGGTTACCTGGGAGACGAAAACATTGCGGATCCATCCGACGAACTGATCCCACATCCCGGTGACCAGTGCGATGCCGACCACGACGAGCAGGATGCCGCCGATGATCTGGATGGTGCGCGAATTGCGCCGGAGCCAGCCGACTCCGCGCAGCGCGGTGGCCGACCCGAACGCGAGAATCACGAACGGCAGCCCGAGTCCGAGGCAGTACGCCACGATCAGCGCGACACCGCGAGCGGCCGTCGCGCCGTCGGTTCCGGCGGATACCGCCATCACGCCGGAGAGCGTCGGGCCCAGGCACGGCGTCCAGCCGAGCGCGAAGACCGCACCCAGCAGCGGGGCGCCGACGATTCCGGTGAGCCGGCGCGGATGCATTCTGGTGTCGCGCTGCAACATCGGCACCAGGCCGAGGAACACCAGCCCCATCACGATCGTCACCACCCCGCCGATGCGTTGCAGCAGTTCACGATTGACATTCAAGGTCTGGATGACACCGAAGACCGTCGCCGAGGCCAGCACGAACACCACGGTGAAACCGGCGACGAAGAGCCCGGCCGCACCCGCGACCCGCATCCGGCCGGTGCGCAGCGCGACGGCCGTACTCTTGCCCTGGGCTTCGTCGACGGTGACCGGCGGCGCTTCGGCGCCCACGAGCCCGGCCAGATACGACAGATATCCCGGCACCAGCGGCACCACACACGGCGAGGCGAACGAGACCAATCCGGCGAGCAGGCAGGCGCCCAGCGCCAGCAGCAGCGGCCCGGTCGCCGCGGTCTGCTGGAACGATTCGCCGACGGAAGCCAATGCCGGCGAGGCGACGGCTGTCACTGCCGGCCCTCCTGCGCGACCTGGTTCACCACCGGCAGCAGATCCTCGGCCAGCAGTGACCGCAGGAAGACCGCGGCGACGCGATGCTGCCGATCGAGCACCAGCGTGGTGGGGATGACGCTGGTCGGGAATTTGCCGCCGAGCGCCAGCAGGCTGCGCATCTCGGGATCGTAGATGGACGGGTAGCCGACATGATTGTCGGTCACGAAGTCGCGCGCCTTGTCCTGTTGCGGGTCACGCACATTGATCCCCAGGAAGGCGACGCCCTTGTCCTTGGACTGTTCGTAGACCTGTTCCAGCGCGGGCGCTTCGGCGCGGCACGGCCCGCACCACTGTCCCCAGAGGTTCAGCACGACGACCTGATTCGGGAAGTCGTCGACCGAGACGGTCTTGCCGGTCATCAGATTCGGCCCCGAGAGGTGGCCGATCGTGCCGCGGGCGGCCGGTGGGTCGTACCGGATATCGGTTTTGCCGCCGGGTGAGACGAAATCGAAGGTGCCGCCCTGGGCGACCGCGTCGTTACCCGACGAACAACCGGCCAGCGCGGCGACGACCGCCACGCAGGCCAGCAGCATCGGCAGCAGACGCCGGACCGCCCCGCTCACGCCCCGGTCACCCTGGGATCCGAGCCGCCGGACGGCTCGGAGTAGACGATGTCGATCAACGTATCGCCTTGGTACACAAGCGAAGTCAGCGAGGCCAGCGAGCACTGCCGCTGCCGCGGATCGTGCCACAGCCGCTTACCCTCCAGGAAGCGCCGCAACGTCCACACCGGCAACTGATGCGACACCACCACGGCCTCGTGCCCGGTCGCCTCCACCCGCGCCTTGTTCACGGCGGCGAGCATGCGATGCGCGATCTGCAGATACGGCTCACCCCACGACGGGGTGAACGGATCGCGCAACTTCCA
The DNA here is from genome assembly GCF_000720265.1 of Nocardia sp. NRRL WC-3656. Taxonomy (NCBI): domain Bacteria; kingdom Bacillati; phylum Actinomycetota; class Actinomycetes; order Mycobacteriales; family Nocardiaceae; genus Nocardia; species Nocardia sp. NRRL WC-3656. The sequence continues at coordinate 67,628 of NZ_JOJF01000013.1, read as the reverse complement.
CCAGTGCCGCGGCTTGCGCAGCGCGCCGTCCCCGACCGACACCCGCAGCCCCTCGAAGGTGTTGCCGGCCTCGATGAGGTTGTCGTCGGTGCGCACGATCAGCCCGTGGTGTCCGGCGATCGGCGCGGCGGTCTCCTGGGCGCGCTGCAGCGGCGAGGCGACGACCAGGGCGATGTCGTGATCGGCCAGGGTGCGCGCGACCGTCGCCGCCTGCGAACGACCCGTCACCGAGAGGCTGAAACCGGGCAGGCGGCCGTACAGGATGCTCTTGGGGTTGTGCACCTCGCCGTGGCGCATCACGTGCACGATGGTCTCGGTATCCGAGGCCACGTCACCTGGTAGCGAGGGAACCTTGCCGGCATCGGCTCCGGAGTCCGGGCCGGGCCCCTGCGAGGGTTCGGCTTCCCCGCTCGCCGCGGCTGCACCGGGCGACGCCGGTTCTTCGTGCGAGGGGGATTCTGTTGCGGCAGTGACGGATTCGAGCTGATCTGAGTCGCTCACGCGCGGGATCCTTCGGGTGTGGCGGCCGCGGCTGCCGCGGCGGCGGCGGGCAGTGCGGCAGCGATACGGTCGAATGCGTCCTCGTCGAGGGCAGCCGAGACGAACCAGGCCTCGAACGGGCTCGGCGGCGCGTAGACGCCACGTTCCAGCAGCGCGTGGAAGAAGGCCGGGAAGCGCCAGGTGGCGGTGGCCTTGGCGGTGGCGTAGTCGGTAACCGGACCCTCGGCGAAGAACACGCTCACCATATTGCCCGCGAATTGCACGGTGTGCGGGACCCCCGCGGTGGTCAGAGCCTCGGTGATCAGGGATCCGAGGCGTTCGGCGTTGCGGTCGAGGGCGGCGTAGACGTCCGCGTCGGCGGCACGCAGCGTGGCCAGCCCGGCGGCCACCGCCACCGGATTACCCGAGAGCGTGCCGGCCTGGTAGACCGGCCCGATCGGCGCGAGGTGGTTCATGACCTCGGCGCGGCCGCCGAAGGCCGCGGCGGGTAGTCCGCCGCTCATCACCTTGCCGAAGGTGTACAGGTCGCCCGCCACCGGGTCGCGCCCGTACCAGCCCGCGGCGCTCACGCGGAAGCCCGTCATGACCTCGTCCATGATCAGCAGGGCGCCGTGTTCGCTGGTCAGCTCGCGCAAGCCGGCGTTGAATCCGGGCAGCGGCGGGACCGCACCCATATTGCCGGCGGCGGCCTCGGTGATCACGGCGGCGATCTGGCCCGGATATTCGGCGAAGGCCGTGGCGACGGCTTCGAGGTCGTTGTAGGGCAGCACGAGGGTGTCGGAGGCCTGCGCTCCGGTCACGCCCGGCGAGGTCGGCAGACCCAGGGTCGCGACGCCCGAGCCGGCATCGGCCAGCAGCGCGTCGACATGGCCGTGATAGCAGCCGGCGAACTTGACGATCTTGCTGCGCCCGGTGAACCCGCGTGCCAGCCGCACCGCGCTCATGGTGGCCTCGGTACCGGAGTTCACCAGCCGCACCCGCTGCACCGGATCGACGCGGGCGGCGATCGCCTCGGCCAGTTCGATCTCGGCCTCGGTCGGCGCGCCGAAGGACAGCCCGCCGGTGGCGGCGCGCTGTACCGCGTCCACGACGGCCGGATGGGCGTGCCCGAGGATCATCGGCCCCCAGGAACACACGAGGTCCACATAGTCGTTACCGTCGGCGTCGGTGAGCGTGTATCCGCGCGCCGAAGCGATGAATCGCGGGGTGCCACCCACCGAATTGAAGGCCCGCACAGGCGAGTTCACACCGCCGGGAATGATCGCGGCGGCGCGTTCGAAGAGTCGGGCGGAGACCGGCACGTTTACCTGGGTCGCGCGCGGAGAAGAACTCACGACCACCAGTGTCGCAGCCCCCGCCGAAGCGGTCGACGACAGGGTGTAGTGGGGTGAGCCACCCCACAAGCCGAGGCGCCAGATTGTACTACCACCGACCCGACCAGCAGTTTGCCGAGAGTTTCCTCACATGCGCCGGTCAGCGGCGTTACCGCAACACGCGGCGTAAATTTCCTGCCATAAGGGTTGTCGCTGAGTTGCCCATGCGTAACCTCGTACCCACCATCACGCTCACGGCCGGGAGGGTTCATGCGGAAAGCAGTATTCGGGGTAGCCCTGTTGACAACCCTCGTCGGCTCGGTCGCGGCGGCGACTCAGGCGGCCGCCGTGACGCCGGTCGTCCAACCCGACCAGCAACGGGCCGGAGTCATCCTCACCCACGACGAGACCGCCGCACTGGGCGACGGGCCGATTCCCGCACTGGTCACCATGGTCGTTCCGATGAACCGGATCGGGGCGGGCCTCAAACCGGACACCCAGCTCTATCACGACGAGAACGGCAATGTGCACGCCTCACTGCGACAGGTGATCGAGGAGGCGGCGAGCCATCCGGACGGGAGCGTCGTGGTGATGGCGAACGTCCCCGGATCGCACGGCACGCGCCTGCTCGACGTTTTCCAGCAGTGGCACTGACCGAAGCGGTTCAGGGGACCGGAACGCCCAGGCACAGCAGGGCATAGCCGGTGGACAGCAGGCAATTCAGTGGCGTGGGAAGCAGATCCAGCAGCGAGACCTGATCGGCGCGCAGCGGAGTGGAGCCCGCGCCGGTGGCCTGCGCATCGGCGGAACTCGCGCCGGTAACTCTCGGCCCGGACGTCTGCGAGGCGGTCGCCGAAGTGCCTGCGGCCGAGGGGCTTTCGGGGGCCGCGGTGGCCACGGCGACCGGAGTCATACCGATCGCCGCGGCTGCGAGAATCGTGAACGAGGTCTTCCGCACTGCTCGGGTGCGCGTCATGGTGCTCATTTTCCGGCAATACCCACAACACTCGATCCGCTATCGGGCGACGCGCCGCGAATTCGGGTGCGGCTGTGGCGAACAGGCGTGTCAGCGCGGGCGAACCGCGCACCGCACCACCAGATCGATGGCCGCGAGGCCCGCGGCCGTGACCAGTACGGTGGCCAGCGCAAGCCACGGCCCGGCGTAGTGGGTGGATTCGAAGGCGGGCTGATCCCCCGCCGCCGCGAACCAGGTCCGATGGACACCGAGCCGCCAGCTGGGCACGGCGGCCACCGCGCAGACCACGACCAGCACCAGATCGAGCAGGATCCACAGCCGGCGCATCACGCCACGTCCTCCTTGCCCTCGACAACCTCGTCGTCCCCGGAACAACTCACCGCGCCCGCCGGAGCTTCGGCGCCATCGGACTCGTTCCGAGCGGCAGTCTCGATCTTCGCCGACCGGGGCGCCGCTGGTTGCTCGGTCACGGGCGCCGAACCCTCGGCGAGCCGGTCGAGCGCGGCGCTCAACTGCGCGCGCAACTGCCGATGATCGCGCGCCCAGGCCTGCACCATGGCGCCGTCGCGCAATTTCAGGCCGATGCCGCGGCGGCGGCGCGGCACTCCGGTCAGCTCACCCAGTGCGCGGGCCGACTCCCAGGGCTCGTCGTCCCACGATTCCTCGTCGAGTTCGGGAAAGACTCGCGCGATCGAACTCAGGGGCAGCGTTTCGGCGCCCTCGCGCAGCACGGAGTCGGTGAGTTCGACGCTGACGTGTCGTTTTCCGGCCACGACCTGCAGAGTCACGAATCCGGCGAGCAGAATCGCGCAGAAGGCGAGGCCGAACCAGTGCACCGGGCCGCGCCGCAGCGCGAGTTCCAGGATCAGCACGAACAGACAGAGCAGCGGGCCGTAGGCGACCGTTCGCCAGCGGGCACCGGGCTCACTGAACAGCACGGAATCCGGCCGCACCGCGGCGGTGGGTTGGGCGTCGCTCACGCAGGACCTCCGAATACGACGCGCGTGCCGGCGCGAGCGGGTGGCGGCGAAGTCAGCCGACCTTCCCCGGGAGCAGCAGGCCGGCGAGGGTGAGCAGTGCCAAGAGCAGCAGCAAACCCATCACCAGAACATCGCGTCGAATGCTTTGTCGCTGCTGAATCACCACGCGCATCGATGTCTCCGATCCACCGAAGCCATCCGTGCTGCGCTCTCATCGAGGTAGCCGATCGATGCGACCACCGATCGAAAAACCACATCCGAAGAACAACGCACAACCAACGACTTTCAGTTCCCGAGCTCTCTGTGACAACCCTCACCATACATCCCGGTCGGCACGCGACAAATTCGGCCTCGCGTCTCAGTTGCCGTTCGCCCGGAAAAACGCCTCGGATTCCTTTCTGCGGCAGAGGAATACGGCTCCGCAGGCCAGAACGGCCTGTAATATCGCCGCGGCCCCGATCAGCACCGCCGGGCCACCGGCGACCGCGCCGAGGCCGAACATCGACCCGATGGCGCCGAGCACCAGCACCACGGTCGCCACATCGGCAGCCGTGCGTGCCCACAGTCGGCCGCGACCGAGTTGGTACACCACGGCCACCGCGCCGATCCCGACGGCGAGGCCGTAGGTGAGGACCAGAACCTCGAGAATCGAGACCACCAGCTCCATCTGCGCCACGCTGAAGTCGGGCCGCTCGCCGTGCAACTGGTCGTAGAAGTCCTGGGCGAGCTGGCGGCGATTGCCGAGGCGATCGACCGCGCCGAGGATCAGCCGCAACACCCCGAGCGCGACCACGGCCCACCACAGCTGGCAGGCGGTGCGCACATCCTCGGGTCTGGTTCGAATGCCGGGCTCGGCCGGGAGGGTCGCCGGATTCACGACAGCCAGTGCGCGGCCTCGGTGGCCCAGTAGGTGAGCACGATGTCCGCGCCCGCCCGGCGGATGCCGAGAAGCGATTCGAGGATGGCGCCGCGGCGGTCGATCCAGCCGCGTTCGGCGGCGGCGGTGATCATCGCGTACTCGCCCGAGATCTGATAGGCGGCGACCGGAACCGGCGAATGATCGGCGACATCGCGCAGGATGTCGAGATACGACATGGCCGGTTTGACCATCACGATGTCGGCGCCCTCGGCCAGGTCCAGTTCCAGCTCACGCAGCGATTCCCGCCGATTCGCCGAATCCTGCTGATAGGTCCGGCGATCGCCCTGCAGCGACGAGCCGACGGCCTCCCGGAACGGGCCGTAGAACGCCGAGGCGTATTTGGCCGCGTAGGCGAGGATCCCGGTATCGATATGACCGGCCGCATCCAGTCCGGCGCGGATCGCACCGACCTGGCCGTCCATCATGCCGCTGGTGCCCAGCAGTTCGGCGCCGGCCTCGGCCTGGGCCAGCGCCATCTCCACGTAGCGTTCCAGGGTCTCGTCGTTGTCGACGGAGCCGTCGCCTGCCAGGACACCGCAGTGCCCGTGATCGGTGAATTCGTCCAGACAGGTATCGGCCATCACGACGGTGTCACCGCCGACCTCCTCGGCCAGCGCGCGCAGGCCGCGGTTGAGGATGCCGTCCGGGGCACTGGCCTGGCTACCCACCGCATCCTTGTCCTCCGGGCGCGGCACGCCGAACAGCATCAGCCCACCGACGCCCGCCCCGACCGCCTCGGCCGCGGCCTTGCGCAGCGAATCCATCGAATGCTGGTACACGCCGGGCATCGAACTGATCTCGCGCGGTTCGGCCAGTCCGTCGGCGACGAACATGGGCAGTACCAATTGCCTTGGTTCCAAGGTGGTTTCGGCGACGAGGCGACGCATCGCGGGGGTACGACGCAACCGCCGCGGGCGGTCCATTCCGGTCATAACCGCACGATACGCCGCGCGGGAGCCCGGCTCCCAGGCACCTCCCGGCCGGTTGGCGTGGGTCACACCCGGCAAATCACGGGCGACGCACCGGCGACGCGGGCACGGCGCCGAAACCCGTTGCGGCGAGCGGTTTTTGTCGGTGCCCTCCGGTAGAATCGAAGATGTGTTCGAGGGGATTCGTCAACAGTCGAACCGGCCTCGGTAACGCGCTACTGCCCACGGCGCGCGACCGATCGATCGGCGGTGGGACGGACTGCCCATATCCGTCCCGCCTTCGACTCGGCCCATCGACGACCCGATGAATCTCCATCCGAGGGGAGGATTCTCATGCCCACCGCACCGACGATCATCGATCCCTACGCGCCGCTGGTGAAACAGGCCCTACCGGCCGGCCGGCCGCGCTCCTGGTACGTCATGCACAACCGCAGGTTGAAGGCCATGCGCCTCGCCATCGCCCTGCTCGACTCCGGCGTCTACCGCGCCAACCTCGCCGACAACCGGACCATTCGGCATACCGCCGAGGTCGTCGGCATCCGGCCGCCCTCGAACAAGACCTGCAGCCTCGTCCGCGACCTGATGCGCGTACGCCGGGTGTGAGTGCCTCCTCGCCGTACCGCTCAGCGGCCTGGTTATCGAGCCGCTCAGCGGCTGCGGCGGCTCTTCTTGCGCGGCGGGGGCAGCAGGCCCTCGGCGCGCAGGTGGGCGGCGTGTTCGGCCAGGGCGTCGACCAGCGGGCCGACCTGGGCGATCTCGGGTTGCACATCCACGCGCAGGCCGAATTCGATTGCGGTCTCGGCGGTTTTGGGGCCGATGCAGGCAACGATGGTGCGCGCGTGCGGCTTTCCGGCGATACCGACCAGATTCCGGACCGTGGACGAGGAGGTGAACAGCACGGCGTCGAAACCGCCGGTCTTGATCATCTCCCGGGTTTCGGCCGGCGGCGGCGAGGCCCGCACGGTGCGGTACGCGGTGACATCGTCGATCTCCCAGCCGCGGTCGCGCAGACCCTCGGCCAGAGTTTCGGTGGCGATATCGGCGCGCGGCAGCAGCACGCGGTTGACCGGGTCGAAAACATCGTCGTAGGGCGGGAAGTCGGCCAGCAGACCTTCCGAGGACTGCTCACCGCTGGGCACCAGTTCGGGATTGATGCCGAACGAGCGCACCTTGTCGGCGGTCGCCTCACCGACGCAGGCGATCTTCACACCGGAGAAAGCCCGTGCGTCCAAACCGAATTCGCCGAACTTCTCCCACACCGCGCGCACGGCGTTGGTCGAGGTGAACACGACCCACTGGTAGCGCCCGTCGACCAGGCCCTTGACCGCGCGCTCCATCTGCGCGGGGCTGCGCGGCGGCTCGACGGCGATGGTCGGCACCTCCATCGGGATGGCGCCGTGCATGACGAGCTTCTCGCTCATCTCGCCGGCCTGCTCCTTGGTGCGCGGCACCAGCACGGTCCAGCCGTACAGCGCCCGCGACTCCCACCAGGACATCTTGGCGCGCTTCTCGACCTCCTTGCCGACCGTGACCACCAGCGGTCCGACCAGTTCGGAGGCGGCGGAGTTCAGGGTGGCCAGCGTCGCCTCGATGGTGCGCTGCTGCCGGGTGGTGCCGCGCACGGTCACGGCCACCGGGGTCTGCGGGGCGAGACCGTGCTCGACCAGCGCGCTCGCGGTTTCGGCCAGGTGGCCGGAGGTGGCATGCAGCACCAGCGGGCCGGGAGCGGCCGCGACCGAGGCCCAATCGACCTCACCGCGCACGTCGACCTCGGTGTGCGAGGAGCCCAGGGCGATACCGGCGTAGGCCGGAACCGTGGTCGCCGAGGGCAGCCCGGGCAGCACCTCGAAGTTCATATGCGACCGGGTGACGGCGTTGACCTCGGAGATCACCGAATCGGTGGTCATCGGATCGCCGGAGACCAGCCGCACCACGTCGTGTCCGGCGCGGGCCTCGTGGACCAGGGTCTTCGCGACCTCGGCCGGCTCGCCCAGCGCGGGGCGCACGTCGACGGCGGATTCCCCGTCGGGACCCGGCTCTACGGCGGTGCCGATCATGGCCAGCACGCCCTTGTCGACATCGGGGTCGGTGAACGCCAGCCGGGCTCGTCCCAGCACCTCGCGGGCGCGGACCGTGAGCAGTGCCGGGTCACCAGGACCCGACCCGACGAACAGAATCCGACCGGGATGTTTCTTGGTGGCTCGGCTCATGGCTTGTTCTCCATCGGGCTGGGATTGGTGAAGTCGGACGCGCCGGCGGATACCTCGCCGGCCAGCAGGTCGCGCGCCCCCAGCTCCAGGAGCTCACGCGCCAGATCGCGGCCCAGCTGCTCTGCGTTCGCGAGCGAGCCGACCGCCGAGGCCCGGATGACATCCGAACCGTCGATCGCCGCCGCGCCGCCGCGCAGCGACAGTTCCTCCACCACGCGGCCCTCGTCGTCGAGCGATTCGACGACTTCGGCGAGCGCACCGACCGGCGCCGTGCAACCGGCTTCCAGTTCGGCGAGCAGCGCGCGTTCGGCGACGACCGTGGCGCGACTGCCCGGATCGTCGAGGGTGGACAGGATGCTGACGAGATCGCTTTCCTCGCTGCGGCATTCAACCGCGAGCGCGCCCTGGGCCGGTGCCGGCAACATCTGCACGGGCTCCAGAGCCTCGGTGACCGAACCGAGCCGGTCCACGCGGGACAGCCCGGCCCGCGCGACGACCACGGCGTCGAGTTCACCCTCGGCGACCTTGCGAAGTCTGGTGTCGATATTGCCGCGCAGCGGCACGATCTCGAGGCCGAGGCCGAGTGCGCGCAACTGGGCGGCACGCCGCGGCGCGGAGGTGCCGACCCGGGATCCGGCGGGCAGTTCGCCCAGTACCAGACCGTCGCGGGCCACCAGGGCGTCACGCGGATCCTCGCGCGGCGGTATCGCGGCGATGGTGAAGCGCGGGTCGGGCGCGGTGGGCAGATCCTTGTAGGAGTGCACCGCGATGTCGACGGTCCCGGCGGCCAGTTCCTCGCGCAGCGCGGCGGTGAACACCCCGACACCGATCTTCTCGACCGGATCGGAGGATTTGTCGCCCGCCGTCTTCACGATCACCAATTCGGCGTGCTGCCCGGCGGCGATCAGCGCGTCGCGCACGGTGCCGGCCTGGGTCAGTGCCAGCACGCTGCCGCGAGTGCCGATCCGCCACGGGGTGTCCGTGGTGCCACGTCGCGTCATGTTGTGCTCCTGCGTGTCGACCTCGGTGGCCGCGCCCCCGAATGCGGTGGCCGTATCAGCGCTCACTGCGGATGCCCCTGTTCGTCTCCGAGATGGCTCGTGGTGAAGTCGTCGGCCAGTTCGCCGCCGAGAGTGGCGATTTCCATCGGCGCCGCAACCGCTTGTGCCGCACCGGGTTTCAATTCGAACAGCTCACGCAGCGCCTCGGCGTAGCTGCCACCGCCGGGCGCCGAGGCCAGCTGCTTGACCCGGACCGTGGGCGCGTGCAGCAGTTTGTCGACCACCCGGCGCACCGTGCGGGCCACCTCTTCGCGCTGCGGATCGCCCAGATCGGGCAGTTTGGATTCCAGCCTCATCAGCTCCGCCTCGACCACCTCGGCCGCGCGCTGGCGCAGGGCCGCGACGGTCGGGGTCACCTCCGCCATTCGCTGGCCGGACAGATATTTGGCGAGCTCCTCGGCGACCAGGGCGCGCGCGGCGCTGGTGTCGTCGGCCGCCGCACCCGCCGCGGGATCACGCTGCAGCGTCTCCATGTCGATGACGGTGATATCGGGCAGTCCGGCCACCGCGGGATCCACATCGCGGGGCAGGCCCAGATCGCAGATCACCATCTGATGTCCGGCGCGGGAGACGTTGAGCGCCCGGTGGGCGTCGGCCAGGCTCACCACCGAACCGACCGCGCCGGTGCTGGTGATCACGATGTCGGCATCGGCCATGGCGTTCACCAGATTCGACAGCTCCATCGCGGTCGCCGGTGCGCCGTGCATGGTGGTCGCGGTGTGGGCCAGCCGCTGAGCCCGCTCCAGAGTGCGGTTGACCACGACGATCCGGCCGATTCCGGCCCGTGCCAGATGGGCCACCGACAGCCCGCCCATCGCGCCCGCGCCGACCACGACCGCGGTGCGGCCGGCCAGGTCGCCGAGCACGTTCGCGGCGCGCTCCAGGGCGACCGACACCACCGAGGCGCCCGCGCGGTCGATCCCGGTCTCCGAATGCACTCGCTTGCCGACGCGCAGGGCATGCTGGGCCAATTCGTGCAGGGTGCGCCCGGCGGCCTGCTGGGCATCGGCGGCGGCGTAGGCCGAGCGGATCTGGCTGAGCACCTGCTGCTCGCCGACGACCATCGAATCCAGGCCGCTGGCGACTGCGAACAGATGTTCCGCCGCCGCCTCGCTGTAGCGCACGTAAGCGTGCCTGGTCAGTTCGGGCAGTGGCAGATCGGAATGCTTGGCCAGCAGATCGCCGACCTCGGCCAGGCCGCCGTGGAAGGCGTCGACCACGGCGTAGATCTCGACGCGGTTGCAGGTGGAGACGATCATCGCCTCCGAGATGTGCTGGGAGGCCAGCATGCGATCGGTGAGCTTGGGCCGGTCCTCCTCGGTGACCGCGACCTTCTCCAGCACCGCCACGGGAGCGCTGCGATGCGAAATTCCGACGAGAAGCACACTCATGGTGCGACCACCGATCCCTTGCTGGTTGGCTCCGTTGCCGAATGCGAGGTTGTCTTGCGGGGTGTGGGCTGGTGGGCCGCGCGTCCGGCCATCCGGCGCCCGATCGGGGTGGAGACCGCGTGCACGGTCTCCCCCGCGGCGACGCGCTCGGTGGCCGCCGGCTCGGTCGCCTCGAGTTCCGCGCTGCGAGCGCGCTCGAACGACAGCATCTGCAGTTCGACGGCGAGGTCGACGCGGCGGACCTCCACGGTGGCCGGAACCGCCAGGTTCACCGGCGAGAAGCTGAGAATGCACTGCACCCCGGCGGCGACGAGTTCGTCGCAGACGGCTTGGGCCGCGGCATCGGGAACGGTGACCACCGCGATCGTGGGCGCGAGTTCGGCGACCGCGGCCCGCAGCCGGGCGGTGTCGAGCACCCGCAGCCCGGCGACCGAGGCGCCGATCACCGCGGGATCGTTGTCGAAGATGCCGACCATGGTGAATCCGCGCCGCGAGAATCCGCCGTAACCGGCCAATGCCCGGCCCAGATTCCCGGCGCCGACCAGGATCACCCGATGGCCGTCCGCCAGGCCGAGAACGTCTTCGATGCGGTTGCGCAGCTTGGCCACGTCGTAGCCGACGCCGCGAACCCCGTTGGGGCCGAGGAAGGATAGATCCTTGCGAAGCTTGGCCGAACCGACACCCGCCGCGACAGCCAGTTCTTCACTCGATACGATGAGCACACCCTCGTCGGCCAGGACGGCGAGCACTCGGAGGTAGGTGGCCAGACGGGTCACCGTCGCCTGCGGGATGTCCTTGTTGATGGATTTGCCGGAAACGCTGTTCAGAGCTCTGCCGGAGACGCCACCTGGCGTCTCATGCTGCTCTGTCACGTCGTTCGGCTCCTCGTCCGGCCGGGGGGTAGTGTCCGGGTTTCGCTTGGTCCACCGCCGACACCGGGCACAGGCATCGGTATCGGATCGGTATTGGTACACGGGGTGCGGTTGCGTCCGCCGCCAGAGGCAGGCGGGTCGCGTGTCACCACCGTAACCGCTTGTGAAGCCCTGCACAAAGTCGGTGAATTCAGTCACTCTCCACTCGTCGGCTCCACGAATGCCTGCTCACATTCAACCGCCGTGTAGCACCGGCTTCGGTGCAGGCACGCCGGACCGGCGATTTGTCCGCGCGAATGCGGCGATTCGCGGCTAATCGCAGGTCTGTCGGCACGGTGGCATTTAATGGCGATATGAGTACTGCCACGCATTCGGTGACTTTGCTGACCCGCGAGGGCTGCGGTATGTGCACGGTCGCACTGACGCAACTGCGCGCCATCTGCGCCGACTTCGGGCTGGAACCGGCGACCGTCGATGTGGACGCGGCGGCGGCCACCGACCCGTCGCTGCGGGCCGAGTTCGGCGACCGGCTGCCGGTGGTGCTGCTCGACGGCCGCGAACACAGTTACTTCGACGTGGACGAATCCCGGTTGCGGGCCGATTTGAGTCGCTGAGCACACATCGTCGAGCAGCCGTCGGGACAACGCTGTGCTCGGCTAATGTTGGAGTGTTCGCGCGAACGGGCGGAGGTACTGGTGCCGGAACGATCGAAAGATGCGAGGACGGGCTTCATCGCGGGAAGGTTCGGCGAATTCCCGGCGCGCTGGGGGCAGGGTCTGTCGGACCAGCTCACGCGGATCGCGCGCAGCCCGTTCGGGCCCAGCGAGGAGGAGGTACGCGCCAACCTCGCCGGTGAGGCCAGCGCCGATGCCGCCCTCGCGCTGCACGACGCGGAATTGGCCGAAACCTATGGCGCCGAAGCCGATTCGGAATTACCGCCCCATGCGCGCCCGCCGCGCGACCTGACCGCTGCGGCATTTTTCGACGTGGACAACACGATGGTGCAGGGCGCCTCGATCGTGCACTTCGCGCGCGGCCTGGCGGCGCGGAAATATTTCAAGACTTCCGACCTCGTCGATATGGCCTGGAAGCAGGTGAAATTCCGGGTCACCGGTAAGGAAAGCCAGGGCGATATGGCCAGCGGCAAGGAAAAGGCGCTGTCATTCATCGCCGGCCGCTCGACTGCCGAACTCGCGGCCCTGGGCGAGGAAATCTACGACGAAATCATCGCCGACAAGATCTGGCCCGGCACCCGCGCGCTGGCGCAAATGCATCTGGACGCCGGTCAGCAGGTGTGGCTGGTGACCGCCACGCCGGTGGAACTCGCGCAGGTCATCGCGAAGCGCCTGGGATTGACCGGCGCGCTGGGCACGGTCGCCGAAAGTGTGGACGGCGTCTTCACCGGACGGCTGGTCGGCGATATTCTGCACGGCCTGGGCAAGGCACATGCGGTGCGCACCTTGGCCATTCGCGAGGGGCTCAATCTCAAACGCTGCACGGCCTATTCCGACAGCCACAACGACGTGCCGATGCTCTCGCTGGCCGGTACCGCGGTGGCGATCAACCCGGATTCGGACCTGCGTGAGGTCGCCAAGAATCGCGGCTGGGAGATCCGCGATTTCCGCACCGGGCGCAAGGCCGCCAAGATCGGCGTTCCCACCGCATTGGCGCTGGGTGCGGCTGGTGGAGCGGCGGCGGCCGTCCTCACCCGCAGGCGCGAACAGCACGGCTGAGATTTTCCGGAAGGAAACGATCGAGCCTCCTCGCCGCAGCGAGGAGGCTCGATTTCTCCGGCTCTGTTCCGACGTCAGCCGGTGAAGGGGTTACGCCGCTTGGTGAGCAGTTTGTACAGCGTCTGCTGGATGGTCTCGCGGACCTGATCGGTGACCTCGAACATCGTCATCGGATCGTCGGCGGCCTCGGCCGCATAGTCCTCGGTCGCGATGGGCTTGCCGAATTCGATGGTCCACTTCGACGGCAACGGGATCGCGCCCAGCGGTCCCAGATGCGGAAATGTCGGAGTCACCGGGAAATACGGCAATCCGAGCAGGCGGGCCAACGGCTTGATGTCGGCGAGTTTCGGATAGATCTCCTCGGACCCGACGATCGAGCACGGAATGATCGGCACACCGGTTTTCACCGCCGCCGAGACGAATCCGCCGCGCCCGAAGCGCTGCAGCTTGTAGCGCTCCGAATACGGCTTGCCGATGCCCTTGAAGCCCTCGGGGAACACCCCCGCGACCTCGCCCGACCGCAGCAGCCGCTCGGCGTCGGCGGGGCAGGCCAGGGTATGGCCCGCCTTGCGGGCCAGCCCGCCGACCACCGGCGTCTCGAACACCAGATCAGCGGCCAGCAAGCGCAGCGACCGATGGGCGGGATGCCGGTCGTGCACGGCCAGCTGCAGCATCAGCGCGTCCAGTGCCACCACGCCGGCGTGATTGGAAACCACCAGCGCACCACCGGTGGACGGAATGTTCTCGATGCCGTTGACATCCACCCGGAACCACAGATCCGACAGTGGTCGCAGCGTCGGCAGGATGACCGATTCGAGCAGATGCTCGTCCCGCCCGAATTCGTCGACCTGGTAGTCCCCGGTGAGGCGGCGGCGGGCGAAATCGGCGGTATTGCGAATTCCGTCGGCCACCGCGCTCCGCACCAGATCACCCAGCGAGCGCGGCGAGGCCGATTCGGCCAGCCGCTCGGTCAGCGAGGTCACCGGCTGCATGGCCGGCTCCACCGGCCAACGCCGCGACGCGGGGCGCTGCCGAGCCTCGAAATCCGTCTCGTGCAGGTGAATGACTTTGGCCACGTCGTTCATCGATGTGCTCCCGTCCCGGCCCCGACGAGGCCGAGGAGTCTGTTTTCTGCAGCGTCGATCCAGCGCGGATCTATGACGGGCCGCAGCGCTGCGCCCCCGATGAAGTCGTCGAACGCCTGCACCGTCGTCCAACGCGGTGCGAAGCCGAGTTCGGTACGCATTCTCGTGGTGTCCAATCCACAGCCGAAGTGGAAGTAATCGATCTGCTCGGTGGTGAACTCACGCATCACCGGGCCCATGAACGACCGGCCGACCGTCTGGAAAACACTCATCGGCACCGGTAGTTCGACGCGACCGGCGCGGCGGATGGCTTGCGACAATGCCAGCGCCCCGTCACCGGCGACATTGAAGGTGCCGCCGGGTGCGGAATGCGCGGCATGCGCCAGCACCGCGATCGCGTCCTCTTCGTGCAACAGCTGCATACGGGGGTCGCGGCCGAAGATCGTCGGCGTGATCGGGGAGCGGAAATACTGCACGCCCCGGCCCGCCAGACGCGGCCCCACTATCGGTGCGAATCGCAGGATCGTCGCGGCGATATCCGGACGCCGGCGCGCCATTCCGCGGACGAATCCCTCGACCTCGATCATGTCGCGCGCGAACCAGCCCTTCGGCGGCGTGCGCGCACTCATTTCCTCGGTGAATTTCGCCGGATCCTTCGGACCGCACCCGTAGACCGCCGAGGAGGAGCGGACCACGACACGGCGCACACTCGGCGCCTTCTGGCAGACCGCCATCAGCTGCATGGCGCCGAAGACGTTGTAGTCCTTCATCGCCGCCCGGCCGCCACCGGCGGGCGGGCGGGACAGTACGGCCGGATGCACGACCGTGTCGACCTGATTTCCGTCGATCACCTTGCGAATCAACGGGTTTCGAATATCGGCGCGAACGAACTCGGCCCGGCCCATCCGGCGCAGCAGATCGCGACTGGGCATGCGGGCATCGACCGCGATGACGCGTTCGATCGCCGGATCGGCCGCCAGCCGCGTGACGACATTGCCGCCGAAGAAGCGGCTCGCGCCGGTGACGAGGACAACTTTGGGCGGCTGGTCGTTGCGGCCAGCCGTACGCCCGTCCCGCATATCCGAACCCACGCCGAATCCCACCTGTGCACCCCTGCTTGGCTAGTTCCGTTAACCAGAGTAGCGGCTGTTACGGAGGTGGCCGAGAGTATTAACCAGGATCTAACGATGACTTCAGTCACCGGAAACAAATGCCGAAGCCCGCCACCCAAGATGGTGGCGGGCTTTCAGCTAATTTCCAGCAATAAGTTTACTTGCCGAGTTTGCGACGCTGCACACGCGTACGGCGAAGCAGCTTGCGGTGCTTCTTCTTCGACATCCGCTTACGGCGCTTCTTGATCACAGAACCCATAGGGTTGTTCCTCGCGTTCTCTCTCTACCCTCGGCACGCACGCCGGTTACGTACGCCCATCTTCCGGTTCGCTCGGCGGCCGCCTGGCAACCAGTGTTCAGCTCCCGACCTGACCAGATCGGCAGCGGGTAACACAACGGTGGTTCATCGTACCGGGCCAACCCACGGCGAACGAAACGGGCACCGCTGTGCCCGGTCGCCGACACCGCCGACCGGCGTTCGCACGCTGCTATCCGGCGTCGAAGTACGACGTCTGCAGATAGTCGTGCACCGCCTTGGCGTGTACCCGGAACGATCGACCGACTCTGACAGCGGGTAGTTCTCCCGAGTGAACCAGCCGATACACCGTCATCTTGGAAACCCGCATCAGATTCGCCACCTCGGCAACGGTGAGGAACTGTGTTCCTCCACCGCCGATGACAGGACCGGAACTCGCAGAGCTGTTTCCAGACATCATTGCACCACTGACCTCCGGCACGTCCGCGCCGCCGGCTTCCCCACCGGCGGAACAGACACGCACGTGCTCCCCCGAGCTTAGCGTTACCAGTGGGATTGCTGCGACGGGTGGGAGAAATAGCAGTGTCACCAGCGGATGTCACGTCACACCCGGCGGCCACTCCGCGGTTACTCGCCGGTCGCCCCCTGTTCGACCGAGCGGCGCTTGGCCGCGTGCAACGCCTCCCAGAACGCCGAGCGCACGCCGCCGCGCTCGAGCTCGCGCACGGCCGCCGCGGTGGTCCCCGCCGGCGAGGTCACCGCGGCACGCAACTCCGCGGCATCCTGACCGGACTCCTCCAGCAGCGCCGCCGAGCCGAGCATGGTCTGCACCACCAGTTCGGTGGCCACGTCCCGCGTCAGGCCGAGGCCGACGCCGGCCTCCACCATGGCCTCGACCACCAGGAAGAAGTATGCGGGCCCCGAACCCGACACCGCGGTCACCGCGTCCATCTGGCTCTCGGCGACGGTGACGACCTTGCCGACCGCCCCCAGCAGCTCCGAGACCGTATTCAGCTCGGCGGATTTCGCGTAGCGACCGGCCGCGATCGCGCTCATGCCCTGGCCGACCAGCATTGGGGTATTCGCCATGACCCGCACGACCGGGAATCCGGCGGGCAACTTCGACTCCACCCGGGCGGTGGTCACGCCGGCGGCGAGCGACACCAGGATCTGATCGCGATCGTTGTCGAGTTCGAGTTTGCCGAGCTCGGTCAGCACGGCGTCGACATCATGTGGCTTCACCGCTACCACCAGCACATCCGCACCCGCCGCGGCCTCGGCCAGACTGTCGGTGACCCGGATGCCGAACCGCTCGCTCAACACCTGCGCGCGGGCCGTCACCGTCTCGACCACGACCAGATCCTTACCCGGCCGCCCGGCCTCGAGCAGCCCGGCAATCAACGCCTCGCCGATCCGTCCGCCACCGATCACCGCAATTCTCGTCATGAGGCCCAAGGCTATCCGTGCGCGGCGGCCGACGCGGGGCAGGGGCGATCAGTGGGAGCGCGGCAGCGGAATCAGCGCGAGCTGGCGGGTCTGCGCAACCACCGCGCCCGTGCTGTCGAGGACCAGTTGATCCTCGTCGAACATGCGCTCCCCGATTTCGTGGGCGGTCGCGATCACCCGCAGCCAGCCCGGCGCGGGACGACGCCGCAGATAGGTGGTGAGCTGCACGGTCGGGGCCCAGCCGAACCGGCCCATGTTCATCGGCACGGGCGGGCTCATATCGCCCGCCATCATGGCGAAATACGCGGCGACGTCCGGATCGCTGCCGTCGGCGGCGCGCGGACGGATCCACAGGCGCAGCCGTGGCTCGCCCCGCTCGCCGGACAGGAACGGCGCCCAGGCCGGATCGATCGCCACCGAGGCGCCACGCGAGACGTTGACCAGCCGGCCCATCGGAGAATCCGGCGCGTCGTAGCCCAGGGCCTCGGCGGGCGGTTCCGGCGGCATATCCGCCACGGCCTCGCGCCGATAGGCCGGTTCCGCGTCGTCGAGGTGGCCGAAGGTGAACGCCGAATGCACCAGCGTGCGACCACCCTGGACCAGATCGGCGTCGACCAGGCAGATCTGGCGGCCCGTCTTGCGGATTCGGACCTCGTACTCGACCTCGCCCGGGTCCGGGGCGCCGAGGAAATCGGTGCTCGCCGCGATCGGGAACATCTCGGCCAGATCGGGGTGCGTGGTGCGCAACCGGGTCGTGGCGGCGGCCGCCGACGAGGCGACCATGGTGCCGCCGTGCAGCTTCTTGCCGATCGTCCACACCGGGTCGATGGCGCCGCGATAGCGCGCGAACTCCGCGGAAACCTCCACCTCGGTCACCGCGCACACGCGGCTGAACGGTGCGTCGTCCAACTCCGGCCGTACCGTCTCGACCGCCAGTTCCGTCACCCGCCGCTCCTCTCCGTGGGCCCAGCCGGTTCCGGCCCGGCTCGTACACCGTATAAGTCTGCCGGACGGTCGCTCGATTCCCTACCGGGTGTGACGAAGCTGTACGGGCACGGGCCGATCAACCCTGCCGGGTCGGTTCCCGCCCCGGCACCGGCTGCAAGTTGTTCAGATGTGTTCGCGCGAACCGCAGCGCTCGCCCCAGCATCGCCGCGCGGTCGGCGGTGGTCCGCGCGTTCTGGGTGTTCACCTCGATCACGGCGTGACCCCGGAAACCGTTGCGCACCAACGATTCACACACTTCCACACAGGGTTGCCCACCCTCGCCGGGAACCAGGTGCTCGTCGTGGGCGGCGCCGCGGCCGTCGGCCAGGTGCAGGTGCGCCAGACCGCTGCCCATGCGGCCGGCCAGCGTCAGCGCATCCATCCCGGCGGTCGCGGTATGCGACAGATCCAGGGTGTAGTGCCGGAAGCCGGTATCGGTCGGATCGTAGGACGGGCTGAACGCGGTCACGGAAAGTCCCGGTCCACCACGGCGTTCCAGCCGACGCGCCGAACCGGAGCGGCGTCCGAACAGCGTGTCGGCGCGCATGGGGAACATGTTCTCCACCGCGACCACGACCGGACTGCTGTCCTCGAGTTCGCCCACCTGCTGGGCGAAGCCCTCCGCATAACGCCGCTGCCAGCGGAAGGGCGGATGCACCACCACGGTCGCCGCCCCCAGCGACTCCGCCGTCCGTACACTGCGTTCGAGTTTGGCCACCGGGTCGGCACCCCATACCCGCTGCGAGATGAGCAGGCAGGGAGCGTGCACGGCCAGCACCGGCACCGCGTACCGGCGCACATACGATTGGACGGTGGCGATGTTCTGGCTGGCCGGCTCGGCCCAGACCATCAATTCCACGCCGTCGTAACCCAATTCCGCGGCATACCGGAACGCCGCCTCGGTGTTCTCCGGATAGACCGACGCCGTCGACAATCCCACCTGAACGGTGGTCCCCACCTGATCGCTGTACCCCACTTGCTGCTCCCTGCTCAGTTCGTGCTGAGAAGAAAGGCTAGCGGTCCGAGCGTCACGAAGATGCCCACAACGACCGCGATCACCGTGCTGAGGATGTCGTCGGTGCGGCGCAGCACGCGAACCAGCGCGACCAGACCGAGAATCACGACCATCGCCAGCACCAGGGCCAGGAACGGCATGACGTCCCACATCTGCTCGAAGCCCTTGAACAGCAACATTCCCGCGACCGCCGCGCCGACGGCCTGGCCGCCGAGGATCATCCACTGCCGCCGGTTGAGGTCCTCGACCGAGCCGCGGCGGGACGCCGGTCGGCTCAGCTGCGGCAGTTTGTCGCGCAGGGAGAAGCTGCGCGGGGCGGCCCGGCGCCGGCGCGGGGTGGGCTCGATCTCCTCGTCGTCGAGCAGATCGTCGTCGTAGTCGTCCTCGGGTTCGTCGAGTTCGACCGGTGCGTAGAACTCGGTGCGCGCCTCGGCCGGATCGAGGAGATCGATCACCCCGCGGCGCGGCCCGCGATCGCGGCGCGCATCGGCCCCGCGCCGCTCCTCACGCGCTCCGGCATCGCGCAGCAGATCTCCGGCAACGGTCTGCCCGGACAGCAGCGGCTGCTCCCGGGCGGCCAGCGACCATCCCGGCGACCGGTCCTCGGCAGGCTCGTCCGGGTGGCCGCCGGATCCGGGTTCGTCGAAATCCCGGGGAGCCGAAGCCGGAGCACCGGGCCGCCGCCGCGCCGACCACGCGGGAAGTCCCTGGCGGGCGTCGGCGCCGTTGCGGCCACCTGCGGATGCCTCGGGCGCGCCCGACCCGTCGCGCCCCGGCTTCGCACCGTTGCGGCGCGGCAGGTCGGCGCGTCCCGGTGTCGGGAAGTCGGGCGCACCGAATTCACGGCCTGCCGGAGCGCCGAATTCGCGGTGCGGAGAGGGGGTTTCGGGCGGGCGAGGCGGCGCCCAGGCCGCGGTCGGCGGCGTGGGGTCGGTTCCCATTCCGCCCTGGAACGGCGGCACCATCACGGTGTTGCTCTCGTCGGGGTCCGGCCGGTGCCGGCGCCCGGGACGCCCCGAATCCACCGGTGTCTCGGGAGCGGCGAACGCACCCGCCGCCTCCCGCTCGGCCAGCGCCTCCCGCAATTCGCGGCGAGCGCGGCGACCGGTGGGCGCCGGCGCGGCATCCGCACCGTACGGCGCGGGCGCACCCTCCGGCGCGGCGTGCCGGGTGGAATCGGGCTGGGCGCCGTATCCGGCAGCGTCGTATCCGGGGGCCGCGCCGAACTCCGGCGAGGAATATCCGCCCGGAGAGTCGAACGAGGTGGGCTGGAAGCTGTTCGCCGCGTACCCCGACGGCTCCCAGGAATTCGGCGCGCTCGGCGCCTCCGGAGCGGCGGCCAGGGGATCGTAGAAACTGATCGGGCCGGACAGCGGTGATTCGGCTTCGTATCCGGGTACCGAGAGCTGGAAGTCCGGCATCGGTTCCGGATCCGGTTCGGCCTCCGGAGCGGCGTGCGAGGAGGAGCCCTCCCGAACCGCCGGCAGGTCGCCGGTCAGGTCGGTGACCGCGATGCCGCGTCCGCCTCTGCGCCGGCGGCCGCCGCCCGACGCCGGAACTCCCTGGCCGTTGCGCGCCAGCAGTTCGGCGACCGACAGCTGGGTCGAATCCTCACTCATGCCGGCTCCTTTCGGTCGTGAACGGGCTGCGGCGCGGGGACGCCGGGCTGCCGCCTCCGCTCCTGCCGTTCACGACGGTCCTTTCCGATTGACCGCTTCCCGCATCGATCATCCCGATACGGCCTCGGTCGGGCCCGGCACTCCGATGGGCCGAGTACTACCCGGACCCGGGTCGCTACCCAGGTCGGTATCCAGTTTGCGCAGGATCAGTCCTTCGCGCAGCGCCCACGGGCAGATTTCGAGCGTATCGAGGGACAACGCCCGCATACTCGCCTCCGCTACCAGTGCGCCGGCCACCAATTGCTGGGACCGGTCGGAACTGACACCTTCCAATTCTGCGCGATCGGCGGCGGTCATCCGAGAGATGAATGCGATCAACTGCCGCAGACCGGAACTGGTGAGACTACGCCGCACACGTGGTCCCGCGGCCGAAGGGGCGGCTCCGGTCAGCCGGGCCAGCGAGCGGAAGGTTTTCGAGGTGCCCACCGCCAGATCCGGGCGTCCGACCGCGAGCAGTTGTTTGGCCGGTATCACCAACTCGGCGTCGAGCCAGTCCCGCAGCACCGCGACCCGGCGCTTACCCGGCGGATCGCCGTTCAGCCAGTC
This sequence comes from Nocardia sp. NRRL WC-3656, assembly GCF_000720265.1. Lineage (NCBI taxonomy): Bacteria > Bacillati > Actinomycetota > Actinomycetes > Mycobacteriales > Nocardiaceae > Nocardia > Nocardia sp. NRRL WC-3656. Next base: position 46,617 of record NZ_JOJF01000013.1, on the reverse strand, counting down.
TCTGGTCAGCCGGCCCGCCCCCAACTGCAGCGACAACGCCGCGTCGGGCGCCTCGTCGCAGCCGTTGCTCATCTCGAGCGATCCGCCGCCGATGTCGAGATTCAGAATGCGTCCCGCGCTCCACCCGTACCAGCGGCGCACCGCCAGGAACGTCAGCCGGGCCTCGTCGACACCCGAGAGCACCCGCAGATCGACACCCGCGCGCGAGCGGATCTGGGCCAGCACGTCATCGGAATTGGCCGCCTCCCGAAGCGCCGAGGTCGCGAACGGCATCAGCTCCACACAGCCGGAAGTCTTTGCGATACTGGCGAATTCGGTGATCGTCTTGGTGAGCTTGGCCGCGCCCTCGGGCGTGATGCAGCCCGCGTCGTCCATATTCTCCGACAGCCGCAAAGTGGCCTTCGTCGAGCTCATCGGCATCGGGTGCCCACCCCGATGCGCGTCCACCACGAGCAGGTGGACGGTATTACTTCCCACATCGAGAACACCGAGCCGCACATGAATACGGTACCGGGGTCGGTGGAGGCACCGGAGGACGAATCGGAACTCCCCTCACCACACCAGCCCGGAACTGGGGCTCGAGCGGCAAAGCTGTTAGCGTCTGGCGATGTGACCGCAGGAGCATCCGCGCCCACCCCCGTCTCGCCGGACACGGCGCCGGCCGGGCCGCGACCAGCTGCGAAGATGGATCCGGCGCCGGAGGTCGATCTCGACTTCCCGCGGGAGTGGATCGAATTCGTCGATCCGGCAAATGCCGAGCATCTGATCGCGGCCGATCTCACCTGGCTGCTGTCGCGCTGGACCTGCGTCTTCGGCACGCCCGCCTGCCAGGGCATCATCGAGGGCCGCCCGGACGACGGCTGCTGTTCGCACGGCGCGTTCCTCAGCGACGACGACGATCGCAAGAAGCTGGCCAAGGCCGTGAAGATGCTCACGCCGCAGGATTGGCAGCTGATGGACGAGGCGCGCGATCGCGACGGCAAGATCCGCAAGAAGCTGTATCTGGAAGAGGACGAACTCGACGACGAGCCGGCCATCCGCACCCGCCGCTACGAGGGCGCCTGCATCTTCCTCAACCGCCCGGGTTTCGCCGGCGGAATCGGTTGCGCCCTGCACACGATGGCCCTGCGCAAGGGCATCGAGCCGCTGACGGTGAAGCCCGAGGTGTGCTGGCAGCTGCCGATCCGGCGCACGCAGGACTGGGTCGACCGGCCCGACGGCGAACAGATCCTGCGCACCACCATCACCGAATACGATCGGCGCGGCTGGGGACCGGGCGGTTTGGATCTGCACTGGTACTGCTCCGGTTCGCCCGACGCGCATGTCGGCAGCCGCCCGGTCTGGCAGTCCTACGCGCCCGAACTGATCGAATTGATCGGGCAGCCGGCCTATGACGAACTGGCCCGGCACTGCCGCCGTCGCGAAGGACTGGGCCTGATCGCGGTGCATCCGGCGACGACCGCCGCGCGCGAGAAAGCCGAAACCGAACCGAACGGGAATATCTGATCCGCCAACCCATTTCGTAGGGATATGGGTAGCGCGCCGGGTATGCCGGCATCCGAGTCCTCCGTTGTCGAGCACGAATCCGCGGGAACCGATTCCGCGCCGGGATCACGCCCGGACGTACCCCGGATTCTGTTGATTTCCGGAAGTACCCGGCCGGGCTCCACCAACACCGCCGCATTGCGCACCTTCGCCGATCTCGCCGCGCCGGCATTCACCGCGGAATTGTTCACCGGGTTGGTCGAGATTCCGGCCTTCGTGCCGGGCGATCAACCCGCCCCGCCGGTGGTGCGGGCCCTGCGTGAACAACTCGCGGCCGCCGATGCCGTGGTGTTCTGCGCACCCGAATACGCGGGATTCATTCCCGGCAGTCTGAAGAATCTGCTGGAGTGGACCGTCGGCAACGCGGATCTGCACGAGAAACCGGTGGCCTGGATTTCGGTGGCGGCCCCCGGACGCGGTGAAGGTGCGATCACCTCGCTGCGCACGGTGCTGGGATATGTCGGCGCGGTGGAAATCGAATCGGCGTGCCGGCGAATTACCGTGCTGAGCGCCATGGTCGGGGCCGACGGAACGGTTTCGGACGCGGCCGTGCGGCAGGCTCTCGCCGAATCGGCCGCCGCGATCGGTGCACATCTTTCGGCCGCAGCGGCGCCGCGGGAATTGTGAAGTACCTCTGTACGGTCATCGACTCGCCATGCGCGCTTCACATACCCGTGATAGGTGTAGGTCATGATGAGGAAATTCCTGGCTACTGCCGCTCTCGCCGCCGGTGCGGCCCTCACCCTTGCTCCCGCCGCGCACGCCGACCCGATGACCGATCCGGCCAACTACTCGCTGCAGAACGACAACTTCGTCGCCTACAACGACCCGGCGGCGCTGTCGGCGAAGGACAACGGCAAGCAGGTCATCGTGAGCCCCTACGGCACCTCCAAGCCGATCGCCTGCCACGACAACACCGCGCCGCTGGACGACTGCTGGCAGCGTGACGACTTCGGCTGGTTCCAGCTGCAGAAGCAGGAGCTGCCGCAGATCGGCATCGCCTGGGTGCACGTCGTCTAACAAAACCGTCAGCAGCTCAGCGCCGATCAGCACAGTGTCGATACGGAAAAGCCGCGAGGCCCTCGGGCCTCGCGGCTTTCTCGTACCGGCGAGAATCAGGCCTCGAGTTTGTACCCGAGCCCGCGCACGGTCACCAGATGTTCGGGCTTGGCCGGATCGGCCTCGATCTTCGAACGCAGCCGCTTGACGTGGACGTCCAGGGTCTTGGTGTCGCCGACGTAATCGGCACCCCAGACGCGGTCGATCAGCTGGCCGCGGGTCAGCACCCGGCCGGAATTGCGCAGCAGGTATTCGAGCAGATCGAATTCCTTCAGCGGCAACGTCACCGATTTGCCGTTGACCTGCACGGTGTGGCGATCCACATCCATGCGCACCGGGCCGGCCTCGAGGACGCCGCTCTCGCCGGACCCGTCCATCTCCTCACCGGCGCCGCGGCGCAGCACCGCCCGGATGCGGGCGATCAGCTCGCGTGAGGAGTACGGCTTGGTGACGTAGTCGTCGGCGCCCAGTTCCAGGCCGACCACCTTGTCGATTTCACTGTCGCGGGCGGTCACCATGATCACCGGCACACTGCTGCGGGTGCGCAGCTGCTTGCACACGTCGGTGCCGCTCATCCCGGGCAGCATCAGATCCAGCAGGACGATGTCGGCGCCGGAGCGGTCGAATTCCGACAGCGCGGATGGCCCGTCGCCCACGACCGTGACCTCGAAGCCCTCCTTGCGCAGCAGGAACGCGAGCGGATCGGCCAGCGACTCCTCGTCCTCGACGATCAACACACTGGTCATCGGGTTGCCTCCACACCGTTTTGTCCGGTCCGCCGGCGCGGACCGTCGTCGTTCTTGCCCACCCCGATTGCGGTGGGGCTCTTCCTCTCCGCCGGGGCGGCGGAATTCTGGTTGCCTGATTCGACCGCGGGAATACGCAGCGTGAACGTGGAACCGGTACCCAATTTGCTCCACAACGTGATTTCCCCGTTGTGATTGGCGGCCACGTGTTTGACGATAGCCAGCCCGAGTCCGGTTCCGCCGGTGGCGCGCGAACGCGCCTTGTCCGCGCGGAAGAAACGTTCGAAGACCCGTTCCTGGTCTTCCTTGGCGATACCGATACCGCGATCGGTGACGGCGATATTGACGTGGCCGTTGCGCAGCGATCGGCTCACCGATACGTGCGAGCCCTTCGGCGAATAGTTGATCGCGTTCTCGACCAGATTCGACAGCGCCGTCACGAGCAGAGTTTCGTCGCCGAGTATTTCCAGTCCACTGTTGGCATCGGTGCTGACGGTGATTCCGGCGGCCTCGGCGGCGGTACGCGACCGTTCGATCGCGGCATTGACCACGGTGTCGACGTCGACCGCCTCGAGCTGCGGCAGCTTCTCGGCCCCCTGCAGCCGCGAGAGCGCGATCAACTCGGTGACCATCTTGCCCATCCGGTTCGATTCGCTGACCAGACGCTGCCCGAAATGCCGCACCGAATCCGGATCGTCGGCCGACTCCAGCATGGCCTCGGCGAGCAGACTCATGGCGCCGACCGGCGTCTTCAGTTCATGGCTGACATTGGCGACGAAATCGCGGCGGGTGGCCTCCATGCGAGCCTGTTCGGAGTCGTCGTCGGCGAACAGCACGACGAAGTTCGAATCACCGCGCGAGAGCGGGCGGGCCACACCGCGCACGGCGATGCTGTTGCGGCCGGGCAGCGGATTCTTCAGCGTCTGGTCGAACTCGACATCCTCGCCGGTGGCGATCACCTTCTCCACCGCCGCCCACGCGCGTTCGTCCAGCAACCGGTTGCGGACCAGGCCCAGTTCCTCGGCGCGCGGATTGACCAGCACCACGTCGCGATATTCGTCCACCACCGCGATGCCGCTCTCGGAGGCCAGCACGATCAGATCCAGGACCTGCGACATGGTCAGGCCGGATTCGGCCGCGCGACGCTCGGCTTGCCTGGCGTTCATGTACGGGATGACCAGGCCACCGACGGCCAGACCGACTACGGCCGCGAGGACTGCAAGCAGCACGGCCTGGGGAACGCTCACATAGAGAATCGTACGGTCGCGGACACGTACTCCAAACCCGGGTTGACGAAGTTTCGCGCAGGTCACGGCTGATTCCGCGATCGTTGGCCGGGTGTTCACACAAAGTTGGCCGAGCCCCGGATCGGCCCCCACCGGCGGTTTTCGGCCGCCTGGCAATGGTCGCGCGAACAGTTTTCCTTGCGGCACCGCACATCTGGAGTCCGCGCGAATCGCGCGTGAACACCACCGGCGTGTCGATCCGCCGCGGCGCTCGTCCGGCGACCTGCGCCGAGTGTGAGGTGCGCCTCAATCTCGCGCCGCCGGCACCGGCCGGAGACGAAAAGTCCCGGGTACGTACGCCGTTGTACGTTCCCGGGACCGTCGGGGAGCCTCCTACCGGCTCACCAGCCGGAGTCTCCCTTGACCGGGATGTTCACGAAGCTCGGGGCATTCGGATCCAGTTGCAGGTGTTCGGGTTTGAGGCCGGTGTCCGCGAGCATCGGCGCGATCGGCAGGCCCTTGGGGAAGTTGCCGGCGAACACGTCCACCCGCAGGCGATGGCCGGGCGCGAGGACGGCCTGCGTGGCGGGCAGCGCGATGTTCAGTTCGGTCACTTCACCGGGAACCGTCGGCTGCCGCTTGTCCAGCGAGGTGTAGGCCCGCGGGTCGGTGTAGTCGCCGTTCTCGGATCGGGTGCTGTTCGCCTCGTCGACCTCACGCAGCGAGGCCATCAGTTGCCCCGAGGACAGTACGGTCGACTGCCCGTCCGGCGCGACGTCGTTGACCGTCACCGTCCAATACCCGTCGGCGGCGTCCTGAACGGTATTGAGCCGCACCGCGATCGGGCCCGAGATGGTGGTCTCCCCGGCGACCGGGGCGCTGGTGAAGGTCAGCGCGTCGGTTTCCGCGATGCGCGAGTCCTTGCCGCAGCCGTCGATGACGGCGAGCACACCGGCGGTCGCCTGCGCGGCATCGTTGGAGCACAGCGTGGTGAGCCCGGGCGCCACCGTCAGACGTGTCGGCGCACCGGTGAATTCGCCGGTCAGGGAGCCGTCGTAGACGCTGTTCGCGGTACCGCTGCGGTCACCGGACAGGTACATGCGACGGTACTTCGCGGCCTCCTCGGCCGGCGCCGACGGTCCGAAACCGCCCTGGGTGATCCAGCCGCCGCCCTGTTCGCGCAGCGTCACCGGACCGTAGGTGTCGATGCCGTTGTCGATTCCCTTGAGCCACTTGTCGAACCACGCGCGCTGCAGTACGTCCAGCCGCGGCGGCAGACCGGGCTTGCCGTACTCGTTGCCCGAGTTGAGGTGGTAGGTGTTGCCCATGAACAGCTGCTTCTGCCCGGCCGGGAGCGGAATCCGGTTGTATATCTTGGATTCGGAGTAGGTGAACAGATCGTGCCACCCGCCGGTGACGAAGGTCGGCACCTGAATCCGGCCCGGATCACCGATCCACGCCTGCCGTTCCGAGGACATGTCGTTCAACATGTTCTTCACCCGCGGATCGAGGGTGTTCATATCGGTGTTGGTGTAGGCGCTCAGCAGTACATCCATATACGTGTACGGATCGCTGATCCGGTCGTTCAGCCACGTGCTGTCGAATTTTCCGGTCACGATCGACTGGACGTCCGGCACCCATTTGAGGGTGTTGATCGCGGTGAGCCACAGCGGAATGAAGTTGAACCCGAAGCCGCCGCCGGGGGCGAGAACATCGTCGACCAGATCGCTGCCGGGCACCACCGGGAAAATCGCCTTCAGCGCGGGCGGCTGCTTCTCCGCCACCTGCACCTGATTGATGCCCGAGTAGGAAATGCCGGTCATCCCGACCTTGCCGTCCGACCACGGTTGCCGCGAAGCCCAGTCGATCACCTCCACGGTGTCCTGCTGCTCGCGTTGGCGCAACATATCCCATTCGCCCTGCGAGAAGCCGGTGCCGCGGACATCGACCACGACCTGGGTGTAACCGCTCTCGACCAGCTGCCGGTCGACGGAGAAGTTGCGCAGCTCGCCGCCGCCGAACGCCTTGGTCAGATCGGTGACCCCGGACAGCGCGGTGCCACTCATGTCGATCTGGCGGAACAACCCCAGCAGCGCGTCGGACAGCCCCGGAACCGAGCCCGCGTGGTCGGCCAGATTCGAGACCAGTTTGGTGTAGGGCGTCATGTTCACGACGACCGGCGTGCGGGTGTCGACCGGACGGCTGGCGGCATCGGCGGGCCGGTACACATTGCCCTTCAGCACCGTGCCGTCGCTCATGGTGATCGGCACATCCCAGTCGATGTGGATGTTCGGATACTGCTGCGGGCCGTCCTCGGTGGCGGTCCACGCGGCGCCGGCGGCACCGCCGTCCGGACCGGTCGCGACGGGCCCAGCCTGAGCCGGAGTGGCGAAGAACGGGACGGTCACCGTGGCGGCGACGGCAGCGAGTGTGGCGCGTAACGCGTACTTCATCGAACGTGATCCGCCTCTCGAAATGGTCGAACGACCGAGAGTGTATCTACTGCGGAGTAAGTTGCAAACCAACGGTTACAACTTCTGCAAGAAAAAACTCTCAACTTCTCAGCCCCTCACCCACGTCGATGACCAGCGGAAAGCCCGGCGGTTTACCTACCGGAAGTTATCCACACCACTCCCCACCGGCCCGGACGCCACTACCGGCGGTGCGCATCGGGGCACGAACCGCCGCGCGGCAATTCGATAGCTACGAATCGGCAGAAGAGATGCAGCTCACAAAACGCTGAGTATTGCATATTCATACGAGCGACCGAGGGAACTTCGACATTCGGAAACCGTACGCACGCAGCGGGTTCGAGATATACGACAACGCGCCGCGGTCGATGACCGCGGCGCGTCGGAAAGTGCGGGAATCCGGTTTATTTACCGCCCTGGCCCGCGACCGCGGCCGCGCCCGCTGCTGCCGCCTCGGGGTCCAGATACGCCGCGGGACCGATCGGACGCAGATTCTCGTCCAGTTCGTAGCGCAGCGGAATACCCGTGGGAATGTTGAGACCGGCGATGTCCTCGTCGGAAATACCGTCCAGATGTTTCACCAGTGCGCGCAACGAATTTCCGTGCGCCGCAACCAGAACGGTCTTTCCGGCCACCAGATCGCGGGAAATCGTGGACTCCCAATACGGCACCATGCGGGCGACGACGTCCTTCAGGCATTCGGTCGCCGGCACGTCGATACCGGCGTAGCGCGCGTCGCCGCTCTGGCTGTATTCGCTGTCGGCCTCGATGGGCGGGGGCGGGGTGTCGTAGCTGCGGCGCCACATCATGAACTGGTCGTCGCCGTACTGATCGCGGATCTGCGCCTTGTTCTTACCCTGCAGCGCGCCGTAGTGCCGCTCGTTGAGCCGCCAGTCGCGGACCACCGGAATCCAGTGCCGATCCGCGGCGTCCAGGGCGATATTCGCGGTGCTGATCGCCCGGCGCAGCAGCGAGGTGTAGACGATATCGGGCAGGATGCCGTGCTCGGCCAGCAGTTCACCGGCCCGTTTGCCCTCGGCGACACCCTTGTCGGTCAGGTGCACATCCACCCAGCCGGTGAACAGATTGAGAGCATTCCATTCGCTTTCGCCGTGGCGCAGCAACACGAGGGTGTACGTCATGCAGGTCATGCTAGCGGTGCCGCGTCGGCGAATTTCAGCTGCGCCGGATCGGGCGCTCGCGACCGCCGCGAGCCGCGACCTACCAGCTCACGGTCAGATCGTAGGCCGTCAGAATCGCCTGCAGGGCCGGGTTGATCGGCGGAGGCAGCACCTCCACGCCCGGATCCGCCGACGTGACGAGTCCGTTGGAGGTGTGCGCGAGTCCGGTCCGGCGCAGCCAGATGGCCCAGCAGTCCCATTCGCTGCCGTGCCGCGAACCGTAGGCGATCCCGTGCGCGAGGCTGTCGTCGTCGAGCGTGATCTGCCAGATCCGAGTGGAGATCGCCGTCGTGAGCCAGCGCTCACCGCCGCGCAGTTCGGCGACCGTGACCTCCCGCAGGCCGCGCTCCACGAGTGCGATCGGGGCATATCGCGCGATCGCCGAGAGGCTGGAGGCCGCCTCGATATCGATGAACCATCCGTGCGTCGGCAGCGTCAGATGGTAGAGCCGATATTCGCTGAGCCACAACATGTTCAGCTCGCGGGGCGGCCGATATCCCGAACTCTGCCATTCCTCTTTGATCAGCGATTCGAGCTCGTCGTCGGAGCCGACATCGTCGAAATAGTGGGACGCGCGACGGGGAAGTTTCGGTTTGAGCGGTGCGAGAAGCTCTCCGTACGCGCCCTGTTCGGTACTGGCGGCATACACGGTCTGCTGACCTTCGACGTCGTAGCGGTTCCACTCCGCCCGTGATTCGTCGCTGGAAATCCCGCGCTGGAGCGGATTGAGCGGTCCATAGGAAGGTTTCGCCAGCCGATAGACCTCGCGAGACGCCGCGGGGAGAAGCGCGAATCCGGTCTTGGCGCAGCGCCGAGCATTTCGGGTTTCGCGCACAGACACCGGTCTCCCTCTTCCGACAGCCTCCCAAAGGGGGAAGTTTATCGAAAGAGGGCTTTCCCGCGCGGCCAGGTCGACCGAGTCAGTTGTCCGAGCCGTCGACGAATGCGACTGCGGCAGCGATGGTCTCGCGGAATCGGTCCGCACGGATCGCCAGGGCGGGCGACTCCTCACCCAGCCGCGGATTGGCTCCGATGAACCACGACCGCGCCACATCGCTGTCCTCGGCGGTCGCCAGGATGATCCAGCACCGATGCGCGACCTGCAGGCGAGCCAGTGCGGCGTCCCGGGGCGTCGGCCCTTCGGCATGGGACCACTTGTGCGGCAGCTTGCGGTCGCGGACTCCGGCGATCAACGCCACCAGCGTGGGACCCAGATGTTGGACGAGTTGTCGCGCCAGCTCCGCCGGACGCAGTTTGGCCGTATCGACATGACTGGTGATGGCGAGAGCGTTCGCAACGGTCATCTGTCTCAACCCTCCAGTGCACGTGCCGGCCGCAACACGGGCGGATAGTTCAGTGTAGCCGAAAATGCCACCCTAATGCAACCACTTCTGCTACCTTATCAACCTCCATATCACCCGTCCGGAACACCGCACTCCCGCTAGGACCTCCCTGTTCCATGCGACTGTCGAGAAATACGCGCGGAAGTCACTCCTCGGGACTGCACAGTCCCCCGTCGCCGCCCAGCGACGCCGACGCCCTGACCGTGAGCCTGCACTACCTGGTCTATTACCGGAACGAGTACGAACGCTCCCGGCTGGTGGTCAAGACCCGGGCCAAGCGGGTGGTCGTATGGACCGCCGTCGCCAACGGTGTCATCGCCGTCCTCGGTACCGCGGTGGCCGTCTTCCAGGCTCCCTGGATCGGCCTGCTCAGCACGGGCCTCGCGGCGTCGATCGGCGTGGTCACCGCCTGGGACGGCTTGTATCGCCACCGCGAGATGTGGATTCAGCGCAGCGTCATCATCGGCCAGCTCCAGACACTGCTGCGCGGCGTCGAACTCCGGCGCGCTCAGCACGAGGACCGCGATGTGCTCGCGCGAGAGGCGATGATCGAACTCAATGCGATCCTCGCCGAAGATCTGGAAGCCTGGACCTCGATGCGCCGGACCCAGCCACTGGCGCGCGAAGCCGCCGACACGAGCAAGGACCGCTAGTCCCGCTCTGCTCGAATCTCGGTGATTCGCTTACTTTCCCGGCGACTCGACGCCGCTCATGATGACGCCTGATCGCAGGAGTCACCGCGATCGACGGCTATGAGGGAGTCGGCCTGCCTATCTGCCGGGCATCGCTTTGCTGGTGGCGGTCGGCTTGCTCGGCAAGTACACCCGGATCTGGGTGAACGACTTCGTTCACGATCACCACCGGCGCTTCCCCGATATCGAATATGTGCTCTGGGCCATCGTTTTCGGGCTGATCATCGCCAATACCGTTGGGCCAACCTGTCGAAGTGGGCGTTTCTGCTCACCTTCGCCGGCGTGGGTCTCAACACCGATTTCCGGGAACTGGGGCGCAGCGGATGGCGGCCCCTGGCGGTGGCGGTGGTCGGCCTGGTCGTGGTCGCGACGGTCTCGCTGGGACTGGTGCTGTTCACCGTCCGGGTCTTGCACTGGGGCGTGGTCGACTGACCCACAGCCGGCAGCGGCCGACATTTCTACAAGACGCGCGGCCGCGACCTCCGGGACGGTAAGGGCATCAGCCGTCCTCAGGAGGAGATATGAAAACTGCCGCTGCCGGTCGGGCGAGACGCGCGGTGCTGCTGCTGGTCAGCGCGCTCGCCGCACTGCTCGTCGGGAACACCACAGGGGTCGCGACGGCCGCACCGGACGATTCCGTGGACCGGATGGTGCCGCTGCCGGACGGCGATATCCACGTCGTCACCAGCGGGGCGCCGAGCGCACGGGCGGTGGTGCTGATCCACGGGACCGGCGGCTCGGTCTCGTGGTGGGATCCGGTACTGCCCGCGCTGACGGACTTCTACGTGGTGCGGGTGGACCTGCTCGGTCACGGCCGCTCGGCCAAACCGGACAGCGGTTACGGCATGGCCGAACAGGGACATCGGGTCGGGGCGGTCCTCGACCGGCTCGGCGTTCGGCACGCGATCGTCGTCGGGCACTCCACCGGCGGATACGTGGCGACCGAACTCGCCGCTCAGCGCCGGGATCTGGTGAGCGCGATCGGATTGATCAGCACCGGGTCCCGCCTGGACGCCTTCACCGACAACGGCCCGCTCGGCAACCTGCTGTTCGTCCCGCAGATCGGGCAACCGCTGTGGCCCCTGCTTCCGGACGCCGCCATTCGATACGCCATGAGCAGCGCGTTCACTCGCGACGTCGCGATTCCGCAGCAGCTGGTGGACGACTTCCACGGCATGACCTACCGCAGTATCACCGCCACCTCCGACGCATCGGATGTCTATCTGCGGGAACGGCAGGAACCCGACCGCCTCGCCGATCTCGGGCTGCCGAGCCTGGTGCTCTACGGTTCCCGGGACCACCGGTGGCCGGCCGCATCCTTCCAGGACTACCGGCGCGTGCCGGGTGTGCGGATCGAATCGCTCGACTGCGGCCACAGCCCGATGATCGAGGAGCCCGGCCCCACCGGAGAACTCTTGCGCGACTTCGCCGGTCGGCACTGAAGCCGCACGACGCGCCTTCGAGCGCCGGGAGTTCGTGACCCACATCACTGCGCGAGGTGGATGAGTTCTCCCGGCGCGTTCCGTCTACCCGAATATGAGCGCACAGAGCACCGCAGCGGTGAAGGGTCCCGCGTCCTACTTCCCCGCCATCGAGAAGAAATACGGACGGCCCGTCGAGGAATGGTTCGACATGGTTCGCGGATCGGAGCTGACCAAGCATATGGAGCTGGTCGCCTGGTTGAAGAGTGAGCACGGGCTGGGGCACGGGCACGCGAATGCGCTTGTCGCGCATGTGCGCAGCATCGACAACGGGTAGGCGGCGCAGGACCGGCGCGACAGCGCGCAGGCGCCGGCCGTCGAACCGGCACACGTCCTCAATCGGTCGCGAGAGCCGCCGCGCCCACCAGCGTGGCACCGTCGGTGATCGGGGATTTCAGGACACGAAGTTCACGGATGAAGCCGAGGCCGGCATGTTTCACGACCGCCGCCCGCAGCGGATCCCACAGCGGGGCGCCGGATTCGGCGAAACCGCCACCGATCACGACACGGTCGATGTCGAGCATCGCGGCGGCAGACGAAATGGCTTGTCCCAGAGCTGTCCCCGCACGCAACAGCGCGGCCACGGCGACGGCTTCACCCTCTCCGGCGGCGCGCGCCAGTTCCATGCCGGTCGTTCCCGTCCAGCCCTGTGCGCGTGCCCACCGGACCGAGGACATGCCACTCGCGACGGCCTCCACACATCCGACACCGCCGCAGGCACACGGCACATCCCAGCCCGGTACCACGATATGGCCGACGTGCCCGGCATTCCCGGTGCGGCCCACGAGAACTCGGCCGTCGCTGACGATGCCGCCGCCGATTCCGGAGGAGACCGTCATCGCCAACCCGGAACGGACACCGCGTAAACCACCGACGCGATACTCCGCCAATGCCAAGGCCGCGCCGTCGATCGCGAATCGAATATCGGCCTCGGGGAACAGTTCTCGCACCGCGGCGACGATCGGGAAGCCGTCACGCCACTCGGGAATGTTCAAGGGGGCGGTGCTACCGGCACCGACATCCACCGGGCCGGCGGCGGCGATTCCGATCGAGGTCACCTCGAATTCGCCGGTGCCACAGGTGTCGTCGGCCGATGCGGCAGCTACCACCTGCCGCAGCAGCTCGCGGCAGGCTTCCCACGCTCCCCGGGAGGGCACGTCGACTCGGCGCATGTGCCGCAACAGGGACAGCGATCGGGGTCGCACTGCGGGGTCGTCGTATGGAACTGCCTCGATCGGCGCCGACGCGACGGCCGCGGCGAATTTCGTCGCGCCGATATCCACAGCCAGCACGCCCATCTCGCCACCGCCTCCTCAGCGCATCACCCGATCGGATGCACGGTACCCACTCGGCGGGCGAGAGCTGTCAGGACTCCTCGGTATCCACCAGATGCTCGAACGCCCGCAGGTTCTTCAGCGATTCACCGCGCGAGACACGCCATTTCCATTCGCGCCGAATGGATTCCGCGAAACCGAGCTCCAGCAGCACATTGAAGTCGCCGTCGACCGCCTCGAGAATCTGGCCGAAGATGCGGTCCAGTTCGTCGGGGGTCACGGCATGGGTCGCGATGCGGCCGACCAGGTAGATGTCACCGACCCGGTCCAGGGTGTAGGCGACACCGTAGAGGCGGCGGTTGCGGCGCAGCAGATACTTGTAGACACCCTCGAAGTTCTCGTCGGGTTTGCGGCAGACGAAGCATTCGAAGCGCACGCCGTGCTTGCCGACCGTCAGCATGACCGTCGTCTTCAGCTTGCGCTCACCGGGCAGCACCACGACGAAGGTGTCCCGGCCCTCGCGGGTGTAGTCGATCTCGCGCTCACGCACGGTGTCGTCGATCAGCTGCGCGGTCTGCGCGATGGTGTCACTCACCGGCGTACCACTCCCATCCGGCGCCGCCACAGCGCCCGCGACCTGGCTTGACTGCTCTCTGTCAGCAACGTACCCGGCATTCGCGAACGCACACCCCGATGCGCGGCCAACGCCTCGGCATAGCAGTCGAGCAACCCGTCGGCGGTGTGTTCCCAGGAGAAACCGGCCGCATGATCCACCGCTGCCGCGCCCATCCGCCGCAACCGTTCCGGATCGTCGAGCAGCCCGCGCAGGGCGGCCGCCCACTCGTCGGCCTGGTGCCCGGACACCAGCATGCCCGAAACACCGTCTCGCACAGCGGTACTCAACCCGCCGACGTCGGCGGCCAGCACCGGTGTGCCGCTGGCCTGCGCCTCGATGGCGACCAGGCCGAACGACTCGTTGTAACTCGGCACCGCGACCATATCCGCGGCCCGGTACACCTGCACCAGACGATGCGGCGGCTGCGGCGGCAGGAATGTCACCCGATCCGAGATGCCGAGCGTGGCGGCCAACTCGATCAGCGCGTCCGGGCGATCCAGACCGGTGCCCGAGGGCCCACCCACGATGAGCACCCGCAGCTTGCGGTCGGGTTCGGCGCGCAGCACCTCGGCCGCCGCGAAGACGAGTACATCGGGAGCCTTGAGCGGCTGGATCCGGCCGACGAAGGCCACCACCTGCTCATCCGGCTCGATTCCGAATTCGGCGCGCGCGGCCGCCCGGTCACCGGGGCGATACCGGGACAGGTCCGCACCCGGGGGCACCACGTCGATGCGCTCGGATTCGGCGCCGTAGAGCTCGACGAGCTGGCGGGCCTCCTCCGCGGTATTGGCGACCAGCCGATCCGATTCGGCGATGATCTGTTTCTCGCCGACCACCCGCGACAGCGGTTCCGGCGTATCGCCCTCGGCCAGGAATGCGTTCTTCACCGCGGCCAGCGTGTGCGCGGTGTGTACCAGCGGCACCCGCCACCGATCCCGGGCCAGCCAGCCCACCTGCCCCGACAGCCAGTAGTGCGAATGGATCAGGTCGTAGTAACCGGGCAGCTGCCGGGCCTCCTGACGCAACACCTCCGCCGCGAACGGGCACAGCTGAGTCGGCAGATCGTGTTTGTCCAGCCCCTCGAACGGTCCCGCCACCACATGCCGCACCAGCACCCCCGGCGCGGCCTCGACCACCGGCTCGTCGTTGGAGGATGTCGCACGCGTGAAGATCTCCACCTCCACGCCGCGGCGAGCCAGCTGTAGCGCCGACTGCAGCACGTAGACGTTCATCCCGCCCGCATCGCCGGTACCCGGCTGCGCGAGCGGAGAGGTGTGCACCGACAACACCGCGATCCGATGCGGACGTTGATCCGGGCGATAACTCACACACTCCAGTGTGCACGCCTCGACGCGTCAACCGTTATGCGCTCGTGCCTCGAGTGAGCGTAGTCACACCCATGGCTGGGAGGTGGTAGTGGACGGGATCATCCGAGCGAGACAACGAATTCCGTGACCTCATCGGCGAAGCGCTGAGGATCCTCGACGAACAGGCCGTGCTGGGCGTCGTCCCAGAACGACGTGCGCGCCTCGGGGGCGTGCTCGGCGATGTAGCGGCCGTTCTCGACGGGCACCACGGGATCGGCGGTGCCGTGCATGACGAAGACCGGAACGTCGAGGTTGCGCAGAGTTTCGGTGTTGTCGACGGTGCGGTAGAACAGCGCCTTGCGGACGCGGGGCGGAGTCGCGAGGCTGCCGCCGAACAGGCGCTGGGCGTCCTCGCCCTTGTCCCGGCCGGGTCCGGTGTTGGCGTTGCCGAAGGCGGCGAAGCCGCGCATCGCCCGGCCGGCGCTCTCCTCGAACACGTCGGGGATGGCCTTCTGCATCGCCGGCCCGGGCTGGGAACCCTCGACGCCCCGGCCGATCCCGGCCTGCGATCCGCAGTACACCACCCCGGCCACGGCGCCGGTGCCGTACGCGGTCAGATAGTCGCTGAGCACGATGCCGCCGTAGGACCAGCCCAGCAGCACGGCATCGGCGGTGATGTTCTCCGCGGCAAGCACCGCGGCGACGTCGGCCGCCCAGTTCTTCGGATCGTCGTATCCGGTCTCGGGCGCATCGGAGTACCCGTGCCCGCGCAGATCGACGGCGACCACGCGGAAGGTCTCGGCCAGAATCTCCGCCGCACGGCCCCAGCACCGCAACGTGCCGGCCCACCCGTGCAACAACACCAGCGGACGTCCCTGTTCGGGCCCGGAGACCTGATACACGATATTGGTTCCGTCCGCGCTGACCACATCCCGAATCGCCATGCTCGCCAGGTTAACGGGGACGCTAGGCTCGATTCCCATGAGCACTCGTCACGCCGTCGTCACCGGAGCGAGCTCGGGAATCGGTGAGGCTACCGCCCGCGAGCTCGCGAAACAGGGCTATCACGTGTACGTGGGGGCGCGCCGGATGGACCGGCTGCAGGCGCTGGCCGACGAAATCGGCGGTACCGCAATCGAATTGGACGTCACCGACGAGTCGTCGGTACGCCTGTTCACGGATGCGGTCGAACGGGCCGACGTGCTGGTCAACAATGCCGGCGGGGCGAAGGGGCTGGCGCCGGTCACCGAGGCCGACCTCGACGAATGGCGGTGGATGTGGGAGACCAACGTGCTCGGCACGCTGCGGGTGACCAAGGCGCTGCTGCCGAAGTTGATCGACTCGGGTGACGGGTTGATCGTCACCGTCACCTCGGTCGCCGCCTTGCAGCCCTACGACAACGGCTCCGGCTACACCTCGGCCAAACACGCGCAGGCCGTCCTGCACCGCACACTGCGCGGCGAGCTGCTGGGCAAGCCGGTGCGGCTCACCGAAATCGCGCCGGGCGCGGTCGAAACCGAATTCTCGCTGGTCCGGTTCGGCGGCGACACCGAGCGCGCGGCGAAGGTCTACGAAGGTATCGACCCGCTGTTCGCCGCCGACATCGCCGAAATCATCGGCTTCGTCGCGAGCCGCCCCCCGCACGTCAACCTCGACACCATCGTGGTGAAGCCGCGCGACCAGGCCGACGCCGGCCGCTTCGCCCGCCGCAGCTGAGCGGGCGCCCGGCGCGCAGCCGGACGCGACCACGACGGCCCGAACTCGACGGGCCGGTCAGCGGGTTCTAGCTGCCGCCGCGCACGGGTCCCGGCGCCACCGGAGTCGCCGATACCACCGGTGCGGGCTGGCCCTGGATCGCCGACATGGTCTTCCAGGTGTCCCAGTCGATGGTCCAGTCGTAGAGGTCGCCGTCGGCGGCGGACAGGGCGATCGACGTGCCGGTGACCTCGACCGGGTCGCCGTACATGGCCGTCGGGAAGTAC
The DNA here is from genome assembly GCF_000720265.1 of Nocardia sp. NRRL WC-3656. Taxonomy (NCBI): domain Bacteria; kingdom Bacillati; phylum Actinomycetota; class Actinomycetes; order Mycobacteriales; family Nocardiaceae; genus Nocardia; species Nocardia sp. NRRL WC-3656. Next base: position 29,694 of record NZ_JOJF01000013.1, on the reverse strand, counting down.
TGCTGGGCGTCGCCGGTGCTCAGGTTGATGCAGCCGTTGGTGACGTTGGTATTGCCTTGCGCGGAGGCCGATTCCGGGTTCGCGTGGATGAATTCGCCGTTGTTGGAGATGCGTACCGCCCAGCGTTCGCGAACGTTGGTGTAGAACGGCGGATTCGACATCAGGAAGTCTTCGTACTTCTCGGTCACCACGTGAATGCCCGAACGCGTCACGTTGCGCGCCTCGTTGCCCTCGCCGAAACTGCACGGGAAGTCGAACAGCGTCGAACCGTCCCGGATCACCTGCACCCGGTGGCTGGGCGCGTAACCCTTCACGATCTGGCTGCGGCCGATGGTGAACTGCGAGGACAGATCGGAGTTGCCGTAGGCGCCGCCGCCCAGGTCCAGGCCGTACAGCTTGGCGGCGAAGGTCACCGCCGTGCCGGGCGCCCAGTAGTTGCGCGGGCGCCAGTGCGCGCGGGACCCGCCGTTCTCGTCGGGCAGCCAGGCCCAGCCGCCCTCGGTCTCCGGAGTGGTCGTGACGGTCAGCGCCTTCTCGACCGCCTCCTTGTTCTCGACGTGCTTCTTGAACTGCACGATGATCGGCGCGGCGATGCCTACCTCCTGCCCGTCACCGATGTTGATGGTGGCGGGCACGGTCTGTTTGGGGGCGAGGGTGGTGAATTTCGACTCGATCGGCACGGGCTTGTTGTCGGTGCCGACCGCCGTGCCCGACCAGGTGTAGGTGACGCCGTAGCCGAGCGGCTCGTTGACCTTGAAACTGCTCCTGTCGGGCGACAGGATGCCGGTGACCTGCTTACCGTCCGGATTGGTCAGGGCGACCTGGTCCAGGCGGCCACTGGTCACGGTCACCGAGACGGGCGCGATCGGGTTGACGTCGCCGGTTCCGTTCCCGGGCTCGAATTTCAGCTTCGCGACCGGGCCGGACTCCTTCGGCGCGGACGAACCGCTCCCGCCGCTGCCCGAACATCCGGCCACCAGCGCGGCCACCGCCAGCTGGCCGGCCCCGACCAGAACCGCCCGGCGGCCGGCAATTCCTCGAATGTTCACTTCCGCGAATTTACCGCGCCCCTCCGACAGCCCGGTCCGATCGGAACGTGGCGCCCGCCACCCCCTAGAGCTCGAGACCGACGGTCACCGGTTCGGGTTCCAGCCTGATTCCGAAACACTGTTCGACGCCCGCCCGCACGGTGCGCGCCAGGTCCACCAGGTCCGCGGCGCGGGCAGAACCCCTGTTGGTCAGGGCGAGTGTATGTTTCGTCGACAACCGGACGGGAGCGTCCGGACCTGGGAAACCCTTGCCGAATCCCGCGCGTTCGATCAGCCAGCCCGCGGAGAATTTCACCCCGCCCTCGGCGGCATAGGTCGGAATAGTGATATCGCCCACACGCGCCCGGATCGCCTCGACGACGGCGGGCGCGCGATCGTGCGCCACCACGGGATTGGTGAAGAACGACCCGGCGCTCCAGGTGTCGTGGTCGGCCGGATCGAGCACCATGCCCTTGCCGGCACGCAGGGCGAGTACCGCCTCGCGCACGGCCGCGGCCGGACGGGACTCGGCGTCGGCGGCATCGAAGGCGCGGGCCAGTTCGCCGTATCGCAGTGGGGCGCTGGCACCGTCGGGATTCACCGCGAACTCCACCGCCAGCACCACCGCCCGATCGGAATGCTTGAGCACCGAGGTGCGGTAACCGAAGCCGAGTTCCTCCGGTGCGACCCAGCGGATTTCGCCGCTGACGCGATCCAGCAGGTGAATCCGGCGCAGCACCTGCGCCACCTCCACGCCGTAGGCGCCGACGTTCTGCACCGGCGTCGCGCCGGCCGAACCCGGAATTCCGGACAGGCACTCGAGTCCGCCGAATCCGGCGGCGACCGTCGTGGCGACCACGCCGTCCCAGTCCGCGCCCGCCTCGGCCGTCACACTGTCGGCTCCGAGCTCGACGGCGTCGGTGGCGATGCGGACGACGACGCCGGCGAATCCGCTGTCGGCGATCAGCAGGTTGGAGCCACCGGCCACCAGCAGCACCGGAACGCCCGCGGTGTCGAGCGTGCGTACCGTCTCGACGAGTGCCTCGGTGGTGCGACATTCGGCGACCGTCGCGGGCCCGCCGACCCGCAGGGTGGTCAGCTGCGCCAGCGGCACCGATTCGCGCACCTGCGCGCCGGTCGCGGCCAGCAACTCCCGCACGTTGTCGAATGCCACCACTCGAGATGTCTGCACATCGAAAGACGGTAGCGTGTCACACCATGGCGACACCCCTGGCGTACACAGCTCACTACGCGCACCCCGCCGCGGCGGTGCGTGCTGCGCTCGCCGACCAGCAGTACTGGAAGGACCGCATCGAGGAGGTCGGCGGGCCCGGTGCGCGGCTGGACTCCTTCTCGGCCGACGGGGACCGGCTGCGAGTGGAGATGGTGCAGACCATCCCCGCCTCCGAACTGCCCGCCGCGATCACCTCGGTCCGCCCGGGCGATCTGATCATCCCGCGTACCGAAACCTACGAGGGCCTGTCCGGCGTTTTCGAAGCGTATGTCGAGGGCGCGCCGGCGAAGGTGCGCGGCACGGTCACCCTGACCGGTTCCGACACCGCCTCCCAGGCCGTGGTCGACGGCTCGGTCGAGGTGACGATCCCGTTGTTCGGCAAGAAGATCGAGGCCGTGGTGGCCGAGAAACTGCTGGAACTGCTGGCCTCGGAGACCGACTTCACCAACACCTGGATCGCCAACCACTGATCAGGGCGCTCCCCGGGGACCAGTACCCTGGTCCCCCATGGCCCGCCGACTGGACTATTCCGCTCGCTATCCGCTGCACACCACCGAAGAGGTGTACGCGGCGCTGTCCGACCGCGCCTACTGGAATGCGCGGATGGAGGAGATGCGCAAGCACTCGCCGAACGAGGTGGTCCACCTGCAGGCCGACGGCGACGGTATCGAGGTCGAGGTCCGCCACATCCTGCCGCGCGACATGCTGCCCGAGATCGCGCAGACCGTGATGCGCAAGGATCTGGTGATCACCCGCAAGGAGAGCTACGGGCCGTTCGGTCCCGAGGTGGAGGGTGAGTTCAGCGCATCGGTTCCGGCCGGCCCGGGGACGCTGACCGGCACCGTGCGATTGTTTCCTACCGAGACCGGCTGCACCCTGCGCACCTCACCCGTGGCGAAGGTCTTCATTCCGATGCTGGGGCCCAAACTCGAGCAGATGATGCTGGTCAACCTCGTAGACCTGTTCCGCGCCGAAGCCGAATTCACCCAGCAGTGGCTGGAAGAGCAGCGCCCGACGGCCTGAGTTCCGTGGCTCCACCGCACGCCTGCATCACCACGATGAGACCGCCGGGCCGGACCCGCGCTGCGAATATCGGACATCTCGGCTCGGCCGGCCACCCGCACACCGCCGCAGTCCCGTCGGCCGGGGGTACGTCCAAGCCGGTGGGCGCCATCACGCGCGGAACCACCGGGATCAATCGGCTGCGCCGCAGCGACCGTTGGCTGAGCCACGATCCGCTGGTCGTCGAGCGGCTGCGGTCGGCCGCGGACCCGCTGGTGATCGATCTGGGCTACGGGGCGAGTCCGGTGACCACGCTGGAATTGGCGGCCCGGCTGCGCCGGGTTCGCGCCGACATTCGCGTCGTCGGTCTGGAGATCGATCCCGAGCGCGTCGTTCCCGCTCGCGACGGCGTGCACTTCGCCCGGGGCGGATTCGAACTCGCGGGACTGCGGCCGGTCCTGGTGCGGGCGTTCAATGTGTTGCGGCAATACGACGAGAGCGAGGTCGCGCAGGCGTGGTCGACAATTCTCGGCGGATTGGCGCCCGAGGGACTCCTGCTCGAGGGCACCTGTGACGAACTGGGCCGCCGCTGCGCGTGGATTCTGCTCGACCGCGACGGCCCGATCTCGCTGACGCTGGCCTGGGATCCGTTCACCGTCGCCAAACCCTCCGATATCGCCGAACGGCTGCCGAAGGCGTTGATCCACCGCAATATTCGCGGTGAACGCGTGCACACGCTGCTCACCGCGGCCGACCGGGCGTGGGCGCATGCCGCGCCGATGGCGGTGTACGGGCCACGCGTGCGCTGGCGGGTGGCGGCGGAACTGTTGCGGGAGCAAGGCTTTCCGGTGCGAAACTACCGGCGGCGGATGCGTGATTGCGTCCTGTCGGTGCCGTGGGAGTGCGTGCGGCCCGACTGAATTCGCGGTGCGCGATCGCCGGGTTCAGGCCGCGGCGAGGGCGCGGCGCACCCGTGCGGCCGCATGCGGCGGCAAACTCGCACTCGCCGAAGCGATTTCGTGCGGGATGCAGCGATGGATGGCGACCGCGTCGGCCACCACCTCGTCCAGCGCCCCCTGTCCGATCCCGGTTTCGGCGAGGTCCAGCACGGTCCGCACGGGGGTGGTCACCAGGAACGCACCGGCCGACTCCACATCACCGCGGTGCAGCTCGCGGCGCAGGACGACCAGCCGCGGGGCCGCGGGCGGGCGGCCCGCACTCGCGGACAGGTGCAGGAAGCGCGGGCGCAGCCGGCCCAGGCCGTGCAGTTCGGCAGCGCTGTGATGAGAGACGGCGGCGGCGCCGTCGAACCAGGCCGCCCACATCGCGTATTCGTCGAGCGGGCCGTCCGGCCAATCGGCCATGCGAAGGATGCCGAGGCCGGCGCGGATCACGGAACCGTCGGCGAGGGCGCCGCGGACCCGGTGCTCACAGCCGGCACGCAATACGATGCGCGTAGTGAAGTATCCGGCGTGCCGATCGGCCAGCCGGCGCAGCACCCACCAGCCTTGCTCGGAATCCCCCGGTCGGCGCGCGGCCGCGGCGTCCTCTGCATCGTGCGCGGACATGGGATCAGGTTACGCCGGACCGCTGTGCCTCATGTCACAATCGCGTCGGCACTGCATGACAAGCCTCACAGGCTCCACAGAGCGGGCTCAGAAAGCTCGGGAAGAATCGGTTGCCATGACCACTCCGGACACCGCGGTACCCGCTCCCGCACCGGCGGGTGAACCCAAACGCCGCAACGGGCGGCGGATCGCACTGATCGTCGGACTCGTCGTGCTGCTCGCGCTGGTCGGCACCGCGGCGGGCGCCGAAACCTATCTGCGTCACAAGAATCAGCAGTGCATGGCCTCCCAGGTCGAGAAGGAGCTGGGGTCGAAGGTCGATGTGGGATTCGGGCCGAAGCCGTTACTGCTCACCGCCGTCGACCACAAGGTCCAGTACATCACCGTCGACAGCGACGACGCGAAGTTCGGGCCCGCCGTGGACATGAAGGTGCACGCCCGGCTCAACGACATCACCCTGCTCGACGGCGGGCGCGGCGGCGCGAAGGTCGGCAGCAGCTCCGCCGACGCGACCTGGAGCAACGAGGGCATCGCCCAGACCCTGACCGGGCTCGTCTCCGGCGTGGAATCGGATCCGGCCGGCGGCACCCTGGACGTCAAGGTGCTCGGCGGTATCGCCGATCTGAAGGTTCAGCCGCACATCGTGGACGGCAAGATCGAGGTCAGCACGCAGTCGGCCTCGCTGCTCGGGCTGGGGCTGCCCACCGATCTGGTCGACAGCATCGTCCAGTCGATGACGCAGAGCCTGCAGAACTACCCGCTGGGTATGCAGCCGACCAGCGTGAAGGTCACCGACAACGGCATCTCGGTTTCCCTGCGGGGCGGCCCGACCACCCTGCAAGGCGGTGGCGACACGGAGATCCGCTGCTGATCGAGCCGCGAGGTGCCGGGGTGCAGCGGGCCCGGCACCTCATCGGCGCCGCTCGCGGGCTCTACTCCGGGAAGCCTGCGAGAACATCGGCCGAGCGGGACAACCCCAGCCGGGTCGCACCGGCGTCGATCAGTTCGGCGGCCGCGGCGGCGGTGCGAATTCCGCCGCTGGCCTTGATGCCGAGCCGCCCGCCGACGGTCTCCCACATCAGCCGCACGGCCCGTACCTCGGCGCCGCCCGCGGGGTGGAATCCGGTGGAGGTCTTCACGAAATCGGCCCCGGCGCGTTCGGCGGCGCGGCACACCTCGACGATCGCCGCATCCGACAGCGCCGCGGACTCGATGATCACCTTGAGCAGCGCCCGATCCTCGACCGCCTCGCGGACGGTGACGATATCGGCGAGGACCGCGTTGTAGTCCCCCGCGACGGCCGCGCCGATGTCGATCACCATGTCGACCTCGGCCGCGCCCTGCTCTACCGCGAATCGCGCCTCGGTGCCCTTCACCAGGGAGTGGTGTTTGCCGGAGGGAAAGCCCGCGACCGTGGCGACGACCAGACCGGGCGCGGTCACCGGCAGCATCGACGGGGACAGGCACACCGCGTAGACACCCAGTTCACGAGCCTCGGCGATGGTGTTCGCGACGTCGGCGGCGGTCGCCTCGGGCGCCAGCAACGTGTGATCGATCATCGCGGCGACCTGGGCGCGGGTGTAGGCGGTGGGAACGGTTTCGGACATGGGGACCAAGTCTGGCACAGCGCGCGAGCGTTCCCGGCCGCCGAGCGCTCGCGATCCGATGCGGCCCGCGAATTCGCTTACCCGGGACCGGCTTTGCGGCTCGCTGCCCGGGCGACGTGATCGAACCGGGCGCGACCTGCGAGGATCGTGCCCATGAGTGGCACCGCGTCAGCCGATGATCGGCGTTTCGTCCTGAGCCTGGGCTGTCCCGACCGACCGGGCATCATCGCCCGCATCACCTCGTTCATCGCCGAGTTCGGCGGGTCGATCGTGGAGGCCGGTTATCACTCCGATCCCGATACCGGCTGGTTCTTCACCCGCCAGGCCATCGCGGCGGCGACCGTGCCGTTCGGCATCGACGAGTTGCGTGAGCGCTTCACCGTGGTGGCCGCCGAACTGGGGCCGCAGACCGATTGGCAGCTGCTGGATTCCGGGCGTCGCCGCCGCGCCGTCCTGCTGGTCAGCCGTGACGGGCACTGCTTGCACGATCTGCTCGGCCGGGCCGCCAGTGGCGAGTTGCCCGCCACCATCGAAGCGGTGATCGGCAACCATCCGGATCTGGGCGAGATGACGCGCGCGCACGGTATTCCGTTCCACCACGTGCCCTTCCCCGCCGATCCGGCCGAGCGCGGCCCGGCCTTCGAGCGGGTGCGCGAGCTCACCGACGCCCACGATCCGCACGCGGTGGTGCTGGCGCGGTTCATGCAGGTGCTGCCGGCCGAATTGTGCGAGCACTGGGCCGGGCGCGCGCTGAACATCCACCACAGCTTCCTGCCCTCGTTCGTGGGGGCGCGGCCGTATCACCAGGCCTTCGCCCGCGGCGTGAAGCTGATCGGCGCCACCTGCCATTACGTCACCGCCGACCTGGATGCGGGACCCATCATCGAACAGGACGTCAGCCGCATCGACCATGCCGACACCGTGCGCGACATGGTCCGGCAGGGCCGTGACATCGAACGTGTGGTGCTCGCGCGCGGACTGCGCTGGCACCTGGAGGGGCGGGTGCTGGTGCACGGGCGGCGCACCGTGGTTTTCTCGTAGCGGGTCTTCTCGTAGCCGGTCTTCTGGTAGCCGGTCTTCTCGTGGCGACGCGGCGGGCCAAGACCGGGCGCCCTTGACCGGCCTTGGCGGACAACACGATTCAGCATCGTGTTGCCGTCCTCGCCGCGCGGAGCCGGCAGAGCGGCTCCGCTACGACAGGTCTTGTGGCGACTTCCCGATCCGAACGTGGGTCACCAGGATGCACCCGCGCCGCGAGTACGTCCAGCCCCGGCGGGCAGTCGCCGGGCGCTCAGCCCGCCACCGCACGGCGGCCGAAGCGAGTGACCTCGATCAATCGGCGCAGTTCGGCGTTGAACTCCGCGCTCGCCTCGACATTCGCCAGATGTCCGGTGGCGAAAACCGAATAGCGATCCAGATTGCCCGCCGCGGCGAGCTCGTCGGCGATCTTGCGCGACATGCTCTCCGGCAGCAGATTGTCGTAGGCCCCGGCCACGACACTGGTCGGGATGCACAGATTCGCTGCGGCGCCGTGAATTTCGAGTTCGATCAGCGCCAGCGCGTACTTCGCCCGCACCAGCGGACGGCAGGAGCGCACGATCGAGAGCCCGAAGTCCACCTGATCCGCTGTGGCGTACCGATTCATGATGCGCGCCTTGAAGATTCCGCGCACCGGCGCGCCGGCCGGGAACGGCACGGGCTGACCGAACAGGGCGCGGCCCAGCCAGTCGGGGGCCGGGACGATGTCGTTGAAGATCGGCAGAACCCGGGTTTCGGCGGCGATATCGCCCGCCGTCGTGGTCAGCAGCAGGGCCGCGCTCGCGCGCTGCGCCACCTGCTCCGGATGGAATTTGGCCCAGGCCTGAATCGTGATGCCGCCCATGCTGTGTCCCACCAGGACGGCCTTACGTCCCGCCGGCACAACCGCGTCCAGGACGGCGCACAGATCGTCGGCCAGCTGTTCGGCGTCGAACCGGCCCGTCCCCAGGGTGCTGTCGCCGTGACCGCGCTGGTCGAACGCGATCACTCGGTGGTCGCGGGCGAAGGAGTTGATCTGCGGGTTCCAGTATTCGAGGCAGCAGGACCAGCCGTGCACGAAGACGATCACGTCGCCGTCGGCAGGGCCGTACGCGTGTACCCGCAGCCGGGCGCCGTCGGTCGTCGTGACCGAGACGACCTCTGCGTCGGGCGCGCAGTTCAACTCGGCCGTGCGGTAGGTACGCGAACGCATTTTCGCGCGGTATCCGCCGGTCAGAGCGCCGATGCCGGTCCGAAGGTCGGCAACGTTCTCGGGCAGGTTCACCAGCATGAGCACTCCTTTGTGTCCTACCGCACGTTACCGCGCTAGCAACGGTGCTTGCTAGTGCAAGCAGTGAAGAATTTCCGGTTTCGCACCTTTGTCCGGCGAAGCCGCACTTCAGCGCTGCTCACACCGCCGCAGACACCGAATACCCATTCCGCCCAACGGCATTCACATCCGCCGGCGCAACGTCCCACTACCCGCTTCTATCGGCCGGCGCCACAGAAGTGCTACGCCGAATTCGCCAGGCAATTGCCGAACCGGCTAGGCGGTCGCCTCGCGAACGTGCCGCGAGGCGTACGTCTCGTCCAGCACCTCGGCGAGTTCATCGTTGAACGCCTCGTATGCCTCGACGTTGCCGAGGTGGCCGGTCGGCAGTTCGACCAGCTTGCGGAACGCGCCGACCGAGCGCAGTTCCTCGGCCAGGCACTCGGAGTGCACCGGCGGCGTCATATCGTCCGCGGAACCGGAGATCACCGTGGTCGGCACGGTCACACAGCGGGTACAGCTCTGCAGAGCCAGTTCGGCCAGCAGGAAGCCGAAGCGCGAACGCACCCTCGCCGGGCAGGAGCGCACGATCGCCAGGGCGAAATCGACCACCTCACCGGCCGCGGCCAGAGTCATGATCTGGCGGCGGAAGATCCACTTCACCAGCCGGATCGGCGGGAATACCACCGGCAGGCCGAGTCCGAGGCGGCCGATCGGGAACGGCAGCGCGAGCGGCCCGCGATTGAAGCGCGGCACCACGGTGGTCTCGGCGATCAGGTCACCGGAGGCGGTATTGGCCAGCACCACCGCATCGGCCCGCTCGGCGACCTGGCGCGGATACCGGCCGGCCCAGGCCTGAATGGTCATTCCGCCGAGACTGTGCCCGACGAGGACCGCGCGCTGACCGGGGCTCAGGGTGGCATCCAGGACGGCCGCGAGATCGTCGGCCAGCAGATCGGTGGACAGCGGTGCGGTGCCGGATTCGCTCTCGCCGTGACCGCGCTGGTCGTAGGCGATCACCCGGTATTCGCCGGCGAAGGCGTTGATCTGGGGATTCCAGTATTCGATGCAGCAGGTCCAGCCGTGCGCCAGCACGATCGCCTCGCCGTCGGCGGGGCCGTAACTGTGCACGCGCAGCCGGGCGCCGTCGGACGCGGTCACCGCGGTCACCTCACACGGCACCGCCGGGGAATTCAATGCGGGCAGGTCGTAAGACCGGGTGCGCAGTGCGGCGCGATGGGCGGCCGGCAGCCCGCGGAGACGCTCCACGATCCCCGCCACCGTGCTGGGCAACGTTGCCTGCATGAGAACACTCCTTTGTGTGTTACTGATCGATACAGTAACCCGAAGGAGTGGGTGCTTGCTAGTGCAAGCACGGGGTTCGCTATTTCACCAGCGCGGACCGCGCTGAATTTCGTCGACCTTCGGCCGCACATCGGCCAGATAGATACCCGTGGCGATCACCGCCGCGATCCCCAGCAATCCCACCGGCGTGCGGGCGAGCAGCAGGAAACCGAGGGCGACCGCCAGAATCGACACCCAGATGGGTTTGGTGAGTTTGTCCACGGCCGTGAACGCGTCGGCGCGCTGCCGGATCGCATGCACCAGCGCGAAGATGGTCGCGGCCATCGCGGCGAGCCAGAGCAGCCACAGGATTGCACTAGTCAGCTGGTACACAGCACCCATGATAGAAGCAACGCCCGCATGCGGCAGTGCGCATGCGGGCGTTGCGGGATCCGGTACGACCCGGATCCGTGTGACGGTTCCGGATTACCCCTCGGCCGGTCTTTGCTGCGGCCGAATTACTTCTTGGCCGGAGTGGTCTTCTTCGCGGCGGTGGTGGTGGTGGTGGTCTTGGCCGGCGCCTTCTTGGCGGGGGCCTTCTTCGCCGGGGCCTTCTTGGCCGGGGCGGGCTCCTCGGCGGCAGCCTCGGTGGTCACCGCGACGACCTCGGCATCGACGACCGCGGCGGCCTCGTCGGCCTGCTCGGCCGCTTTGCCCAGAAACCCGCGAGCCTGATCGGACACCTTGGTCAGCACATCCTCGGCCCGGGTGACGACATCGGTGTAGATGTTCTCCACCTTGTCGAAACGCTCGTCGAAGCCGGGGTTGGAACGCAGCCGGTCGACGGTCTCCTCGCCGCGCACGGCCAGATCCGAGTACAGATCCACCAGCTGGCGGTAGTACTGGTCGACCAGCTTGCGCAGCTCCTCCGGGGTGAACTTCTCGCGCAGTTCGGCGAGGTCGTCCGGCAGTTCGGAGGGCAGTCCGGTCAGGCGGCCGCGCAGCGTCTCGATCTGATCCTGCACATCGGCCGGCAGATTCGACAGGCGCTCGCGAGCCTCCTCGACGCGGGAGTTCACATCGACGGTGGCGGCGCGGTCGCGGACGCGGTCGACGATGTCGTTGACCGCCGCGTAGAGCGCGTCACCGGCTCCGACGGTCGCGTAGATCGGCTTGGTCACAGTGACGTTGGGCTGGGTCATGGTTGTTCGTTCTCCTGGCGTGGCGAGATTTCGGTAGTACTGCCATCGGTGGCTTGGTGCGGAACCTCGTTGTCCCTTGGGCTTTCGGGTGCACCGCCCCTCGGGCTCTCGGGCACACCGCCCCTGCTCCCCCCTGGAACGCCCCCCTCGGATTCCCCCTGAACGGATTCCGAGACGTTCCCTCCGTTGTCGTTCCCCCCGTTTTCGCGGCGGAACGATTCGTAGATGTCCAGGAGCACCTGCTTCTGCCGTTCCGTGATGTCGGTATCGGCCAGCAGTGCGTCCCGCACCGGGCTGTGCTCTCTCTGTTCGAGATAGCCGGCCCGGACGTACAAGACCTCCGAAGACACGCGCAGACCCTTGGCGATCTGCGTGAGTACCTCGGCGGACGGGTTGCGCAATCCGCGCTCGATCTGACTCAGGTACGGATTGCTCACCCCCGCCAGCTGTGCGAGCTGACGCAACGAGACCTGAGCGGCCTCCCGCTGCGCCCGGATGAAGCCTCCGATGTCGTGCGCCGCGTTGGCTACGCGACCCACCCGGTCTCCGGGAACCGCAGACGTCTCTGTGGTTTCCCCCGTGTTCCGATCAGAAACCTCTGGTTCCTGTGCCATCACACTGCTCACCTTCCGGCGGTTGTACGGTCGATTCTAAATGAGGGTGCTAACTCTTGCAAGCACCCTTGTTAGCACTATTTCAGCAAACTTCGGGCAGCAGCCGTCAGAAGCCTGGGAAGAGTAAATGCGATACGGCGTAAATCGCCAGGCCGGCAAGTGATCCGACCACCGTTCCGTTGATCCGGATGAATTGCAGATCGCGCCCCGCCTGCAATTCGATCTTGCGACTCGCCTCATCGGCATCCCAGCGGGCAACCGTGTCGCTGATCAGGGCCGCGATCTCGGAACCGTAGTTGGCGACGAGATATCTCACACCGCGTTCAACCCAAGCGTCCACTTGTTTTGTCAGTTCGGGTTCGTCGACCAGACGCTGACCCAACTGCTGCACATTCTCCGAGATCTTGCGGCGCAAGGTGCTGTTCGGATCGTCGGCCGATTCCAGGATCATCCGTTTGGCCGCACGCCAGGTCGCACGCGCCATTCCGGTTATTTCCTCGCGTCCCATGATCTCGGCCTTCACCCGCTCGGCCTTGGCGATCATCGCCTCGTCGTACTGCAGATCGCGAGCGAAATCCTCGAGAAATCGGTTCGCCGCCGATCGCACTTCGTGATCGGGTTGTGAGCGAATCTTCCAGGTGAATTCCACCAATTCCCGGTAGATCTTCTCCGAAAGCAGGATATTGGCGAATTTCGGCGCCCACGACGGGGCATCGCGCATGACGATCCGGTCCAGGGTCTCCTGACTCGCCAGCGCCCACTGGTGGGCGCGTTCGGCCAGCAGATCCAGCAGCGGCTCCTGCCGGTTCTCGGCCAGCAGTTCGGCGAGCACCCGCCCGATCGGCGGCCCCCACTGCGGTTCGGCGATGCGCTTGACGATGGTCTGGTCGATGACCTGCTCGACATCGGAGTCGCGCAGCGCGCCGATCACCGCACGCAGAATGGTCGACGACTCCTCCGACACCCGCTCGGCGTGCCGGAAATCGGCCATCCACGTTCCGAGGCGCAACGAGATCTGCGCCGAATTCACCTTCGTCGCCACGGTGTCGGGCGAGAGGAAATTGGTGCGGACGAAATCGCCCAGGCTGGTGCCGAGTTGATCCTTCTTCTTGCGGATGATCGCGGTGTGCGGAATGGGCAGGCCCAGCGGATGCCGGAAGAGCGCCGTGACCGCGAACCAGTCCGCCAGCGCGCCGACCATGCCGGCCTCCGAGGCCGCGCGCACGTAGCCGACCCAGCTGCCGCCGATATCGTTCGAGCCGAGCCAGCAACAGACCAGATAGACGACCGTGGCCGCCGCCAGGAAGCCGGTCGCGACCATCTTCATCTTGCGCAGATCGCGTTTCTTCCCGGATTCGTCCATCAGGTCGGCGAACGAAGACGGTGGTCCGGGCGCGCCCCGGGCCGAGGACCGTGTGGCATTTCCCACTCCCGGCCGGGTATCGGGGTGCGCGTTCGCTTCCGCCAGGACGGGGGCGCTGCCGGCAGATTGCTCCATATCCCCATTCTGGCCGGAATATCGGCGTCGCCGGCGTGCGCCCGCTCACCCCGCGCCCGCGCCCGCCCCGGGCGAACGCTCCCGGGCCGAGAGCCGGGCCACTCGGCGAACCGGGAACATCACCTCGGCGAAGGACTTAAGCTGGTGGTGCCCTTATCCCCGGATCCAGGAGTCCCCTAGAGCATGACCACACATCGTGCCGCGAGCGCTGCCGTCGACTCCGCTGCGGTGCGCCCCGGCCGGGTGGACGGTCGCAAGCGGCGCTGGCATCAGCACAAGATCGACCGCAGGGAAGAACTCGTCGACGGCACCCTCGCCGCTATCCGCAAACGCGGCGGCGATGTCGGGATGGACGAGATCGCCGCGGAGATCGGCGTATCCAAAACCGTCCTCTACCGCTACTTCTCGGACAAGTCCGATCTGACCCGCGCCACCATGGAACGGTTCATCGAGACCACGCTGATGCCGCGGATCTACGAGGCGATCAGCGACGACGCCGACGAATATCAGCTCGTCCGCAACACTCTGGCCGCCTATGTGCACACCGTCGAGGCCGATATCGACGTCTACCGCTTCATCATGGGCAACGGCTCGACCACCGACAAGTCCAGCCTCGCCGATTTCGAGAAGCTGTTCGCCGACGTGGTCTCGGTGGTGGTGCAGACCAAGGCCTTCGATCGCGGCGTCGACACCGAGGGCGTGCTGCTGTATTCGTACGTGATCGTCGGCGGTGTGCAGCTGGCCACCGACTGGTGGATCAGCAACCGCTCGATGTCGGCCGATCGCATGCTCGACCACCTGGCGATGATGGTGTGGAGCGCCATCGAGGGCATGGTCCGCGCGGGTGGTTCGCCGGAGAAGTTCAACGCCGTGCCGCACGAACTTCCCGAGGCCGACCTGGGCTGATTCGCCCGCGAAGGAATCCGCGCTCGCCGTCTCTGGGCCGACGGCTCGCGCTTGGCTACGCTGAAGACCGGCCAGGCGGGGCATCAACGGAGGTCATCAATGGCGAAAGAGCTGCCGACGTCGCGGCTGGCGCGGGGGACGAAACTGGGTGTGGCCGTCGCCGGCAACGTCTTACGTGCGCAGAAGACCCGCCGCTCGATGCGCGGACGCTCCGAAGCGGTGCGCGAGCGGATGGCCGAGGAGTCGATGATCCGCGCCACCGAGCAGATGGTCATGGTGCTGGGCACCATGAAGGGCGTGGCCATGAAGCTCGGCCAGATGCTCTCGGTGCTGGATCTGGATCTGGTTCCGCCCGAACATCGCGAGCGATTCCAGCGCCGGCTGGCCGTCTTGCGCGACAGCGCGCCGAAGGTCTCCTTCGACACCATGCGCGGCGTCATCGAGAAGGATTTCGGCCGCACGCTCGAAGAGCTGTTCGCCGAATTCGAGGACGAACCGATCGCGGCGGCTTCCATCGGCCAGGTCTACCGGGCGCGGCTGCACGACGGGCGCGCGGTCGCGGTGAAGGTGCAGTATCCGGGCATCGATACCGCCGTGCGCGCCGATCTGAAGAATCTCGCGATGTTCCGCCGCGTCCTGCAGTCGGCGATGCCGTGGGTGACGCCGGCGGTCCTCGACGAACTGCGGCTGAACCTCGAGAGCGAACTGGACTACGTGGCCGAGGCGCATACCCAGCGCGAGGTGGCCGAACTGTTCGCCGACCATCCGTTCATCGTGGTTCCGGCCACGATGCCCGAGCTGTCGAGTACGCACGTGCTGGTCAGCGAGTACTTTCCCGGTCGCGGTTTCGAGGAGATACGCCGGTTGCCGGAGGCCGAACGCGACCGGGTCGGCGAGATCATCTACCGCTTCTACGTCGGTTCGCTGTTCAGCTTCAACGAATTCTGCGGCGACCCGCATCCGGGCAATCTGCTGCTCGGCGAGGACGGCCGGGTCGCCTTCCTGGATTTCGGGCTGTTCAACCGGATGGATCCCGAACACGTCCGGTTCGAGGCCACCTGCATCCGTGCGGCGGCCGAGGAACGTGCCGAAGATCTGCGCCAATTGATGATCGACCACGGCATCATCGATTCGCCGGAGGAGATCACCCCCGAGGACTGTCTGGAGTATGTGCTCGCCGCGTGCGAGTGGGCGCTGATCGACCAGGACCTGACCATCACCCCCGAATTGGCCAGCGGCGCCTTCGTGCTGGCGGTCGATCCGCGCGCGAGTGAGTACGCCGGGATGAAGCAGCAGAATCTGCCGCCGGAACATCTGTTCTCCCGGCGCGCGGATTTCCTGACCTTCGGGGTACTCGGCCAGCTGGAAGCGACCGGGAACTGGCATCGGATCGCCCGCGAGTGGCTCTACGGCGACGACCCGGTGACCGAACTCGGTAAGCAGCACCACGCCTGGCTGGCCCGGCGCGGCCTGCCGCGCAAACCTGCCAAGCGCGCCGCGCCACGCAAAGCCGCCGGCGGAAAACGTACCAGCACAAAGTAATCGGCCACCACGAGAATGGGATGGGCATGACCGACAGGGAATTCGACCTCGTACTGTTCGGCGCGACGGGGTTCGTCGGCCGGCTGACCGCGCAGTATCTGGCCGAGGCCGCGCCCGCGGATGCGCGTATCGCCCTCGCGGGCCGTTCGCCGGAGAAACTCACCGCGGTGCGCGACGAACTCGGCGGCGGGGCGGCGATCTGGCCGCTGCTGGTCGCCGATTCCTCCGACCAGGCGGCACTGGACGCGCTGGCGGCCCGGACCAAGGTCGTGGTCACCACCGTGGGCCCGTATCTGCGGTACGGCCTGCCCCTGGCCCAGGCCTGCGCGAACGCCGGCACCCACTACGCGGACCTCACCGGCGAGCCGCTGTTCATCCGCGAATGTATCGATCGGTTCGGCGAGCGGGCCGCCGAAACCGGCGCGAAAATCGTGAATTCCTGTGGCTACGACTCGATTCCGTCCGATCTGAGCGTTTATCGGCTCTACCGCCGGTCGGTCGAGGACAACACCGGGGAGCTCACCGACACCACCCTGGTGGCCTGGCTCAAGGGCGGCGCCAGCGGCGGCACCATCGACTCCGGGCGGGCGATGATGGAGGCCATCGCCACCGATCCGGCCAAGGGTTCGGTGCTCTCGCACCCGTATTCGCTGAGCCCCGACAAGTCGATGGAACCCGATGTGGGCCGGCAGTCCGATCAGGCTCTCTCGCGCGCCTCGGCCATCGACCCCAGCCTCGACGGCTGGGTCGCCACCTTCGTGATGGCCGCGCACAACACCAAGGTGGTGCGGCGCAGCAACGGCCTGCTGGGCTGGGTCTACGGCAAGAACTTCCGCTATCGCGAGGTGATGAGCGCCGGAAGCTCGCCGGCGGCACCGCTGGTCGCCGCGGGTATGGCGGGCGGCATCGTCGCCACCATGACCGCCGGCGCTCTGCTCTCCCGCGTGTCGGTGGGGCGCCGGCTCCTGGACCGGATCCTGCCGAAGCCGGGCACCGGCCCCGGCGAGCAGGCCCGCCGCAGTGGCTGGTTCACCATGAAGACCTTCGCCGACACCACCTCGGGCGCACGGTACGTCTGCACCTTCGCCGGACAGGGCGACCCCGGCTATCAGGCCACCTCGGTGATGCTCGGCGAGGCCGGACTGTGCCTGGCCTTCGACGAACTTCCGGAATTGGCGGGCATCCTCACGCCCGCCTCCGCCATGGGCGATCCCCTCACCGATCGCTTGCGGCGGGCCGGGATGACCATCGAGGTCGAGCGAGCCTGAACGACGGAGAGCTTGCGGCGGCAGGCCCGTTCACAGATCGTCGGGCAGTGAACGGGTCAGCCGCCACAGCGTGCGCACCGCCGCGCCGTCGAGCATGCCGACCTCGTCGAAATAGCGCAGCATCGGCTCGGACAGGAAGCTCATCGTCCGCCGGTACTGCGGGCCGGTGAAGGCCGCGGCGAATCCGCGCCGGGGGTCGATACCCACCGCGCGATAGACCTGCGGATTGACGAGCATCGGATACAGCACCAGCGCGAAGTAGGCCAGCAGGAGTTGATGCGGCAGCCGCTGCCACCGCGAACGCCGGGCCATCCCGCGCGCCAGCGCATCGCGGGCGAAACCGATGTGCCGCGCCTCCTCCAGCACGTGAATCCGCATCAACTGCCGCACATGCGGCTGAACAGTGCTGTCGGCCATGGCTTCTCGTTGACCGCGATCGAGGATCTCCTCGATCAGCAGCGTGCCGGCGTAGACGACCGGACCGATCGGGAAGTGTTCGGCGACGCGCAGCTGCATCCGGTTGAGCGCCACCGGCCGATACGGCGGTATTCCGGTCTTGTCGATGAGCCGCGCGAACATGATCGAATGACGCGCTTCCTCGCTCAGTTCGGTGAGCGCGTACATCGCATGCTGCGAGGTCGGGTCGCGTGCGACGATGCGCAGCAGATACTTGCTGAGCAGCCCCTCGGCGACGATCCCGAACGACAGCAGGCTCACCAGTTCGTGTTTGCCGAGTTCGATCCGCTGCTCGGCAGTGAGCCGATCCCACAGCGGAGTGCCATAGAGCGAAATCCGGTGTTCGGGCAGCCACGCCTTGTCCGGGGCCCACGGCTGCTCCCAGTCGATGTCGATATCGGCGTCGTAGAAGTGTTCCGCCGACGAGCGAAGCAGCCGCTGGGCCACGCGCTCGCGCCCGTCGAAACCGTCCCCCGCGAGATTGTCGGTGTGCTGTGTCATCGGCTTCACCGTTCTGCCGCTACGCCGCGGCCGGCGCGTTGTCCGTGCTCACCGTCGGCGCATTTGCCGCCCGATGTGAGCGGTGGCACACTCGATATTACCTATTACTCATTGTCACGGCTATAGTGCGGCAGGACCCTGACGCGTAGCTCGGAAAGGCGATCATGCGGCAACCCGATGCGGATTATCTGGGGCCGGCCGTCGTCGTGCTGGGCGATCGGGAGTTCGCCGTCCGAGTGCGGCTGCGCGGCCATCGCCAGCCGATCGACGGCATCTACCGCTGGTACGGACGCGTCGATCCGGATGCGGCGCTGGATGCGGCGGCCGGCAACCGGAAGCAGCGCGTCACGTTGCGGACCACCGAAGGCGCCGCGAACGCGATCCTCGGTGATCGCGACTTTTGGGGGCGACTGCGGCTCGTCGGGCACAGCGCACCGCCGTATCGGATCTCGACAGCAGACGACCTCGAGGCGAGGATGACCTGGTGAATCTCGCACGCCACACCATGAACAACCCGGTCTTCGCCCTGCTCTACGAGCGGGCGTGGCGGCCGACCAGTTTTCTGCTGGCCACCGGGCGGACCATGCAGGCCGATCGCCGTGACGCGGTGCGGACCTTGCGCCTCGACGCGGGCGACCGGGTGCTCGACATCGCTTGCGGGCCGGGCAATTTCACCCACTACCTGAGTGAACATATCGGCCCCGGATACGCGGTGGGCATCGATTTCTCGGTGCCGATGCTGCGGCAGGCCGTCGCCGACAACTCCGGCCCGCGAGCCGGCTACGTCCGCGGCGACGCTCGCCGGCTTCCCTTCCCCGACAACAGCTTCGACGCGGTCTGTTGTTTCGGTGCGCTGTATCTGATTCCGGATCCGCTGACCGCCGCCGCCGAGATGATCCGGGTGCTCGCGCCCGGCGGTCGCATCGCGATCAGCACCAGTCACCGCCCCCAGGGCTGGGTGGGGGAGGTCTCGAGCGCGGTCGGCGGGGCGGGCGGGCTCCGCGTATTCGACCTCGACACGTTCCCGAAACTGTTCGCCGAATCCGGGCTGGTGGATATCGAGCAGGAAGTGCACGGCCTGCTGCAGTACGTCAGCGCCCGGGCCGCCGACGCCGCCTGAAACAGACAGCGCCACAGTGATTTACACATTCTTCGCACCCATCGATGTGCGCATTCACAATGCGTCGCCACGCGCCCGGCGACCGCTGCTCCGGTAAGCTCGCTCGCGGGAAACTCTCGGGCGGAAGGGGATCATCACGGTGCCGATTCCGGAGACCGGCCAGCATCTGGCGCGCGAGCTGTACGCCGCGGCAACAGGTTCCGGAGCGGAGGTGTTCGAGATCGCCGAGGACACCGCGCGCAATCTCGCGGCGGCCTGCGACCGTCTCGTCGAGGATCTCCATGCCGCTCGCAGCGGCGGTGCCGTACCGACGACGGTGCGCGGCTTCGGCGAACTCGCCTCCGGCCGGGCCCTGGCGCGCGGATTCTCCCGCAAGGGCGGCGAATACCTCGACACCGTCCTCTCGTTCCAGCAGACGGCACTGCTGTTCAAAGCCGCCTATCTGGCCGCGGGGAAACACTTCGACGAGGCCGAGGCCGCCAACCGCGCCGCGCTGGCGCTGATCCGGCCCGAGCCGGGAGCGTGAGGTGACCGACGCATCGCATGTCGATCCGCCCTTCGTCGCGGATCGGGAGGTGTACGGCTCCTACAGCCACCGGCAACTGTGGGAGCTGGTGCACGAGACACTGGATCCGGCCGCGCTCGGTGAGGCGGCCGCGGCCTGGCAACAGCAGGCCGACGCCGTCGCCGCGGCGTTCCGGACCTTCGCCGAGGCCACGCACGGCGAATTCGAGCATTGGTCGGGGCGAGCCCGCGCGGCGGCCGAACCCGCGACGGCGGCGTTCGTCGAACGAGGCGCCGCCGCGGCCGAGGTCTGCGCCCGGCTGCGGCAACTGCTGGAGGCCGATGCGGAAGCGGCGCAATCCATTCGGGACGCCCTGCCCGCGCCGCCGACCTATGTTCCGCTGCCCGACCCGGTCGCCGAGGTGGTGCACGGCGGCGCCCGCCGGATGACCCACGACGTCGCCGCCGCCGCGGCCCTGGCCGACGCCCGCGACATCATGACCTTCCGCTACAACAGCACCCTGGTCGCCTCCGGTGACCGGGTGCCGCGCTTCGTTCCCGCACCCCGGCCGGATTCGGGTGGGGGTCATCCGTAGTGAAGTGGGTGCTGACGCCGGACGAGTTCGCCCACGTCTGGGCCACCGAAACCGATCTCGACCGCCGTCCCTATCCGGTGAACATGATCCCGGAATCCACCGTGCGCACCGAATCCGAATATGCCGCACTGGGTTTGCGCACCCGCTATGCGCGCAACACGGATCCGGATCTCACCGCCGCACTGCTGCTGTGCACCCGCCCGGACGCCACCACGATCACCGTCTCCGGCCGGCGCTCCACACCGGCGGACGAGCCGGAACTGATCCTCGCCTTCGCCGCCGTCGTCCACCGGCACGCCGGGCTGCTGATCGCACGGCCCGACGCCGTCACGGTCGCCGTCTGCCACGCGCGCGGGGTGGGCGAACGTCTGGTGGCCGCGATCGGCTCGGCGCCGGCGGGCACACGCGGGCCGATGCGCGAACCGCAGCACGCGGTGCTCGACATCGGGACCGACGCCCATCCGGGCGGCGATATCGACACACCGCAGGATCCGGGCGCCGCCCGCTTCCGCCGCACGCTGCGCGCCCCGGTCGACGCGCGCGGATTCATCACCGTCACCGTCGCACCCGACAATCCCATGTCGCCGCCGACGCGGCATCGCACTTGGCTCGACATCACCGGCGACGGACGTTATCTGCTCACCACGGCCGCCGAGCTGGTGCTGACCCCGGTCGACGACGCCGAATTCGCCGCACAGTTGACGAGACTGGCCGGAATCGGCTGACTCACGGCACGATCACCACCCGGCTGTCGGGGCCGCCGTCCATACTCGACGGTTATGGCGAAATCTCCGTGGACCGAACCGGCCACCACCGCGTTGCGAGCCGCCGGGGTCCGGCTCGATTCCTACGACCTTTCCGCGACGCCCGGATTCACCGGCGACAAGAAACTCGGTGAGCAATTGCTGCCCGAACGCGGTCAGGTGCTGTCGGAGCTGCAGGAGATGCTGTTCGCGAACGGCCGCTCGGGTGACCACCGCAACCTGCTGCTCATCCTGCAGGGTATGGACACCGCAGGGAAGGGCGGCGTGGTGCGCCACGTGATCGGCATGGTCGACCCGCAGGGGGTGCGGCATGCCGCCTTCGGCGTTCCCACCGAGGAGGAACGCCGGCACCACTATCTGTGGCGAATCCGCCACCGGCTGCCGGCCGGCGGGCAGATCGGTGTCTTCGACCGGTCCCATTACGAGGACGTCCTCGTGGTGCGGGTGCAGAACCTGGTGCCGCGCGAGGAATGGGAGTCGCGCTACGACGAGATCAATCGGTTCGAACGGGAAATCACCGAGGCGGGCACGACGATCGTCAAGGTCGCGATGTTCGTCTCGCTGGAGGAACAGAAGCGCCGCCTCGGCGAACGGCTGGAACGCTCGGACAAGTACTGGAAGTACGACCCGAGCGATATCGACGACCGCGCGCTCTGGCCCGACTATCAGCAGGCCTATCAGGACGTACTGGACCGCACCGACACCGACCACGCGCCGTGGTACGTCGTTCCGGCCGACCGGAAGTGGTTCGCCCGCCTGGCCGTCACCGAACTGCTCATCGATGCGCTGGGTGATCTGAAGCTGGGCTGGCCCGCGCCGCAGTTCGACATCGACACCGAGAAGGCGCGGCTCGCCGCGAGCTGATCGGCACGGAGACGCCGGTCACCACCGCGGATATTTCGGCCCGAATCTCGGGGATCTCTCAGGTTGACCGGGAATCATGTGGTGCCGAGTGTGCCTCGTGCGGCCGCCCGCCCGCGATGCGGCACCGCGACGGCGTGGCGGACGGCCCGTACGATCGCAGGCGGCGCCCGGCCGCACAACACCGATGTCGCACACCGACACGTAACACAGGAAAGGCGTGGTGAACTCCGAGGTGAGCAAGAATCCGCGTGGGAAGAACTCGCTGACGGCGGTGCGAGGCGGAGATCGCACGCGCACGATCCTGATTCAGGTGGGTGTCGCGGCCGTGCTGATCGCGCTCATTGCGGCCATCGGCATCAGCATCGCCGTCAAACAGTCCAACAAGAACGACACCGGGCCGGTGCCCTCGGTCGCCGCGCAGCCGGCCTCGCCCGACGCGGTCACCGGCTCGATCACCGACCAGGGCGAGATCAAGATCGGCAAGCCCGGCGCCAAGGTCGACATCCGGGTCGTCGCCGACCTGCAGTGCCCGGCCTGCAAGATGTTCGAGACCGCCAACGCCAAGGCCATCGAGGATGCGGTGAACGCCGGCACGGCCAGCGTGCGCTACAACATCATCGCGTTCCTGGATCAGTCCTCGGGCGGCACCCGCTACTCCTCGCGCGCGGCCAACGCCGCCTACTGCGTCGCCGGCTCCGACCCGACCAAGTTCCTGCCGTGGCTGACCACCATGTACGAGCAGCAGCCCCCGGAGGGCGGCACCGGCCTGCCCGACGAGAAGCTGGTGCAGATCGCCCAGGCCGCCGGCTACACCGATCCGGCCGTGGCCGAGTGCATCACGTCGGACAAGTACGACAAGTACGTGCAGAAGACCACCAAGGACGTGCTCAACAGCGGCATCAAGTCCACGCCGACGGTGTACGTGAACGGTAAGCAGATCACCAGCTCGCAGCAGCTGATGCAGCCCGACGGTCTGCGCCCGGTGATCGAGGCCGCGGCCAAGTGATCACCGTCCGGCCCCGCCCCGCGTGGCTACTCCTGCTCGGCACCCTGCTGGGCTGGCTGGCCGCGGTGACGTTGACGATCGAAGACTTCAAACTGCTGAAGGATCCGTCCTATCGGCCGTCGTGCAGCATCAATCCGATCCTGTCCTGTGGCTCGGTGATGGCGACCCATCAGGCGTCGGTGTTCGGATTCCCGAATCCGATCATCGGCGTCACGGGATTCTCGGTGGCGGTCACCATCGCGGTGCTCGCGGTGTCCGGTGTCGGCCTGCCGCGCTGGTTCTGGGGCGGGCTGTGGATCGGCCTGGTCGCCGGGATGGGCTTCATCTTCTGGCTGATCTTCCAGAGCCTCTACCGCATCGGCGCGCTGTGCCCGTACTGCATGGTGGTGTGGACGTTCACGCCGGTCTGCCTGGCGGTCGTCACCGATCAGCTGTGGGGTGGGGCCCGCGGGATCATGGGCATCGTCGCGCAGTGGCGGTGGACGATCGTCGTGGTCTACTACGCGATCGTGCTGCTGCTGGTCTTCCTGCGCTTCCAGGACTACTGGCTCTCGCTGTTCTGATCAGTTGGGCGGGCCGGCGGCCAGCGTCACCGCGAGCGTGCGGTGCGTGCCGTCCGGCTCGACCAGATCCAGCCGGATCACCTCGTCCGGCCGGCGCACGTTGAGCGCTGCCTTGAGCGTCTGCGCCGAGGTGACCGGTGTGTCGTCGACCGCGACGATCACCTCGCCGGAATCGAGCCCGGCAGTGAAGGCCGGCAGCCCGTAGATCGCCACGTCCACCCGGGCGCCGGTGGGTTTGGCATCGGAGGTCAGGACGCCGAGGGTCGCGGTAGGGCCGACGTGGACCGTATCGGTCGGAATGCCGGTGCGGATCTGGCGCACCACACTCAACGCCCGATCGATCGGCACCGCGTAGCCGCTGGCCTGCCCCTGCTGCCGGGACAGTTCTCCCGAGGCGGCGGTCACCACGCCGATCACCGCGCCGGTCCGGTCGACCAAGGCGCCGCCGGACTGTCCGGAGACAACCGGCGCGGCCACCTCGATCATGCCGATCAACGCCTTGCGCGACAGATCGGCGGTATCGCGCGCCACGATCGAGGCATCCAGCGCGGTGACCGTGCCCGGTGTCGCGGTCGGGGAACCGGTTCCGCCCGCATTGCCGATCGCCAGCGCCTGATCGCCCACCCGGACCCCGGCGGAGCTGCCGATCCGGGCCACCGACAGCGCCGCCGCCCCGCTCAGCGACAGCAGGGCGATATCGGCGTCGGAGTCGTAGCCGAGCACCGTCGCCGGATAGTGCCCGCCGTTGCCGAGATCGCCGACGGTGATGGTCTCCGCGCCCTTCACCACGTGGTGGCTGGTCAGGATCTCACCGTCGGGACTGAGCACGATCCCCGATCCGGCCGCGCCCATCCCGCTGGGCCGGATCGACACGTTGATGTTCACCAGTTCGGGTTCGACGGCCGAGGCCACCGCCGCGGGATCCATCGGCGGCACGGGCGGCCCGAACAGCGCCGAGGTGGAGTGGCCCGCGGGCACCGCCCACCGTGGCAGATCCCCGCGGTAGCCCAGAAATGCCGCGCCGACCAAGGCCATGACGAGCACGAAGACGACCGTCGACAGCCACCCGCCCCGAGCCGGACGCGATTGCCGGCCCGAATGCTGCTCGTCCATCGCCGCTCCCGATTCTGCATGCCCGGGGTGGGCTGGCGGAGTTTGTGCTTTTATGTGTACCAAATCGGCGCGGCGCCCGGTATCAGTCCTGCAATGCCGCCACCGCGAACATCAACGCGGCGCCCGCGATCGTGCAGAACAGCACGGTGCGCGACGGGCGGCCCGAATGTGCTTCCGGCAGAATGTCACTCGTTGCCAGATACAGCAGGAATCCGGCGAAATATCCCAGATACAGGCCCGCGACGTCGGGGGGCACCCGGATCACCGTGCCGATGATCGCGCCCGCCACCGGCGCCAGCGCATCCAGGAACAGCAGGGTCAGCGCCCGCCGCCGGGCATTGCCGTACAGCGTGGGAATGGTGAAGGCGTTGAATCCGTCGGCGAAGTCGTGCGAGATCACCGCGATCGCGACCGAGATGCCCAGCGCGGTTCCGGCCTGAAATCCGACGCCGATGCTCAGACCGTCGAGCATGCTGTGGAAGATCAATCCCCCGGTGGCGACCAGCCCGACCGACGGGAAGTCGTGGGTGTGGCGGCCGAAATCCTGCTCGTGCCCGATGTGGATCGCCATCTCGCGTTCGATGATGTGAATGGTGAAGAAGCCGATCACGGCCGCCACGAGTACGCCGGGCACACCCGAGACGACCCGGTCGGATTCGGCCAGGGCATCGGGGATCAGGTCGAAGGCGACCACGCCGAGCATGATTCCAGCGGCCAGGCCGAGGATCAGCCGCTTGCGCTCTCCGATGCGCGCGGCCACCAACCCGCCTGCCAGCGTCGAACACATCGATATCAACGCCAGCACGATCGCCACCGGATCAGCATCCGATATCGGCGCGAGCCCGCCGAGCACATCCGACCGGCGGGTCGCCGGTGGTGGGCATGGCCCCTGCCCCGGTCGCATCGCTCCGGGCGGGTGGTTTGCGTAGGCATCCATGCGCGGGTAGGCATGAACGCATGACGACAGCTGCCGCGTATTCCGTTTCCGCGCCCGACGGCCGGTTCACCAAGACCACCATCGAACGCCGCGCACTCGGCCCGCACGATGTGCTGATCGACATCAAGTACGCCGGCATCTGCCACTCCGACATCCACACCGCCCGCAACGAGTGGCACGGCACCAAGTACCCCTGCGTCCCGGGCCACGAGATCGCCGGTCTGGTCGCCGCGGTCGGCCCTGAGGTGACCGAGTTCTCGGTCGGCGACCGGGTGGGCGTGGGCTGCATGGTCGATTCGTGCGGACAGTGCGAGCCGTGCCTGGCCGGTGAGCAGCAGTACTGCGTGCGCGGCGCCACCATGACCTACAACGGCGCCGTCCCGGAGGAGATCCAGGCCGGCGGCTACACCCTCGGCGGCTATTCCAGCCAGGTAGTCGTGACCGACGGCTTCGTGGTCAGCATTCCGGAGGGCATCGGGCTCGACGAGGCCGCGCCGCTGCTGTGCGCGGGCATCACCCTGTATTCACCGCTGCGGCACTGGAACGCGGGCCCGGGCAAGCAGGTGGCGATCATCGGCATGGGTGGGCTGGGCCATGTCGGGGTGAAGATCGCCGCCGCGATGGGCGCCGAGGTGACGGTGCTGAGCCATTCACTGAGCAAAGAGGACGACGGCCGGCGGTTCGGCGCGCACCACTACTACGCCACCACCGACCGCCAGATCTTCCGCGATCTGCGCAACCGGTTCGACCTGATCATCAACACCGTCTCGGCCGATCTGCCGATCGACACCTATATGCGCCTGCTGAACCTCGACGGCACCATGGTGATCCTCGGCCTGCCCGAGCAGCCGCTCGCGGTGCGCCCCTTCACCCTCACCGGCAACCGCCGGTCGCTGGCCGGGTCGAATATCGGCGGCATCCCGCAAACCCAGGAGATGCTGAACTTCTGCGCCGAACACGGCATCGGCGCGGAAATCGAGGTCATCTCCGCCGACCGCATCGACGAGGCCTACGAGCGCGTGGTCGCCAGCGACGTTCGGTACCGGTTCGTCATCGACGCCGCCACCATGTGAATTTCGAGGCGACGCCGGCGTCCGCGCGCTCGGCGTCGCCGCCGGAGGGCGAACCCGAGCCGTCGGCGGATACCGGAACCGAGCCGTCGGCGGATGACGTTCCCGCCCGGCCGACGGACGACGCTGCCGCCCGGCCGGCGGTGCGGTGCAACAACTCCGCGAGATTGCGGCGCACCCGGCCCATCTGGGCGCGGCTGTGATCGTTGGTGTCGTATTCCACCTGCACCGTCAGCCGCTCCCCCAGGGTGAACGCGGTCAGCTTGGGCGGCATCCCGGGTCCCATGGCGAGCAGGCTGTCGCGCACCAGCCGCACCCCCTCGGGGACGATATGGTCCGGCACCCGCCCGATGTTCGACAGCGCGATACTGGGCTGTTCCGCGAGTATCCGCGCGGTGGCCTCGTCGCGAATGTATCGGCCCGCCAACGCCAGACGCGCGGGGTCGCGGCGCTCCAGGGCCGCACGGACGTCGGCGTGCACCACCCTGCCCAGTTCGAACGGATCGGCGGATTCGGCGACCGCCAGTAGCGTGCCCCAGCCGGAGGCGCAGTTGAGGACCGTCTCGTCGGGCAGCCACGGGTCCACCGCGGCCCGCATATCGGCGGCATAGCCGCAGACCATCGGCAGTGTGCCCACGCCGCCCAGTTCGGCCCGGACCGCGGCCAGCGCACACCCGCTCAGCAAGGCGTTCACCCCGATCCCGGCCGAGCGCGCCGCGGCGGCGAAGGCCGCGGTCACCTCCGGTTCCAGCTCGATCCGCTCGGCGACGAACAGACCGCGCCCCAACCCCGCCGTGCCGTCGCGCGGCAATCTAGCGGGCGGCTCACCGATGATCGTGCGCATCGCCGCGAGCAATTCGTCGACCTCCGCCCCGGAGACGAGTGCGGCGAGGCGCTCGTCGACCGCCTGCGGCAGTTCGTGATTCGCGCGCACCGGCAGCGGCGCCCCGCGGCGATGCGCCGTGTAGCGCCGCCACATCTCGTCCAGCAGCGCGAAAGACGAACGGCCGTCGGTGATTCCGTGATGGACGACGAGCACGATGCGGGTCCGGTCGTCCTCGCGGAACACTCGTGCGAAGAACAAGCCCTCGTCCCACGGTTGCGGCTGGTTGACGAAGTCGACGTATTCGATGTCGCCACCGGGACTTTCGGTGACCGCGGGGCGATAGCCCTCGACATGGCGAAGTACCGGCACCCCGGCGTCGTCGAATCGGCGACAGCTGAGCAGCGGATGCTCGGCGGCCAGTTCGGCCAGCACCGTGCGCAGCAGTTCGGTGTCGAATTCCCCTTCCACGGTCGACCCGATGAACAGCGCCATCCCGCCGACCGGCACGGACCCGAAGGTGGCGTGTTCCTGGAAGTAACCCGACTCGAAGGGCGATATCGGACGTTGCGTGACCATCTGGCACCTCTCGGACGATTCGGAGACCACACGGAGAACCATACAGACGTTTCAAACGCTTGTCACAAACATTTGTTTGAAACATTCGTCAGCGGGCGCTTGCTACCCTGCCGACGTGGGAACACGTGAGGATCTGCTCTCAGCGGCCAAACACTGCCTGGCCGAACGCGGCTACGCCCGGACCACGGTGCGCGATATCGTCGCCGCCTCGGGCAGCAATCTGGCCGCGATCAACTACCACTTCGGCACCCGCGACAACCTGCTCACGCAGGCCATGATCGAATCGTCCGCCGAGGCCGTGCAGCAGATCCTCGACGCGCTCGCCGAGAGCAGCGAACCGCAACCGGCGCAGCGGCTGCTCACCTTCCTGGGGCGTCTCACCGCCACATTCACCGAGCAGCGTGCGCTGTGGGCGGCCAATATCGAGAGTCTCGCGCAGGCATTGCATTCCGGTGAGGTGAAGGCCGACATCACGACCAAGCAGCGTGAGGGCAAAGTGGCACTGACCCGAATGTTGTTGCCCGACATGGATATCGAGGACGACGACGGCGGCCCGATCGGCGTGCTGCTCTGGACGCTACTCGACGGCCTGCTCGTCCAGTGGCTGCTGGACCCGAAGTCCGCCCCCTCGGCCGAGCAGCTCGTCGCCGGTCTGCGCACCCTCGCCCCGATGCTGTAGCCGCCGGTCCGAGCGCGGCCCGCATCCGGTCATCCGCGCCCAGGCACCGACGAACCTCACGCGCCGAGAACCACCCGAAGCACAGTCCCCGTTCCCGTGGTGACCAGCAGCGCGCGATCGTCGGTGGGAACCTTCGCGACCGAGGTGGCCGGCACGCCGAGGTCGGCGACCGTGCAGACCCCGCCAGTGGCCGGGTCGACGTGGACCAGACGACCGGTCGTGGTCGCGACGTACAGCATGCCGTCCGGACCCACGGTGAGATCGTCGGGCAGGGCGGTCAGCGGGAGCGCCCCGACGGTGACCGAAGCGACGGTCGTCTGCGCCTGCGGAGCATCGACGGGGATGCGGACGATGCGGCCGTCGAGGCTCTGATAGAGCGTCGCGTAGAGCGAATCACCCTGCAGCACAATGCCGTTCACCCCGGATGCCGCGGCGCGCGCGGTCCAGTCGGCGTCGACGGAACCGCCGGGCCGCACCTTCACCACTCCGTGTGCCGTATCGGCGACGTACAGATTGCCCGCGCCGTCGAAGGCCGCACCGTTGGCCATGCCGAGACCGGAGACGTAGACCTGCGGCGCCGGATGGTCGGCGCCGGGATCGAACCGCACGACGCCGGAGGAATGCGCGCCGGGCAGCAGTCCGGCCGACGAGTCACCGAAGATCACGTACAGCGCACCGTCGGGCCCGAGCCGGACCGCACCGGGCGCGTCCACGGGCACCTCCACGGGCACCTCCGCGGT
Organism: Nocardia sp. NRRL WC-3656; assembly: GCF_000720265.1. Taxonomy (NCBI): domain Bacteria; kingdom Bacillati; phylum Actinomycetota; class Actinomycetes; order Mycobacteriales; family Nocardiaceae; genus Nocardia; species Nocardia sp. NRRL WC-3656. The sequence continues at coordinate 339 of NZ_JOJF01000013.1, read as the reverse complement.
CACGTGCCCGCCGGAGTCGTAGCGCTGCACCACATTTCGGAAGACGCGCGAGACCCAGAGGTTACCTTGTGCGTCGTAGCCGAGGTTCTCCGCGAAATCGAGCAGCGGGGCCTGGGCGGGCAGCAGCTGTTCCACGGACGAGGCCGGGCAGCCGGGCGCCTCGGCGTGAACCGGAGCGAGCGCGGACGGGAGAACGGCCGCAGCGCTGATCCACACTGTCGCGAGAACGCCCGCACTCGCGAGGTCAAGTCCAATTGCGTGGTGTATCGGGGTGATTGCCGCGTGATCCTGGTCGGTCAGGCGGTCAGTGCTGGGGTGTCCTCCTGTTCGCTGGGGTCG
>NZ_JOJF01000012.1:0-256615 GCF_000720265.1 Nocardia sp. NRRL WC-3656 | reverse complement strand
CCGGAAGCTAAGGCCACCTGCGCCGATGGTACTGCACTCGACAGGGTGTGGGAGAGTAGGACACCGCCGGAACATACATTCAGGTAAGGCCCCCAACCAACAGGTTGGGGGCCTTACCCATATCCGGACCCGGTCGGGTCGATGCGTGCGTCGCCGGCCGAGTCGACTTGCGACTCGCCCGGCGGATTTTCGGGCGAATGGGATCGGTTCGGGTGGGTATCCCCGGGTTCACAGGACTTTCCTAAGTAAGCCTGACCCCATTCGGGGGATCGATCGGGATCATGGATGGTGTCGACCCGGTGCAATCGGTACCGGTCTGGTAGCGGAAGGTGATCCGAATGGTTCTACTCCAGGAGCCGGCCACACAGTCAGCACTGGAGTCCGGCCCCGCGCAGGCCGGCCGTTCCCTCACGCTGCGGGATCGATTCAAGCTGCCGATGACCTACAGCTACGGCGCCCTGCTCATCGCGGTGACCGTGCTGGTGTCGGTACTCAGCGATACGCAGCAGACCCGCGTCATCCAGCATGCGAGCACCAATCTGCACAATCTGCTGGCCGGACGGTTCGGCACCCTGTTCTCCAGTGCGTTCGTCATCGGTGACGGCACCGCGGGCGCGCTGCTCATCCCGCTGCTGGTCTGTCTGCTCATTCTGGCGGAATGGCGATTCGGCGCCCTGTCGCTGCTGCGAATCTTCATCGCCGGCCATATCGGCGCCACACTCCTCGTCGCCGGCGGCCTGTGGGTGGCGGTGAGCGTGAAATGGCTGCCGACGAGTATTTCCCTCGCCGAGGACGTCGGGGTCAGCTACGGCGCGCTGGCGGTCATCGGTTCGCTGATGGTGGTTCTGCCCGCCAAGTGGCGACCGACATGGGCCATCTCGCTCGGTGCCGTCGCCGTCGCGGGGGTCGTCATGGGCCACACCTTCACCAATGTCGGGCATCTGATCGCCCTGACGATCGGGCTGCTCACCGGGTGGTTGCTGTTGCGCAGCGGTCATGCCCGCGCACACCGGCTCAACCGGTTCGAGACGGGTCTGCTCGTCATCGCGGCCGTACTCGGATACATCTTGCTCGTCGGCTGATCGCCCCGCGCGCAAGCGGTCTCGGCGAGGGCCTAAACTCGACCGGTGCGCCTTGTGATTGCTCGTTGCCAGGTCGATTACGTGGGTCGGCTCACCGCACATCTCCCGATGGCCCGTCGGCTGCTGATGATGAAAGCGGACGGCTCGGTGCTGGTGCATTCCGACGGCGGTTCCTACAAGCCGCTGAACTGGATGAGCCCGCCCTGCTGGCTGGAAGAGCGCGAGACCGATGTCGAGACGATGCCCGACGGATCCCAGCTCTGGGTGGTGACCAACAAAGCCGGTGAGGAACTCCGGATCACCGTCGAGGACATCGAACACGACTCCGCGCACGAACTCGGCGTGGATCCCGGGCTAGTGAAGGATGGCGTCGAGGCCCATCTCCAGGAGCTGCTCGCCGAACACATCGGCACGCTGGGTGACGGCTATACGCTGATCCGCCGCGAATACATGACCGCCATCGGCCCGGTGGACATCCTGTGCCGCGACGCCACCGGCGCCACGGTGGCGGTGGAGATCAAACGCCGGGGCGAGATCGACGGGGTGGAGCAGCTCACCCGGTATCTGGAATTGCTGAACCGGGATCCGCTGCTGGCGCCGGTCACCGGTGTCTTCGCGGCACAGCAGATCAAACCGCAGGCGCGGACCCTGGCGACCGATCGCGGGATCCGCTGCGTCACACTCGATTACGACGCCCTGCGCGGCACCGACAGCACCGAATTCCGGTTGTTCTGAGGCGCTCGTGCCACGCCGGAAACCCCGTCCGACATCGTCGCGGCTCCCTCGGGAACCGCGGCCCATCGGTGACGTCTTCGGGCGCACCGAGGACGGGCCCGGTGGCGCGGAAACCTTCGTGGTGCGCACGATCCCGGGCTCCCGTGCGGTGAAGACCTACCGGTGCCCGGGCTGCGATCACGAGATCCCGCCCGGCACAGCGCATATCGTGGCGTGGCCGGCCGACGGCGACGAGAACGACCGTCGCCATTGGCATTCCGGCTGCTGGCGCGGTCGCCATACCCGCACGATCACGCGGCGCTGGTCGTAACCCGGCCCCGGGTGCGGGCATAGGGAAGGCCGCCCCCGCGGTGCGGGAGCGGCCTCGAAACGGGTGGTGAATGTGTCGCCCTGAGGGGGTGGCGCGTGTTGTCAGCTCGAGACTTCGGCGCTTTCGCGCTCTTCGTCGACGGACTCTTCGTCTTCCGCCTTGACCTCGGGGATGGCCTTCTGCCGGCCGGAACCGGACTGCTTACCGGACAGCGAACGCTGCTCCGGTGCACCGTCGAGCAGCTCGCTCTCGCGGTTGACCGCGGCCAGCATGGCCGGGACCGAATCGAGCTGGCCGCGGATACCCAGCAGCTGGGCCAGAACTCGGCCGCGCAGGACGCGCATCTCCTCGGCCAGTTCCTTGGCGTGCGCGATCTTGCGATCGGCGGACTGGGTGGCGGAGGTGACCAGGCGGTTGGCCTCGTCGGTGGCCTCTTTGATGCGCTGGGCGGCGTCGGAGCGGCTGGATGCCTCCAGCTCCTCCATGGCCTTGGTGAGCTTGGTCCGCTTCTCGGCCATCGTGGCCTCGAAGTCCTGCTGGGCGGCCTTGCGCTTGGCCTCGGCCTCCTTGGTGATGCGGGTGGCATCGGCCTGGGCGGCCTCGACGATCTTGGCCGACTCGGCGCGCGCGTTCGACAGCGTCTGCTCGAATTCGACCTCGAGCGCCTCGCGCTTCTCCTTGGTCTCGGCCAGCAGGGATTCGTACTTGCCACGCATCTCGGTGGCCTGCTGCTCCGCGATGGAGATCATCTCGGCAGCCTCGGCCTGCGCCTGCGCGCGGACCTCGGACGCCTCGTCGGATGCCAATCGCAGCATCCGGGAGATTCGGTCGCTCATGCCTTCCGCGGTGGTGGGCGGAACCGACAGGCGATCTACTTCCTTGCGAAGCTCATCGATCTCGTCGCGGGCGTCCTCCAGCTGGGCGGCCAGGTTACGGGCCTGAGCGGCGGCGGCATCGCGATCTGTTGCGGTGACCCTCAGCTCGGCATCGAAACGGTCGAAGTAATTGCGTACTTCGTCACGGTCGTAGCCTTTACGTACTACCGTGAAAGGCAACGCGACGAAGCGATTGCGATCGGGCTCAGTGGACGACATGCCCCACAAACTACAGCCTGTCGACCCACCATGGTGAGTCGACTGCGAATGTCGTTATGAACTGTTTCCGTGGCCGGATTGCGGTACTAGTGAGTAGGATTCGCGGCCGGTTCGACTAGTTCGACGAGCACACCGCCAGCATCCTTGGGGTGGATGAAATTGATCCGCGAGTTCGCGGTTCCGGCGCGGGGAGCGTCGTACAGCAAACGGACGCCGCGGCCTCGCAGGAAAGTAGCTACCGCGTCGATATCGGTCACGCGGTAGGCCAGTTGCTGCAATCCGGGGCCGTTGCGGTCGATGAACTTGGCGATCGTGGACTCCTCGTTCAGCGGCGCCAGCAACTGCAGAGCAGTGGCGTCGTCGCCGGAACCGGGCAGCGACAGCATCGCCTCGTGCACGCCCTGGGCCTCGTTGACCTCACGGTGGGTTTCGACCATGCCGAGATTGTCCGAATACCACGCCACGGCGGTATCGAGATCGGGCACGGCGACGCCGACGTGATCGACGGCGATGACGTAATCGGCGGGAATGAAAGCGGACGTATCGGTAGTGCTCACTCTACGAAGGTAGCGCGCACCTACCTGGAGCTGCCGGGACGGGAAGGGTTACCGTTGAGTACGAGAGCGGCCCGTCGCCGAGTACGAGGGCGGCACGCCGCTGCGTCCCCGAATGTGAGAAGCGAGGTTCATCGTGGCCACCACCTCTGTCATCGTCTCCGGCGCCCGTACTCCGGTCGGTCGGCTGCTCGGTGGGTTGTCCGGGTTCTCCGGTTCGGATCTGGGTGGTTTCGCCATCAAGGCGGCGCTGGAGCGTGGCGGGGTCGCGCCCGAGCAGGTCGACTACGTGATCATGGGTCAGGTGCTGACTGCGGGTGCGGGCCAGATTCCGGCGCGTCAGGCCGCGGTGGCCGGTGGTATTCCGATGGATGTTCCGGCATTGACGCTGAACAAGGTGTGTTTGTCGGGTATCAACGCGATCGCGTTGGCGGATCAGCTGATTCGCGCCGGTGAGTACGAGATCGTGGTGGCCGGTGGTCAGGAGTCGATGAGCCGGGCCCCGCACATGCTGGAGAAGTCCCGTGAGGGCTTCAAATACGGCGATGTGACCCTGCGTGACCACATGGCCTACGACGGGCTGCACGACATCTTCACCGACCAGGCGATGGGCGCGCTGACCGAGTCCCGCAACGCCGGCGACGGGATCGGCCGCGCCGAGCAGGACGCGTTCGCCGCCGCCTCGCATCAGAAGGCCGCCACGGCGTGGAAGAACGGTGTCTTCACAGACGAGGTGGTGCGGGTGTCGGTGCCGCAGCGCAAGGGCGATCCGATCGTGGTGAGCGAGGACGAGGGCGTGCGCGCGGATACGACGGCGGAGTCGCTGGGCAAGCTGCGCCCGGCCTTCGCCAAGGACGGCACCATCACCGCGGGGTCGGCGTCGCAGATTTCCGACGGTGCGGCCGCGGTGGTCGTGATGAGCAAGGCCAAGGCCCAGGAGCTGGGGTTGAGCTGGATCGCCGAGATCGGGGCCGCGGGTGTGGTGGCCGGTCCGGATTCCACGCTGCAGGACCAGCCCGCCAACGCCATCGCGAAAGCATGCGCGAAGGAAGGTATCTCGCCGGCGGATCTGGATCTGGTGGAGATCAACGAGGCCTTCGCGGCGGTCGGGATCGCCTCGACCCGCAAGCTGGGGATCGATCCGGAGAAGGTCAACGTCAACGGTGGTGCGATCGCGATCGGTCACCCGCTGGGCATGTCGGGCGCGCGGATCGTGCTGCACCTGGCGCTGGAGTTGAAGCGCCGCGGCGGCGGTGTGGGTGCGGCGGCGCTGTGTGGTGGCGGCGGCCAGGGCGACGCGCTCATCGTCCGCGTCTGACCTCGATTCGCGCTGTGGCATGACCCACACCTACTACGACGCTGCGTAGTCGTTGGGCACAATGGTGGCCATGGGCGAATTCTTCGACGTGAGCACCGTGGCCAAGCGGGTGCGTCTGTTCGGACTGCTGGAAGCGCCGTCGTGGGCGCTGTTGCTGCTCGGTTCCGTGCTCAAGCGGCTGCCCGAACCCATCACCTGGCCGGTGATGGTGTTCGGCATGCTGCACGGGCTCATCTTCGTGTTGTACGCGGTGAGCCTGCTGCTGGCGTGGCGCGAATACGAATGGCCGGGTAAGACGATCCTGCTGGGTCTCGTCTCGTCGGTGGTGCCGTTCTCCTCGGTGTGGTTCGAGCGCTGGGCGATTCGGACCGGACAATTGGGAGAGCTGAGCCCGGCCGCGGCCCCGGCGCCCGCCGCGTCATGACAAACTGGATGTCGTGACTCGACCTGCTGCACGTCGTCCCTCGCCCGCCGCTGCCGCTGCCATGTCCGGCGCGGTGGATCTGTCCGCTCTGAAACAGCCGGCCGCCACGGACGTCCCGGGCGATCACGCCGTCACCGAGGCCGATTTCGAGACCAAGGTGCTGCGGCGATCGCTCGAGGTGCCGGTTGTCGTCGTCCTGTATTCGCAGCGCAGCCCGGGAAGTGTCGAACTGGTCAAGCTCTTCGAGCGGCTGGTCGGCAGCGCCGGGGGCAGCTGGGAGCTGGCCACCATCGAGGCCGAGCCGAATATGCGGATCGCGCAGGCCTTCGGGGTGCAGGGCATTCCGACCGTGATCGCGGTGGCCGCCGGGCAGCCGCTGGCCGATTTCCAGGGCTCGCAGCCCGAGGAACAGGTCAAGCAGTGGCTGGCCGCGGTCGTCGACGCGGTGCGGGGCAAACTTCCCGGCGCCGGTGACGACCAAGGCGAGGCGCCCGTGCCCGAGGATCCGCGGTTCGTCGCCGCCGAAGAGGCGCTCGATCGCGGTGATATCGCCGGGGCCGAAGCAGCCTACGAGGCGATTCTCGCCGCCGAACCCGCCAACGAGGAAGCCAAGGCGGCGCTGCGCCAGGTGCGGTTCTTCGGCCGTGCCCGCGAGCTGCCGGCCGATGCGATCGCGGTGGCCGACGCCGATCCCGGCAATATCGACGCCGCCTTCACCGCCGCCGACGCCGAACTGTTCAACCAGCAGCCCGAGGCCGCTTTCGATCGGCTGATCGGGTTGATCAAGCGGACCGCGGGCGACGACCGCAACCGCGTGCGCACCCGCCTGGTCGAACTGTTCGAGCTGTTCGACACCGCCGATCCGGTGGTGGTCGCGGCCCGGCGCAAGCTGGCGACTGCGTTGTACTGAGCCCAGCACTGTACTGAGCCACGCCCGGTCGTCGCGGTGGTCGACCGATCGGCCGCGACGACCGATAATCGGCGCAGGCGCCGGCGGAATCCGCCGTCGGCGCGGGGACGGGAGGCCGATGTGAAGGCGACGATGCGTGGTCTGATCGGCGCCGTATGCGCCGCGGCAGTGCTGATGCCGGCGGGCAGCGCGGCAGCCCATGATGCGGCCACCCAATTGATCTTCACCCGCACCGAACCCGATCGCTCGCCTCGCACTGTCACGTTGACCTGCGATCCGACCGGCGGCTCACATCCCGAGGCCGCCGCCGCGTGCGCGTATCTGGCCGATGCCGAACTGGCCTTACCCGATTCGGATTCCGGAGTTCGCTGTTTCCGGTACTACCCGGTGGAGTTGCGTGCGCACGGTACGGTTCGCGGCACCCCGGTGTCGATCGAGCACACCTACGGGTGTGTGGTCCCGGACCTGCCGGCGCCCTGGAAGTTCTGAGCCCGGACGACCGTGCGCACCGACCATCCGATCGTCATCGCCGAGAGCGCCACGTGGTGCGCGCTGCGTCATCCGTTGCGGCCGTTGCCGATGCTGCGGTGGTGATCGGGGGCCAGCCAGATCGCGCTGTTGGGGGCGACGGTGACCTCCGCCGAATAGGGCCGGCCGTGCCAGGGGCAGGCGGATGCCGATACCGCGCCGAGGTTGCCGGTGCCGCTGCCGCCGTACGAGGTGGCGTCGGTGTTGAGGATTTCGCGCCAGGTGCCCGAGGCCGGCAGGCCGATGCGGTAGTCGCGGTGTTCGACGCCGGAGAAATTGAAGACGCAGGCCACGACCGAGCCGTCGGTGCCGTAGCGCAGGAAGGCGAGCAGGTTGTGCGCGTGGTCGTCGGCCTCGATCCAGGCGTAGCCACCGGGCGCGGTGTCCTGGGTCCACAGCGCGGGGTGGGCGCGGTAGACGGTGTTGAGATCGGCGACGAGGGCGCGGATACCGTCGTGCAGGGGGTTGGCGAGTTCGCCCCAGTCCAGTCCGCGATCGTGTGACCACTCCCGGAACTGGCCGAACTCCTGGCCCATGAACAGCAGCTGTTTGCCCGGGTGCGCCCACATATAGGCCAGCAACGCGCGAACGCCGCAGGCCTTGGCGTAGTCGTCGCCGGGCATGCGGGTCCACAGCGTGCCCTTGCCGTGCACCACCTCGTCGTGGCTGATCGGCAGCAGATAGTTCTCACTCCACGCGTAGACCGCCGAGAACGTGATCTCGTTGTGGTGCCAGCTGCGATGCACCTGATCGCGTCCGAAGTAGCCGAGGGTGTCGTGCATCCAGCCCATATTCCATTTCAGGGTGAAGCCCAGCCCGCCGACCTCCGTGGACCGGGTGACGCCCGGCCAGGTGGTGGATTCCTCGGCGATGGTCACCACGCCGGGATGATCGGCGTGGACGGCGGCGTTCAACTCGCGCAGAAAGGCGACGGCCTCCAGATTCTCCCGTCCGCCGTGCACATTGGGCTCCCAGCCGCCGGGCGGACGCGAGTAGTCCAGGTACAGCATCGAGGCGACGGCGTCGACGCGCAGCCCGTCGATATGGAACTCCTCGAGCCAGAACCGCGCGTTGGCGACCAGGAAGTTGCGCACCTCGTTGCGGCCGTAGTCGAAAATATAAGTGCCCCATTCCAATTGCTCGCCGCGGCGAGGATCGGGATGTTCGTAGAGGGCGGTGCCGTCGAAGCGGGCCAGGGCCCATTCGTCGCGCGGGAAATGGCCAGGCACCCAATCGAGGATGACACCTATCCCGTGGGCGTGCAGGTGGTCGACGAAGGCCCGGAAATCGTCGGGGGAGCCGAAGCGAGCGGTCGGTGCGTAGTAGGAGGTGACCTGATAGCCCCAGGAGCCGCCGAAGGGATGTTCCGCCACGGGTAGCAGTTCGACGTGGGTGAAGCCCTGGGCTCGAACGTATTCCGCGAGCTGTTCGGCGGCGGTGCGATAGTCCAGCCCGGGCCGCCACGAGCCGAGATGAACTTCGTAGACGCTCATCGGCTCGCGGGTGGGGTCGCGCCGGGCACGGGTGGCGCACCAGTCCTGATCGGTCCACCGGTAGTCGGCGTCGGCGACGACCGATGCCGTCGCGGGCGGGGTCTCGGCGGCGAAGGCGAGGGGATCGGCATGGTCGGCGATCCGTCCGTCGGCGCCGTGGATGCGGTATTTGTAGCGCGTGCCCGCCGCGACGCCGGGTACGAACACCTCCCACACCCCGGACGATCCGAGCCGGCGCATCGGTGTACTGGTTCCGCTCCAGCTGTCGAAATCGCCGAAGACGGTCACGCCGCGCGCATTCGGCGCCCATACCGCGAACGACGTGCCGGTGACCTCGCCGTCGAGGGTGGTGTAGCGGCGCGGATGGGCGCCGAGTACCTCCCAGAGCCGCCGGTGTCGTCCCTCGCCGAGCAGGTGCAGATCGAGTTCGCCGACGGTCGGCAGAAACCGGTATCCGTCGGCGGTCAGCACGGTCCGGCTGCCCGGATACGACACGATCAGGCGGTAGTCCCACAGATCCGGAAATTCGACCACGCCCTCGAAGACGCCGTGGCCGATGGGGTGCAGCGGATGGTCGACGCCGCCGATGCGCGCCGACACCGAATCGGCATGGGGGCGAAGGGTTCTGATCACCGTACCGTCCGGATGCGGATGGGCGCCGAGGACCGTGTGCGGGTCGGTGTGGGTACCGGCGGCCAGCAACATCAGATCGCGCCGATTCATCGGCGCGGCCGCCGTGCCGTGGTCCGGCGTGCCGTCACCGGAAGGTCCTGCGGTAGGCCAATTCGGTGCGCGCGGCCGCGGAGACCGCGGGGAGGGCGAGGATGTGAGCGGGCGCGCGCACGGGGTCGAGTCGCACGTAATTGGTTTGCGCCCAGTGGTATTCCTCGCCGCTGATCTCGTCGTGGACCGTCGGCCGGTCGTGCCATTCCCGTCCGATGGCCGGCATGTCGAGCGAGATCATCCCGTCCTCGGCGCCGAACGGGTTGAGGTTGACCACGACCAGCACCGCGTCTCCGGAGCTCGGGTCGATCTTCGAGTACGCCAGCAGTGCCTCGTTGTCGACGTGGTGAAAGGCGATGCAGCGCAATTGTTGTAGCGCGGGATGGGCTCGGCGAATCTCGTTCAGCCGGGTGATCAACGGTTCCAGCGACTCGCCGCGGGCCGCGGCCTCGGCGAATCGTCGCGGGCGCAACTGGTACTTCTCGGAATCGAGATATTCCTCGCTGCCGGGGCGCACCGCCTGGTGCTCGAAAAGTTCGAAACCGGAATACATACCCCAGCTCGGGCCCAGCGTCGCCGCCAGCACGGCGCGCACGGCGAACATGCCCGGACCGCCGTGTTGGAGGCTCTCGTGCAGGATGTCGGGAGTGTTGACGAACAGATTGGGCCGGGCCTCGTCGGCCTTGGCGGCGAGTTCGCGACCGAATTCGGCCAGTTCGTAGGCGCCGGTGCGCCAGGTGAAATAGGTATAGGACTGGGAGAATCCGCGCCGCGCCAGACCGTAGAGCCGGGCCGGGCGGGTGAATGCCTCGGACAGGAAGATCACGTCGGGATCGGTCCGGCGCACTTGCGCGATGAGCCATTCCCAGAAGTCGGCCGGTTTGGTGTGCGGATTGTCTACCCGGAAGATGGTGACTCCCAAGGCGATCCAATGCCGCACGACGCCCAGGACGGCGGCGTAGAGCCCGTCCGGATCGTTGTCGAAATCCAGCGGGTAGATGTCCTGATATTTCTTCGGCGGATTCTCCGCGAACGCGATGGTGCCGTCGGGCAGGGTGGTGAACCATTCCGGATGGCTGCGCACCCACGGGTGGTCGGGCGCGCACTGCAGCGCCAGATCCAGCGCCACCTCGAGACCGAGTTCGCCCGCGGCACGGACGAATTCGGCGAAATCCGCCTCGGTTCCCAGGAGCGGGTGGACGGCGTCGTGGCCGCCCTCGGCCGAGCCGATCGCCCAGGGGGAGCCGAAATCGTCGGGACCGCAGGTCAGAGAGTTGTTGGGGCCCTTGCGATTCACCGTTCCGATCGGGTGGATCGGCGGCAGGTAGACGACATCGAAACCCATGGCCGCGATGCGTGGCAGTTCCTTCGTCGCGGTGGCGAAGGTGCCGTGCACCGGATTTCCGTCGGCGTCCCAGCCGCCGGTGGAGCGGGGGAAGAATTCGTACCACGAGCCGACCAGCGCTCGTCGCCGCTCGACGAGCACGGTGTGGACCGGACCGCGGGTCACCAGATCGCGCAGCGGCGTCTCGCGCAGGATCTCGGCCACCTCGGCGCTGAAGGCGGGTGCCACCCGCGCCGGCAGTTGCGCATCGCTGCGCAGCGCGGCCGCGGCGGCGCGCAATTTCTCCCACTGGCGTTTCGGCACCGCCTGGGCCGCCCGTTCGAACAGCCGGGCACCGATCTCGAGATCGTTGGCCAGATCCGCCGCGCTCTGGCCGACGGCGAGTTTCGCCTCGACCGCGGCCCGCCACCCGGTGATCGGATCGCCCCAGCCTTCGACGCGAAAGGTCCACAGCCCCGGCGTATTCGGGGTGAAGACCGCGTTGAAGACATCGGGTTCGAACTCGGGCGCCATCCGGATCCGCTGGGTGCGTCCGCCGCCCGGTCCGCGCACGGCCAGGGTGGCCGCCACCGCGTCGTGGCCCTCGCGCCACACCACGGCTCGTACCGGCACCACCTCGCCGACCACGGCCTTGGCCGGATATCCGCCCGCGACGGCCGGGGCGGTGTCATCGATGGCGATGCGACCGGTCACGGCACCAACCGTACCGGTAGTCCGGCCGCGACCACGAACACGCGCGACGTGGGCCTGGGCGATTGCGGGCCGGAGGTGCCCGTGGCAGACTTTCCGGGGCGTTGGTTCCGTTTCTGTGGACGCCGGTGCGGACTACCGGCACGAACGAATTCGCCGAGAGAGCCGAGAGAAAGGGAATTGCGCATGACAGCGGTGCAGGGGCAGGCCGTGGAGATCGCGACGCCCGACGGTGTCGCCGACGCGTACGTCACTTATCCCGCGGCGGGCGGGAAGTACCCCGGTGTGTTGCTGTACATGGACGCGTTCGGACTGCGTCCGAGCCTGCGGGCGCTGGCCGACGATGTCGCCGCGGCCGGATACACGGTGCTGGTGCCCAACGTCTTCTACCGGCACGGCCGGGCGCCGCTGGTCGAGTTGCCGGATTTCATCGATCCGCAGCAGCGCCCGGACCTGTTCGCCACGATCGTCCCGATGCTGCGGGAACTCACCCGCGATCTCGTGGTCCGCGACGCCGGCGCCTATCTGGACTGGCTCACGGCGTTCGAGCACACGGCCGGCGGGCCGATGGCCACCGCCGGCTACTGCATGGGCGGCCGGTTGGCGGTGTACACGGCCGGCGCGTTCGGTGACCGGATCGCCGCCGCGGCCGGCTTCCACACCGGGGGATTGGTCGTCGACGGCCCCGACAGCCCGCATCTCGCCGTCGAGAGTGCCACGGCGGAAATGTATTTCGGTCACGCCGACCAGGACCGGTCGCTGACGCCCGACCAGATCGAGACGTTCGACAAGGCGCTGGCCGCGGCCGGAGTGCGCTACCGCACCGAGGTCTACCCCGGCGCACACCACGGTTACACCCAGACCGACACCGCGGCCTACGACCGCGAAGCCGATGCGCGGCACCGGCGCGAACTGCTGGCCCTGCTCGCTCGGACGCTGCGGGGATAACACCTTTCGCAGCAGGTCAGCGCGCTGGCCCGGTCTCGGCGTGCGGGGTGCGGCCCGGTGCCGCCGTGTAGGGTCTACCCGGTGAAGGCATTGCGTCGTTTCACCGTCCGTGCCCATCTGCCACAGCGGTTGGCCGCCCTCGGTGAGCTGGCCGCCAATCTACGGTGGTCGTGGCACGGGCCTACTCAGGATGTGTTCGCGCAGCTGGATCCCGAGTTGTGGGTGCGGGTCGGCCGCGATCCGGTGCGGATGCTCGGCGAGGTGGACGCGGACCGGCTCGACGAGTGGGCCGCGGACCCCGATTATCAGGCGGCCGTCGACGCCGCCGAGGCCGACCTGCGGGACTATCTGACCAGACCCCGCTGGTTCGCCGAACATATCGCCGCGCAACCGCAAACCCCGGCGCCGCGCGGTATCGCCTACTTCTCCATGGAATTCGGTGTGACCGAGGTGCTGCCGAATTACTCGGGCGGGCTGGGAATTCTGGCCGGTGACCATCTCAAGGCGGCCTCGGATCTGGGATTGCCGCTGATCGGCGTCGGCCTGCTGTATCGGTCGGGCTATTTCCGGCAGTCGCTCACCGCCGACGGCTGGCAGGCCGAGCGCTATCCCGACCTCGATCCGCAAGGTCTGCCGCTGCGACTGCTGGCCGAGGAGGGCGCCCCGGTGCTCGTCCACGTGCCCATGCCCGAGAGCCGGGTGCTGCGCGCTCGGGTGTGGATCGCGCAGGTGGGGCGAATTCCGTTGCTGCTGCTCGATTCCGATATCAGCGACAACGATCCGGAACTGCGGGCGGTGACCGATCGGCTCTACGGCGGCGATCAGGACCACCGCATCAAACAGGAGATTCTGGCCGGCATCGGCGGCGTGCGCGCGATCCGCGCCTACACCCGGGCTCGCGGTCTGCCGGATCCGGACGTGTGGCATATGAACGAGGGCCACGCGGGATTTCTCGGGATCGAGCGGATCCGCGAATACATGTCGGGCGGAATGGATTTCGACTCCGCGCTCGCCGCGGTGCGGGCCGCGACCGTCTTCACCACGCATACTCCGGTGCCCGCCGGCATCGACCGGTTCGCCGCCGGGCTGGTCCGCCGCTACTTCGGCGGCGCCCACGGGGAACGGGAATCACCACTGCTGCCGGGAATTTCGGTGGACCGGATCCTGGCGCTGGGACGTGAGGCCGATCCGTCGGTATTCAACATGGCCCACCTCGGTTTGCGACTCGCCCAGCGCGCGAACGGTGTTTCGCGCTTGCACGGCGAGGTCAGCCGCGACATGTTCGCGCCGCTGTGGCCCGGATTCGACGCGGCCGAGGTGCCGATCGGTTCGGTGACCAACGGGGTGCACGCCCCGACCTGGGCGGCTCGCGAATGGATAGACAAGGCGCGCGATCTCGTCGGGCCGGAGCTCGTGGCCGAGGCGCGCGGCTGGGAACAGCTGCGGTCGGTGGATCTGCGCGAGCTGTGGGAGACCCGGGCGACGCTGCGTGCGGTGCTGGTCGCCGAGGTGCGTCGCCGGTTGCGGGAATCCTGGCTCGAACGCGGCGCGGCCCCGGCCGAATTGGGCTGGGTGGACGAGGTTTTCGATCCCGGGGTGCTGACCATCGGATTCGCCCGGCGGGTGCCCACCTACAAGCGGCTCACGCTGATGCTGCGCGATCCGGACCGGCTGCGCGCGCTGTTGCTCGATCCGGAGCGGCCGCTGCAACTGGTGGTCGCGGGTAAGAGCCATCCCGCCGACGACGGGGGTAAGGCACTGATCCAGCAGGTGGTGCGGTTCGCCGACGATCCGGCGGTGCGGCATCGCATCGTGTTCCTGCCCGACTACGACATGTCGATGGCCCGCTACCTCTACTGGGGTTGCGATGTGTGGTTGAACAATCCGCTGCGTCCGCTGGAAGCCTGTGGGACCTCCGGGATGAAGGCCGCACTCAACGGCGGCCTCAATCTCTCCATCCGCGACGGCTGGTGGGACGAAATGTACGACGGCGACAACGGCTGGGCCATCCCGACCGCCGACGGCGTCCGCGACGAACACCGGCGCGACGATCTGGAGGCGGCCGCGCTGTACGAGATGCTGCAGCGTTCGGTGCTGCCGCGGTTCTACGAGCGCGACGACTCCGGCTTGCCGGTGCGCTGGATGGAAATGGTGCGCCACACGCTGCGCACCCTCGGCCCGAAGGTGCTCGCCTCGCGCATGGTCCGCGACTACACCACCGGCTACTATCTCCCGGCCGCCGCGTCGTATGCCGCGATCGCGGCCGACGACTTCGTCGGGGCGCGGGAGCTGGCCGACTACCGCCGCCGCCTCGAGGGGGCGTGGTCGCAGGTGAAGGTCCTGCAGGTCGACAGCTCCGGCCTGCCCGATATTCCGGTGATCGGCGCGGAACTGTCGCTGCGGGCCCGCATCGATCTCGCCGGGCTGTCCGTCGGCGACGTGGTGGTGCAGGCGGTACTGGGCCGGGTCGGTTCCGACGACGAGCTGACCGATACCGAGGTCGTCGACATGGACCACATCGCCACGGATGCCGGCACCGAGCAGTTCGCGGTCACCACGCCGGTGCCGCATTCCGGTGCTGTCGGGTATACCGTCCGCGTGCTGCCCAGACACCGTTTGCTGTCGGGTCCGGCAGAACTCGGATTGGTCGCCGCGGCGCGGCCGTAGAACGTCTGGTCAGCGGGGATATCGGCGAACGTGATTTGCCGCATGTTCGCCGATCTGAATGGCATCGAACGGTCCGGGACCGATACGGTGCCCTCGGCACAGTCCGATAGGTCCGGGGCAAGGGTGGAGAGCAGTACATGAGCAGTGTCGACGTCCTGTCACGGTCCAAGGGACGCCTCGATTCCTACTTCGGAATCGCGAGGCTCGAATCGACCGTGAAGCGCGAGCTCATGGCCGGCACCGTCACCTTCCTGGCGATGTCCTATGTGCTCGCGGTCAACCCGGCGGTTCTCGGCGACCACGGTCAACTCGGATCGCGCGGCATTCCGACCCAGGCGGTGTTCACCGCGACCGCGGTGGCCGCGGTGGTGGGCACGCTGGTGATGGGGGTATGGGCGCGCTATCCGATCGCGCTGGCGCCCGGGATGGGGCTCAACGCCTTCTTCGCGTATTCGGTCGTGCTGGGGATGGGGATCGACTGGCAGGTTGCGCTGTCGGGCACGCTGCTGTCGGGCATCATCTTCTTCATCCTCGCGGTGACCAAGGTTCGCGAGAAGATCATCGACGCGATTCCGCTGCAGCTGAAACTTGCCGTCGGCGCGGGGATCGGCATGTTCGTCGCCTTCCTCGGCTTCAAGAACGCCGGGATCGTGGTCTCGGATCCGGCGACCTTCGTACACCTGGGTGATTTCACCAAGGGGACCACGCTGCTGGCTCTGTTCGGACTGCTGGTGACGGTGGTCTTCCTGGTGCTGGGCTGGCACGGCGCGGTGCTGTACGGCATCGTCTGCACAACGGTCGTCGGCATCGTCAGCGGGCTGGTGCACCTGCCGCATCAGGTGGTGGCGCTGCCGCACGGGCTGGACCAGACCTTCGGCCAAGCCATCGTGAATCTGCCGCACGCCTTCACCGGTCAGATGGCGATCGTCGTGCTGACCATGCTGTTCGTCGACTTCTTCGACGCCTCGGGCACGCTGATCGGAATCGCCAACCAGGCCGGGCTGCTCGGGCCCGACGGGAAACTGCCGCGCGCCGCGCAGGCGCTGGCCGCCGATTCGATCGGTACCGCCGCGGGCGCGATCATCGGCACCTCGACGACCACCGCCTATGTCGAATCCACGGCCGGTGTCAGTGCGGGCGGGCGTACCGGGCTCACCGCGGTGTCGACCGCGGGGTGGTTCCTGGCCGCCATGTTCTTCTTCCCGATCTTCGCGGTGGTGGCCGACGTTCCCGCCGTGACGGCGCCGGCGCTGATCGTGGTGGGTGTGCTGATGTCGCGGGCGCTCGGCGACATCGATTGGAGCAAGCTCGAATTCGCGATCCCGGCGTTCATCACCGTGATCATGATGCCGCTGACCTACTCGATCGCCAACGGAATCGCGATGGGGCTGACCTTCTATCCCGTCGTCATGGTCGCGCGGCGGCGCGGGCGGGAGGTGCACCCGGTCATGTGGGTGCTGATGGCGGTCTTCCTCGCGTACTTCTTCTTCCTCGCCGAGTAGACCGCTCGGCGGCCGCCGATGAGTTCGGCGGGGATTCCTCGTCCTATGAGCAAGCCGGACGGAACGAACCGCACGGAACAACTCCGTGAACCGGGTTCGGTTGGTGACCGTGTTATCAATCGGACCGCAGTCCGTTTTGCTTTCGCCAACTAACGAGATGAGGACTCCGCGATCATGACTGCCAACACCGAAACCCGGACCGCCCGCCCGCTGGAATTCCGGACGGTCGCCGATCCCGTCGCCGCTGATATCGGCCTCCTACTGCTGCGGCTGGTCTTCGGCGGACTGCTGTTCGTGCACGGCACCCAGAAACTCTTCGGCTGGTTCAACGGTTACGGCCTGTCCGCGACCGCCGACGGATTCCAGCAGATGGGTTACGACCCCGGAAAATTCTTCGCCACCCTGGCCGGGCTGTGTGAGGCCGTCGGCGGCGGACTGCTGTTCCTCGGGCTGGTGACGCCCTTGGCTGCCGCGATCGTGCTCGGCACCATGATCAATGCGATGCATGTGACCTGGCCGCACGGGCTCGCCGGATACGAATCCGCCCTGTTGTTCGCGGTGGTCGCGGTGGCACTGGGCTTCACCGGCCCGGGCCGGTTCTCAGTCGACCACGGGCGGCCGTGGCAGCGGCACGGCATCGTCTGGGGAGTCGGTGCGGTCGTGATCGGTGTGGTGGCCGCGGTGATCACCCTGTTGGTGAAGTAGTTTCGCGACCCGGGCGATATGAGTGTCCCCACGTCGCGTGCAGGGTTCGCGACGCGGGGACCTCGGATACTCCGATGTGGGAATTGGGGGTGCACCGGAAGTATCGCCCGCCAACCTACTTCCGGATAGAAGTAGTTTCCCAGCCAATGTGGGTGGTGTCACATAACGGTACGGTTCATTTTTCGGCGGCGGTGGTCAGATCGGCGGCCGTGGCGGTCAGGCGCCGCAGCGCCTTGGTGACGACCTCGGGATCGGAGGTCTCCCAGTACGGCGGCAACGAGGCGCGCAGATATCCGCCGTACCGGGCGGTCACCAGCCGGGAATCCAGAATCGCCACCACGCCGCGATCGTGCACGCTGCGCAGCAGCCGTCCGGTGCCCTGAGCCAGCAGCAGGGCGGCGTGGTTGGCCGCGATGGTCAGGAAGCCGTTGCCGCCGCGTGCCTGGACAGCCTGCTGCCGGGCGACCAGCAGTGGATCGTCGGGCCGGGGAAAGGGAATCCGGTCCAGAATGACCAGGCTCAGCGACGGTCCCGGAACGTCCACGCCCTGCCACAGCGAGAGCGTGCCGAACAGCGAGGTCGCGGGATCGTCGGCGAAGCGGCGGACCAGCGTGCCGGTGGCGTCCTCGCCCTGGCACAGGATGGGTGTGTCCAGGCGTTCGCGCAGGATTTCGCTGGCGGCCTTGGCGGCCCGCATCGAGGAGAACAGCCCCAGCGTGCGCCCGCCGGCCGCCTCGATCAGCCGCTCGATCTCGTCCAGATAGGACGGGGCCAGGCCGTCGCGACCGGGGGCCGGGAGATGTTTGGCGACGTAGAGGATGCCGGATTTCGCGTGATCGAAGGGTGAGCCCACATCCAGCGAATTCCAGCGCATGGCCGAGGTGTCGGCGGGCGCTTCGGCCCCGTTGGCCATGGTCGGGTCGATGCGGCGGATGCCCTTGTCCGCGCGGTCGGCGCCCGGGACGTCGGTTCCGGCGCGATCGGGTGTCTGCGGGGGCAGGCCCCAGGTGACGGCCAATCCGTCGAAGGATCCGCCGACCTGCAACGTGGCCGAGGTGAGAATGACCGTCGCGGTGCCGAACAACCGGCTGCGCAGCAACCCGCCCACGGAGAGCGGGGCCATGTGCAGCGTGCGCCGGGCGACGCCGCGCACCTCGTCCACCGCCAGCCACAGCACATCGCGTCGGGCCGCGGGATCGGGTTCCTCGAACGCCGTCAGCGCGCGCACGGCCGTATCGTGCACCTCCTCGACCGCGGCCACCGCCATGTTGCGGGCCGCGGCGGCCTCCGGATCGCCTTGTGGCGCACCGGAACCGGGAGGTGCGAGGGAAGTGCGGACGGTCCAGGCGGCATCGCGCAGCAGGGCCAGAACCTGATCGCCGCCGGCGGGTAACTCGTCCCAGCGGCCCGCCGGCAGATCCTCGAGCAATTCGTGCCAAGCCTCCGCCGCACCCTCGAGCCGGTCGAGATCGCCCTCGTCGACGAGTTTGGTGCAGCGCTTGGCCGCCGCGGTGATGGTGGCGGTGGACAGTTCCGCGGTCGCCACGCCGGTGACCCGGTCCACCAGTTCGTGCGCCTCGTCGATGACGACCACATCGTGTTCGGGCAGCACCTGGATGCCGCTGATGGCATCGATGGCCAGCAGCGCGTGGTTGGTGACCACCACATCGGCCTGTCCGGATTCCGCGCGGGCGCGTTCGGCGAAACAGTCGGTGCCGAACGGACAGCGCGATTTGCCCAGGCATTCCCGCGCCGACACGCTGACCTGGCGCCATGCCCGGTCGCTGACGCCGGGGACCAGTTCGTCCCGGTCGCCGGTCTCGGTATCGGAGGCCCACTCGTTGAGTCGCTGCACCTCGCGCCCGAGCCGGGAGATCGCGAAGGCGTCGAACAGTTCGGTCTCCGGTGGTTCGTCCGGGATCGCGCTGTTGATCTTGTGCAGGCACAGATAGTTGTTGCGGCCCTTGAGGATCGCGAACCGGGCGCGCCGGCCCAGTGGTTTCTCCAGCGCCTGCGCCAACCGCGGCAGATCGCGGTCGACCAGCTGCCGCTGCAGCGCGATGGTGGCCGTCGACACCACGACCGTCCGTCCGCTCTGCACCGCGTGCCGCAGGCTCGGCACCAGATACGCCAGCGACTTACCGGTGCCGGTTCCGGCCTGGACGGCCAGGTGCTCCTTGGTGTCGATGGAGTGCGCGACCGCGGCCGACATCGTCTGCTGACCGGTACGCGCCGTACCGCCGAGTGCTTCCACGGCGGTCGCCAGCAGGGTCGGTACGGGCGGGAGTTCGGGCACCCAGGAAGACTAGCGCCCCCTGCCGACAATCGACCCGACCGGCGGCGGTCGCCCGTGCCTGCCCGCTCCCGTCCGCGCGAGGTTGTGCACAGGCCGGCGGTTGTCCACAGGGGCCGTCGCGGTGACGCCGGATCCGGTGGCCGCGTCCGGGGCGGCCAGTAGGGTTGGCGGTAATCCGCATCAGGGGGTGCGGTACGGGGAAGGAGATGCGCGTGGAGCCGGATTACCGCACCTGGATCGCCGGGGGTTCGCACCTGGAGCTGAGTGGCCACCGGATCTTCCACCGGCAGGACGGCCCGATCGACGGGCGGCCGGTGACGCTGCTGCACGGATATCCGACGTCCTCGCACGACTGGGTCTCGATCCTGCCCGCCCTCACCGAATCCGGCTGCCGGGTAACGACTCTGGATTTCCTCGGTTTCGGTGCCAGCGACAAACCGCGCGGGCACGACTACCGGATGACCGAACAGGCCACGCTGGTCGAACAGCTCTGGCAGCGGCTCGGAATCACCGGCACCGCGCTCGTGGCACACGATTACGGGGTCAGCGTGGCACAGGAGTTGCTGGCCCGTGACAGTACGCGGGTACAGCGGATGGCCTGGCTCAACGGCGGCCTGTACCCGGACCTGTACCGGCCCTTGCCGATTCAGCATCTGATGACCACCCCGATCGGCAAGATACTGAATCCGCTCATGTCGGAGACGACCTTCCGGATGACCCTGCGCAGGATCCTGGGGCGCCCGGTCCCCGATGCCGATCTGCATCAGATGTGGCTGGCGATGACCGACGGCGGCGGTAAGCACGTGCAATGGGCGCTCAACCGCTACCACGCCGAGCGCCGGGCCAATGCCGAACGCTGGCAGCAGGCGCTCGAAACGTATTCCGGGCCCACGCTTTTCGTATGGGGTCCGGCCGATCCGATCAGTGGCGGCCATCTCCTTCCGCGCCTGCGGGAACGGCTGCCGGGAGCGCGCTTCGAAGTGCTGGACGAGCCGCCCGCGACGGGTCACTATCCCCAAGTCGAGAACCCCGAGGCGGTGGCCGGTGCGCTGGTCGGCTTCCTGGCCGGCTGAGATCGGGCGGGGTCGAAGTCCGGTCCGCCCGGGACCGCGGCGCGGCTCGGGTCAGTTCAGCAAGGCTCGGGTCAGTTCAGCAAAGGGACCTGTCCGGACAACTCGACACCGGCCGCACGCAGACGATCCAGCGCGATCTGCGTCGTCTCCGCCGACACCGCCGCGGTGAGATCGAGCAGAACCCGCGTGGACAGACCCGCTGCGCGGGCGTCGGCGGCGGTGGCGCGGACACAGTGGTCGGTGGCGATGCCACAGACGTCCACCGCGTCGATGCCCTTGGCGCGCAACCACTCCGCCAATCCGACCGCGTCTTCGGTCGCGCCTTCGAAGCCGGAATAGGCGGCACTGTAGGCGCCCTTGGAGAACACCGCCTCGAAATGTGTGATCTCCAGGTTCGGGTGGAAATCCGCACCCGGGGTGCCGGCGGCGCAATGACGCGGCCAGGTGTCCACGAAGTCGGGCCGATCGGAGAAGTGGCCGCCCGGATCGATGTGCAGATCGCGGGTGGCGGCGATGGCGGCATAGTCGTCGCCCCGGGCGACCAGATACTCGCTGATCTGCCGGGCCACCGCGGCCCCGCCCGCGACCGCGAGGGAGCCGCCCTCGCAGAAGTCGTTCTGCACATCGACGACGATGAGTGCTCTACCCATCTCCCGCACCTCGTTTCGCGCCGGTTGCCTCTCCTTCATTGTAGGAATGTGGTCGCTACAGCCGGTTCGCCCGCGGACAATTTCAAACCTTCCCAGGGGAGGCTGACCAGCCCGCGTGCCACCAACTCCCGGCTGCCGGCCAGGTCCGGTGAATCGGCTGCCGGCTCGCCTTTGCGAATGAGCGGAATCAGCAGATCCCGCACCTCGTACCCGTTGCCGGTGGGTCGGGGTGCCGCGGCCGGATACACGATCTCCTCGACGATGGTGCCGGTATCGCGGGACAGTCGCACGGCGCGCTTGGTACCGCCTCGCGACTGTTTGTGACTGCTGCGCTTGGCCACCGGTACGCCCTCGACTTCCACCAGCTTGTAGACCATTCCGGCGGTCGGCGCGCCCGACCCGGTGACCAGGGAGGTGCCCACGCCGTAGACGTCGACCGGTTCGGCGCGCAGGGCGGCGATCGCGTATTCGTCCAGATCGCCGGATACCACGATGCGGGTGTGTTTCGCGCCGAGGGCGTCGAGCTGATCGCGCACCTGCCGCGCCAAGACGCCCAGGTCGCCGGAATCGATACGCACACCGCCCAATTCGGGCCCGGCCACCTCGATGGCCCGGGCCACCCCGGCGGTGATGTCGAAGGTGTCCACCAGCAGTGTGGTGCCGATGCCCAGCGCGTCGACCTGACTGCGGAACGCCGCCGCCTCGTGCTGTCCGTCCGGGCCGCTGTGCAGCAGCGTGAAGGCGTGAGCGCTGGTGCCGGCGCCGGGAATCCCGTAGCGCCGCACCGCCTCCAGATTCGAGGTGGCGTCGAATCCGGCCAGATAGGCGGCGCGGGCGCAGGCGGGAGCGGCCAGTTCGTGGGTGCGGCGCGAACCCATCTCGATCATCCGGCGTCCCGCGGCCGCGCTGACCATCCGAGCCGCCGCGGCGGCGATCGCGCTGTCGTGGTTGAGGATCGACAGGATCAGCGTTTCCAGTACCACGCACTCGGCGAAACTGCCTCGCACCGACAGGATCGGCGAGCCGGGGAAGTAGAGATCGCCTTCCAGATAGCCGTCGATATCGCCGGTGAAGCGGAAATCGCGCAGCCATTCCAGGGTCCGCGGGTCCAGGAATCGCGCTGCCACAGCGAGTTCGGCTTCGCCGAAACGGAAGTCCCGCAACGCGGTGAGCAACCGGTCGGTACCCGCGACGACGCCGTATCGGCGGCCGTGTGGCAACTGGCGAGCGAATACCTCGAAGGTGCATTGCCGCTGGGCCGAACCGTCCGCCAGGGCGGCCGCGAGCATGGTCAGCTCGTACTGGTCGGTCAGCAGGGCGGTGCTCGCGGCGGCGGCCGATGTGTCCACGCGGCCACTGTAGACATACCGGACGCGCGGCGGCGCGGATGGCCTTCGGGACCTGCTCGGCGCGGGTGTTGTTTATCCGGAGGCGCGTCGTACTCTGAGGGTATGGGTCTGTGCATGAGAGACGCCGTCCGGATCGCCGCCGGTCCGGTCGGCGCGAACCAGGCAGCGGCGCGAGCGACGGGCCCGCAGGACACGGCATGGTCGGAGCAGTCGTGGGCGGGGCGAACCAGCCGCGTATGCGCCGTAGCCGGACAGTTGTCGGCGGCTCAGGCCACACCGGAAACCGTCGAGGTCACCGAGATCCTGGAGGCCGAGGACCGGCCGTGGGTCACGGTGGTCTGGGACGACCCGGTGAACCTGATGCACTACGTCACCTACATCTTCCAAAAGCTGTTCGGTTACAGCAAAGCCAAGGCAACCGAACTGATGCTGCAGGTACACAACGAGGGCAAGGCGGTGGTGTCGTCGGGGTCCCGGGACAGGATGGAGCACGACGTTCAGCGTCTGCATGCCGCCGGACTCTGGGCGACCATGCAACGTGACCAGTGACCGCGACGGCTACGGTAGCCCCGTGCGCAAGTGGAGCAGGAAGAACTCGCTGAGCGGGCTCAAGCTGCGGTCGGAAATGGACCCCAGGGAGGCGGACGTTCTGCGTTCGCTGGTGGGGGCGGTAACCGGACTGCTCACCGATCGGGCCCGGTCCACCCCCGAGGACGATCTCGCGGAGCTGACCGGACTTCGCACCGGCAACAGCGCTCCGCCGGAGGACCCGCGGCTGGCGCGGCTGCTGCCCGACTTTCATCGCAAGGAACCCGGTTCCCCGGACGCCGACCGCGCCGATCTCAACAGCGCTCTGCGCAGCCTGCACGAACCCGAGATCATCGACGCGAAGGTCGCCGCCGGTACGGTGGTTCTGGAAACCCTGCCCGAGCGCGGCGGCAAGATCGTGCTCACCCCCGAACAGGCCGACGCCTGGCTGAACGCGCTCAACGACGTGCGGTTGGCGCTCGGCACCGCACTGGGCATCGATCCCGACACGCCGGACCAACTCGATCCGGACGACCCCCGCGCCCCGCACCTGGACGTCTACCACTGGCTCACCTGGATGCAGGATTCGTTGCTGCACGCCCTCGCTCCCTGACTCCGCTCTCGCCGCGCGGATGCCGACCTCTGCAGGAGGACATGTGACTTCGGTGCCGGGACCTCGCGATTCGATCACCGATATCGCTGGTGTGCTCGTCGGCCATCATCACGAACTCGATCCGGACGCGACGCTGGGTTCCGGCGCCGCGACCGGATGCACCGTGGTGCGCGTGCCGGGCGGCGCCACCGCCTCGGTCGACGTGCGCGGCGGGGGACCGGGTACCCGCGAGACCGATCTGCTCGATCCCGGACAGACGGTGCGGCAGGTGAATGCGGTGCTGCTCACCGGGGGCAGCGCCTACGGGCTGGCGGCCGCCGACGGGGTGATGCGCCGGCTGGAGGAGGACGGCGAGGGCATTCCGATGGATCCGGCCGATCCCTCGCGGGTGGTGCCGATCGTTCCGGGCGCGGTGATCTTCGATCTTCCGGTGGGAGCGTGGGATATCCGGCCGACCGCGGAATTCGGTTATCGCGCAACGGAATCGGCGAGTGCGGTGTTCGAGCGTGGCAGTGTGGGCGCCGGTACCGGCGCGCGAGCCGGTTCCCTCAAAGGCGGAATCGGCACGGCCAGTGTGCGTTTCACCGCGGGCCCGGCCGCCGGTCACACCGTCGGTGCGCTGGTGGTCGCCAATCCGGTCGGCTCGGTATTCGATCCGCGGACCGGTCTGCCGTGGGGAGCGGGTACCGACGGACCGGAGCACGGTCTGGCACCCGCCACCACCGAAGCGCTGGCCCGCGCCAATGCCCTGCCGGTGAAGGGAACCGTGCTCAACACCACCATCGGTGTGGTGGCCACCGATGCGGCGCTGGATCCGGCGGGATGTCGCCGCCTCGCCGTCACCGCGCACGACGGGCTGGCCCGCGCGATCCGTCCCGCCCATTCCCCGCTGGACGGCGACACTCTGTTCGCGCTGGCCACCGGCACAGTGACCACGGAATCGAATATCGCGCTGCCGCCCGCGTTTCCGGCGGATCTGCTGCTGCTCGACGAACTGTGCACCGCGGCCGCGGTCTGTGTGGAGCGGGCGATCGTGGACGCGGTCCTGCGGGCGAACCCGGTGGCGGGCATTCCGACCTACCGCGAGTTGTTCGGCTGAGTGGCGTCCGCCCCGATCGAGGTATTCCGCCGCCCTCCGACGTGCCATATCAGGCCCGGCCGCGCGGTGGGTGGGAATAGCCGAATATCCTCGGCCGTTGACGGCAGCGATACGACCCGCGCGGGCCGGGCGCGTCGCGGGCGTGAGCGGAAGGATTCGAACTGTGCTGGTGATCAGGGCCGATCTCGTGGATGCGATGGTGGCGCACGCCCGCGCCGATCATCCCGACGAGGCCTGCGGTGTGATCGCCGGCGCCGAGGGCTCCGACCGCCCCGAGCGATTCGTGGCGATGATCAACGCAGAGCGCTCGCCCACCTTCTATCGATTCGACTCCGGCGAACAGCTGCGGGTCTGGCGGGAGATGGACGACCGCGACGAGGAGCCGGTGGTGATCTACCACTCGCACACCGCCACGGAGGCCTATCCGAGCCGGACGGACATCTCGTACGCCTCCGAGCCGAACGCCCACTACGTGCTGGTGTCCACCCGCGACCCGCACGAGCACGAACTGCGCAGCTACCGGATCCTCGACGGTGTGGTCACCGAGGAACCGGTGAAGATCGTGACCGAATACCCCCGGGCCTGAGCCCGACGCGTCCGCGAACCAGGCGATTAGAAGAAACAGGAGCACCCATGTCGGTAACCGTGTCCATCCCGACCATCATGCGCACCCTCACCGGAGGTGAGAAGCGGGTCCAGGCGACCGGTTCCACCCTCGCCGAGGTGATCGGTGACCTCGAGACCAACTACCCCGGACTCGAACAGCGCCTGCTGTCCGACGGCAAGCTCAACCGCTACGTCAACATCTACGTCGACGACGAGGACGTGCGCTTCGCCGGCGGGCTGGAGGCCGAGGTTCCGGCCAACGGATCGGTGACCATTCTTCCCGCCGTCGCCGGAGGCGGCCTGGACAGCACCGTCGCCGGCGGCGCGCTCGGCCGCTGATTTCCGTGGCACGCTACGAATCGCTGATCGAGACCCTCGGCAACACCCCGCTGGTGGGTCTGCGGACGCTGTCGCCCAAATGGGACGGTGACGACCACGTCCGGCTGTGGGCCAAACTCGAGGACCGCAACCCGACCGGGTCGATCAAGGACCGACCCGCCCTGCGCATGATCGAACAGGCCGAGGCCGACGGCACGCTGCGGCCCGGCTGCACGATTCTGGAGCCGACCAGTGGCAATACCGGCATCTCGCTGGCCATGGCCGCCAAGCTCAAGGGCTATCGCCTGGTCTGTGTGATGCCGGAGAACACTTCGGTCGAGCGGCGGCAGCTGCTGACCATGTTCGGCGCCGAAATCATCGACTCGCCGGCGGCCGGTGGTTCCAACCAGGCCGTCGCGAAGGCCAAGCAGATCGCCGCCGAACATCCCGACTGGGTGATGCTGTACCAGTACGGCAATCCCGCCAATGCCGACGCGCACTATCAGGGCACCGGCCCGGAGATCCTGGCGGACCTTCCGGAGATCACCCACTTCGTCGCCGGTCTGGGCACCACCGGGACTCTGATGGGAACCGGTCGTTACCTGCGCGAGAAGGTCGCGGAGATCGATATCGTGGCCGCCGAGCCGCGATACGGCGAACTGGTCTACGGCTTGCGCAACATCGACGAGGGCTTCATTCCGGAGCTCTACGACGAGTCGGTGCTGACCTCGCGGTTCTCCGTCGGGCCCTACGACGCGGTGCGGCGCACCCGGGAGCTGGTACTGGAGGAGGGCATCTTCGCCGGCATCTCCACCGGTGCGATCCTGCACGCCGCCCTCGGTGTGGGCAACAAGGCGTTGCGCGCGGGCAAGCGGGCCGATATCGCGTTCGTGGTGGCCGACGGTGGCTGGAAATACCTGTCGACCGGCGCGTACGACGGCACGCTCGAGGAAGCCGAGGAACGGCTCGAAGGTCAGCTCTGGGCGTAATCCCGGTGGACCGGCCGCAGCGCCGGTCCGAGTCCGGTTCCTCGCCGCAGCGGTACCGTTGAGGGCGAGCGACCGGACGGCCGGTCTCGCGAGGAGGTGATGGCGGTGGCCGAGCAGATGGGCCCGTCCTTCGACCCGGATCGGATTGCCGCGCTGCGGGCCGAACTGCAGAAGTCCGCGGGAACGCCCGCCGGTTCCGTACCGTCCGGTTCGCAATCTCCGTCGCCGCGGCCCGTTCCCGCTACGCCGGCATCCGAGTCCGGACGCACCGCCGCGCTGAAGTTGTTGTGGCAGCGGGCGATTGCGATGACCCTCAGCTTCGTGGCGCTGCTGTACGCGGTCGAGGGGGTCGACACCGTCTCGAACCACGACCTCGACGGTGCGGGGGTAAGGCCCCGGACGGCCGCGGGTCTGGAGGGCATCGTCTTCGCCCCCGTCCTGCACGCGAATTGGGCGCATCTGATCGGCAACACCCTGCCGGTGATCGTGCTCGGACTGCTGACCTTGCTCACCGGGATCGGTCGCGGTCTGGCCGCCACCGCCATCGTCTGGATCGTGGCGGGGATCGGCACCTGGCTCACCGGAGCGAGCGGTTCGGTGCACATCGGCGCCTCGGTCCTGGTGTTCGGCTGGCTCACCTATCTGATCTCGCGCGGCCTGTTCACCCGCAACCTGTGGCAGATCCTCGTGGGCGTCGTCGTGGGTGTGCTCTACGGCTCGATTCTGTGGGGTGTGCTGCCCGGACAGTCCGGAATCTCTTGGCAAGGGCATCTTTTCGGTGCGTTGGGTGGACTGCTGGCCGGCTGGGTACTCTCATCGAATGAACGTCGTCATCGTCGCGGGGAGAGTGCCGGCCGCCTCGCATCGTCGGGGTGACTGCGGAACTCGGCCGGCGATTTGGGGGATCCCCAGTTGAGTGAGAATGCAGCGTGGCAGCATGGGGGAATGCGCCTCACCGTCCTCGGGTGTTCGGGCAGTGTGTCCGGCCCGGATTCCCCTGCGTCGGGCTATTTGCTGACCGGTCCGGATATGACCCCCACCGTGATCGATTTCGGTCCCGGCGTGCTGGGTGCGTTGCAGCGCCACCTGGATCCCGGCGAGGTCGACATCTTCCTCACCCACCTGCACGCCGATCACTGCCTGGACCTGCCCGGATTGCTGGTGTGGCGGCGGTATCACCCGAACCCGCCGACCGGGAAGGCCATCGTGCAGGGCCCCTCGGATTCGGCGCTGCGAATCGGCAACGCCTCGGCCGAGATCGGCGGCGAATGCGACGACTGGTCCGACGTGATCGATATGCGCCCCTGGGAGGAAGGCGCCGAGGTGCGCTTCGGTCCCGGCCACACGGTGGTCGCCCGCCGGATGTACCACCCGCCGGAGTCCTACGGCCTGCGCATCACCACCGCCACCGGCCGCACCCTGGTCTACACGGGTGACACCGCATTGTGCCCCGCCGTTTTCGAACTCGCGGAGGGCGCCGACATCCTGCTGTCGGAAGCCTCTTGGACGCACGATCCGGCCAATCGCCCACCGGGGATTCACCTTTCGGGTACCGAGGCCGGAATGATCGCCGCCCGTGCGAATGTCGGCGAACTGCTGCTCACCCACATTCCGCCGTGGACCTCGCGCGAGGACGTCATCGCCGAGGCCAAGGAGCAGTTCAGCGGGCCCGTGCACGCGGTCTCGCCGGGCGAGGTCATCGACATCTGAGCGCCGACCCCGCCGGGTGGAGATGTTGGTGCCCCGCCGGGGGAGGGGCGTCGTACCCATCCCTTAGGCTGGCGTGGTGTCTAGACGAGCCGATGGCAGAGCGGACGACGAGCTCCGCGAGGTAAGGATCACCCGGGGATTCACCACGCATCCGGCGGGTTCGGTACTGGTCGAATTCGGTCAGACGCGGGTGATGTGCACCGCGAGCGTCACCGAGGGCGTGCCCCCGTGGCGGCGCGACTCCGGATTGGGCTGGCTCACAGCCGAATACGCGATGTTGCCGGCCGCCACTCACACCCGCAGCGGGCGCGAATCGGTGAAGGGCAAGGTCGGCGGGCGCACCCAGGAGATCAGCCGTCTGGTCGGCCGGTCGCTGCGGGCGTGCATCGACCTGGCCGCGATCGGCGAGAACACCATCGCCCTCGACTGCGATGTCCTGCAGGCCGACGGCGGCACCCGCACCGCGGCGATCACCGGCGCCTATGTGGCGCTGGCGGATGCGATCACCTACCTCGGAGCCGCCGGCCGCCTGGCCGATCCGCAGCCGATCTCGTGCATGATCGCCGCGGTCAGCGTCGGTGTGGTGGACGGGCGGGTGCGCCTGGACCTGCCGTACGAGGAGGATTCGCGCGCCGAGGTCGATATGAACGTGGTCGCGACCGACACCGGCACCCTGGTCGAGATCCAGGGCACCGGCGAGGGCGCCACCTTCCCCCGCTCGACTCTGGACAAGCTGCTGGATTCCGCGCTGGCCGGTTGTGAGCAGCTGTTCGAGGTCCAGAAGCAGGCGCTCGCGCTGCCGTATCCGGGACATCTGCCCGAGCCGGGCGAGAAGAGGAAGTAATGGCGCGCCGGGTACTGGTGGCCAGTCGCAACGCGAAGAAGCTCGGCGAACTGCGCCGCATCCTCGCCGAGGCGGGCGTCGCGGGTCTGGAGATCATCGGCCTGGACGAGGTGCCGCCGTTCCCGGAGGCCCCCGAAACGGGTGCGACCTTCGAGGAGAATGCTCTCGCCAAGGCTCGCGACGGTGCGGCGGCCACCGGATTGCCTTGTGTGGCAGACGATTCCGGCCTCGCGGTCGACGCTCTCAACGGTATGCCGGGCGTGCTGTCCGCGCGCTGGGCGGGCCGCCACGGCGACGACGCGGCCAACAACGAGCTGCTGCTCGCCCAGCTGGGAGACGTCCCCGACGAACGCCGCGGCGCCCGCTTCGTCTCGGCCTGCGCTCTGGTCGCCGACGGCCGTGAGGTCGTCACCCTCGGCCAATGGCCGGGCAGGATCGCGCGAAAGCCGGTCGGCGACGGCGGTTTCGGCTACGACCCCTTGTTCGTCCCGGCCGGCGGATCGGTCTCGGCGGCCCAGCTCACTCCGGCGGACAAGGACGCCGCCTCCCACCGCGGCCGAGCCCTGCGCGCCCTGCTCCCGGCACTGGCAGACCTGGCCGAGTCCTGAGCGCGGCTCAGCGGCTCAGCTCAAGAACTCGGCTCGGACCTGGCGGGTGCGGTAGTGCTCGCAGACGAAGGACAGGAACGGGATGGTTCCGGCGAGCGCGGTGATCACCAGCGTCAGCGGCTTCCAGCGCGTCTTGATGCCCAGGTCGATGGTGAACACCAGGTACAGCATGTAGAAGATGCCGTGGATCTGGCCGATGTAGAACAGCCAGTGCGGCGCCTTGCTGCTGTCGTCGAGCAGCAGGTATTTGTACACCATCTCCGCGCACAACAGCAGCAGCCAGACACCGGTGATGTAGGCGAGCACGCGGTAGCGGGTCAGCGCCGACCGGATGCGGCCGGTGTCGCGGGCCGCGGGGGCGGGCGTGCCGGCCGGTGCCGGTGTGGTGGTGGCGGCCGGGGTGGTGGGGTGGTCGGCGCTCAACCGGCTCTCCTCTCGGTGTCGGGGCCGTCGAGCCCCACGGCGTGCATCCGCTCGCGCACATCCTGTGCGTGCAGATCGGCAAGGTATTTGTTGTATTCGGCCAGCACCGGGTCGTCGTCGCGGGCGGCGGTCGGCCGTTCGGGCAGGATGCCGGCCGGGATCTCGCGCGGAGCAGCCCGTTTGGTCTTCCGCCGAGCCGGGGTCGCGGAGTCGGCCGGGCTCGATGCCTCGGCCGGTTCCGTCGCCTCGGTGTGCTGGGCGGCGGTATCGCGTTCGAGTCGCACGAACCGGAAATAAGCGAAGACCACGAATCCGGCGAACAGCGGCCATTGCAGCGCGTAACCGAGGTTCTGCGCGGTTCCGGACGAGGATTCGAACCGTCCCCACTGCCACCAGCCCAACCCCAGGCACGCCAGCGCGGCCACGACCACCAGGATGATCAGGGCCGGGCGACGATGTGGAGCGGACACGCCTACCACGGTACTCGGTCTACTACACGGGCCGTAGTGTGAGGTGCCCGGCGATCGGCGCTGGTCAGAATTTGTAGGTCACGCCGGTCAGCCGCTCGGATTCCTCCCACAGCCGCCGCTGCAGATCGGTGTTCTTCGACAGCCCGCTCGACGGTGACGGCCGCACCGGACCGCGGGAACCGAACAGCAGCGTCGGTCCCCAGTAGGTGTTCGGATCGGCGTCCGGCACGGTGGCCGCGTAGAGGCTCGACTCCGCCGCCTTGCGCGGGGAGTGCCCGGCCAATGCGATGAAGGGCTTGGCGACCTTGTCGAGCGGGGTCTCGGTCCGGGTGAACAGATCGGTGGGCGAGACGCCGGGATGGACGGCATAGGCCCGCTTGGCGGATCCGGACTCGGCCAGGCGCCGTTGCAGTTCGCGCGCGAACATCAGATTCGACAACTTCGACTGTGCGTAGGCGAGGTTGCGCTGATAGCGGCGGTTTTCGTAGTTGAGGTCGTCGATCCACAGCTTCGGCGTCTGC
Source organism: Nocardia sp. NRRL WC-3656 (assembly GCF_000720265.1). Taxonomy (NCBI): domain Bacteria; kingdom Bacillati; phylum Actinomycetota; class Actinomycetes; order Mycobacteriales; family Nocardiaceae; genus Nocardia; species Nocardia sp. NRRL WC-3656. The sequence goes on along the minus strand of NZ_JOJF01000012.1, from coordinate 225,490 downwards.
CGGTGCGCGATGCTGGCGAGAGTGACCACCCGGTCGCCGATACGGTCCAGCAGCAGTCCGGTCAGCGCGAAGTGACCGAGATGGTTGACCCCCCACTGGGTTTCGAAGCCGTCCTCGGTCCGCGAGAAGGGGATGTTCATCAGTCCCGCGTTGTTGATCAGCACATCGAATTCCCCGGTGCGCTCGGCGAATTCGCGAATCGAGGCGAGATCGGCCAGATCCAGTGCGGAAACTCTGACATCACCCTCGATACCGTCGGCGACCTGCTGTGCTGTCGTGGTGTTGCGGCAGGCCATGATCACGGTCGCCCCCTTGGCGGCCAGTGCTCGGGTGGTGTGCTTGCCGATACCGCCGTTGGCTCCGGTGATCACGAACGTGCGTCCGTGCTGCGCCGGGATCTCGCTGGGATTCCACGCCATGGTGAGACCTCACTGTTTACGTTTGGGAGAAGGAGCCTCGTCGCATCCTCACCGCGTGACCTTACTCCAGAGTAAGTTCCGGCGGTAGGGTTCGGCCGCCGTGTCGTCAGGGTATCGACCATGGCTCCGGCATGGGCGATATGAATGCCGGAGATTTGCGGATGAGGGACGCGAGCTGGCGTATTCCCTTTTTATGCCGATCGAATCGGGCCCAGGGCACATACTGAGCTAATGTCCGGTGTCGCCGCAGTCGCGGAATCGCCCGCACCCGTGAGCCATACCCGCGTCAACGTCGTCTTCGCCACCGTCGTGCTGGGGATGTTGATGGCCGCGCTCGACCAGACCATCGTGTCGACCGCGTTACCGACCATCGTCGCCGACCTGGGTGGCGCCGGGCATATGGCCTGGGTCGTGACGGCGTATCTGCTGGCCGAGGCCGTCGCCACCGCGCTGGCGGGAAAATTCGGCGACCTGTTCGGCCGCAAACTGATCTTCCAGCTCAGCGGCCTGATCTTCATCATCGGGTCGATGGTGGCGGGGCTCGCCCACGGCATGACGCTGCTGATCGTCGCGCGCGGCATCCAGGGGGTCGGCGCGGGCGGGCTGATGGTGACCTCGATGGCGCTGATCGCCGATGTGATCCCGCTGCGTGACCGGGGCAAATATCAGGGTGCGCTGGGCGCGGTCTTCGGCATCACCACCGTGGTCGGCCCTACGCTGGGCGGGCTGTTCACCGACCATGCCAGCTGGCGCTGGTGCTTCTACGTGAACGTGCCGCTGGCGATTCTGATGATCGCCGTTGCGGCACGGGCGATTCCGTCGATCCGCGCCGCGGTGCGGCCGGTGGTCGACTACGCCGGCATCGCACTGGTCGCGATCGGCGTCAGCTGTCTGATTCTCGGACTGGAATGGGGCGGCCAGGAGTATCCGTGGGGTTCGGCGACCATCATCGGACTGTTCGCGGCCGCGGTGGTCCTGCTGGCAGCGTTCGTCTTCGTCGAGACCCGCGCGGCCGAGCCGATGCTGCCGATGCATCTGTTCCGCAGCAATGTCTTCACCGTCTGCTCGATCCTCAGCTTCATCGTCGGCTTCGCGATGCTCGGCGCGATGACCTATCTGCCGGCCTATCTGCAATACGTCAACGGTGTCTCGGCCACCGCGTCCGGACTGCGCACCCTGCCGTTGGTGGTGGGATTGTTCACCACCTCGATCATCTCCGGGCAGGTGGTCGGCCGGACCGGCTACTACAAATACTTCCCGGTCGCGGGCACCGCGGTCATGGCGGTGGGGCTGTATCTGATGTCGACCATGGGCCGGACCACCGGCTTCTGGCTGCAATCGCTGTACATGCTGATCCTCGGTCTGGGCATCGGCCTGGCGATGCAGGTGCTGACGATCGTCGTGCAGAACACCGTCCCGTACCAGGACCTGGGCACCGCCACCTCGGGTGTCACCTTCTTCCGGACCGTCGGGTCGGCCTTCGGCACCGCGATCTTCGGCACGCTCTACAGCAATCAGCTGGAACCGAATCTGCGCCAGGCACTCACCGAGGTGCCCGGGGTGCCGCCCACGGTGGCGCAGAGTCCGCAACTGCTGCACCAGCTTCCGTACGCCCAGGCGATCCCGATCATCGACGCCTATGCCGACACCATCGACTACGTCTTCCGCTGGGGGGTGCCGGTGGCCGTGGTCGGTTTCGTCGTGGCGTGGTTCCTGAAGCAGGTGCCGTTGCGCGACAGCGTACGCGCGGAGGCGGCCGATGTGGGCGGCGGTTTCTCGGTACCCGATTCTCCGGATCATATTGTCCGCCTGGAACATTCGCTGGCGAACGTACTGCGCAGACTGCGCGACGACGAGCTGCCCGATCCGCAGATCCTGGCGGCCGCGGACAGTCCGCTCGGCCGGGATCAGGCCTGGGCCATCGGGCAGGTGAAGATGTTGCAGCGCGCCCGCGGTTCGGCCGAGCTGGCGGCGGTGGCGCGAGCGCACTGGATGCCGCCGGAAGTGCTGGAACCGGTGTACGACAAGGCGGTGCGATCCGGCTACATCGAATTCGACGGCGACCGAATGGATCTGACCGCGAGTGGCCAAGCCGAGTACGACCGCATTCTCGCCGCCTGGCGCAAGTGGCTGTGCCGCTACCTCGACGATTGGGATTGCGCCGACCCGGATGATCGCGCACTCTTCGACCGCGCGCTGGACAATATCGCGGCGAAACTGCTGGAGGAAGTGGAACGGCCGGAGGCGCTGCGGCTGACCGTGTGATCACCGCCGGCCGCAGCGCCCGGGCTCGATTACCCTGCCCTCCAGGTGAATACTTACGCGATAGCGAGTTCGGCGCGCTCGTCGACCGGCGCGTCCCAGTCGATGGTGTAGCTCTGTTCGCGGGCCATGACCTCCTCCATTTTGAAGAGTCTGGTCGCCAGCGGCATGACCAGCGGCATCATCCGGCGCATCACCGGGCCGACGGTCTTCGACTGGTTGATCTTGGCTCCCCGGGCCGCCACCTTCTCCACCCGGGGACGACGGATCCGTTCGTAGGCGGCGAAAGCCGTTGCCGGTGAATCGAAATCGCGCAGACAGCGAGCGAGCTGCACCGCGCTCTCGATGGCCATCGACGCTCCCTGGCCGGTGCTGTTGGACGGCGCGTGCACCGCGTCGCCGACCAGCACCATGCGATCGCGATACCAGTGCGGCACCGGCGGCATGATGTGCAGGCCGCCGGTGACGACCAATTCTTCCGGCCGGGTGTTGCGAACCAGTTCGGCGCCGGGGGTGTCCTCGCCGTAGACCTCGCGCAGGGTCCGCAACCACCGTTCGGCCGGGACCTCCCGCGCCTCGGTCAGCGAAAGATACTGCTTGTGGGGCAGATTGGCGCCCCAGGCGATCCGGCCGTCGGGCATCGACCAATACAGGTAGTAGGCGTTGCGACCGTAGGCGAACACCATGGTCTCCGGGGTGACCGGGTGCGAGCATGCGGTGTAGGCGCCGAAACCGAGCATGCCGGTGTAGTCGGCGCCCGGGGCGTTCGGATCGATGAGCGCGCGCACGCGCGACTTGATGCCGTCGGCGCCGACGAGGATGTCGGCGGTGGCGGTGGAGCCGTCGGCGAACCGGGCGGTCACGCCGTCGCGATGTTCCTCGACGCCGACCAGGCGCTTGGAGTATTCGACCGCCACGCCGGTGTCGACGGCATGATCGTGCAGGACCTGATGCAGGGCGCTGCGATCGATCGCGTGCAGCGGTTCCAGGCCGGCGGCCGTCGGCAGCTCGATGTCTTTGTGGCCCAACGACATCACGGTGCGAGTGATCGGCAGAGCGACGGCCCGCACGGCATCGCCGGCGCCGATGGTGTCCAGGGCGGCCAGGCCGTTGGGTGCGAAACCCAGGGCGCTGCCGATGTTGTAGGCCGGTCCCGGATAGGCCTCGTAGACAGTCGCCTCGATTCCGGCCTTGCGCAGGGCGGTGGCGGCGACGGGGCCGGCGACACCGCCGCCGATGACGAGGGCGGATGTGACTGCGGACATGGGAATTCTCCTCGAGTGGATGAACCCGATCCGATCCGCGCACGCGCTGCCCAGTTATCCTGAAGTTGCCATACTCGGGCTGGGTTCGCCTGCGTGAATGCGGTTCGAGAGGTAAGTGGATCGAGCTCGGCGCGGTGTTGCCGCACTGCGCCGGGCCCGGTTCGTCGGTGGATTGTCGTAGCGTGGATTTCAGTCGTCGGTCGGCTGTCGGAACGTCCCTCCTTCCACCATCGCGGCGACCTCGGCGGGCGGAATCTGCTCCGAGTGGGCGCGCCGCCAGAAATCGATGTCGGGGAAGGTGCCGGAGGCGAGTTCCGTACGCAGTTCGGCGACCCAGGCCGCCTCGGCCTCGAGCATCGCGACGCCGAATTCGGCCTCGACCAGGAAGAGCCGCGGCAGAAATCGTGTCTGCTCCTCGATTTCGCGGCGGCGCTCGGCGATCTCCGCCGCGAGCAGCCGGGTGCGCTCGTCGAGCAGTGTGATCACCTCGTCCGGCGACAGCAGGGCCACGACGGACAGGCCCGCCACGAACCGATGGGGTTCGGGTTCGGGGGTCGAGATCAGTTCCCGGATCCAGTCCTCGGCCTCGGCGCGGCCGGCGTCGGTGAGCCGGTAGATCGTCCGTTCGGGCCGGGCGCCGTCGCGCTCGCTGCCGATGACCTCGACGAATCCGTGCTTCTCGAGATTCTGCACAACCGTGTAGAGCGAACCCCACTTGATGTCCATATCGCGGTCCTTGCCGCGTTCGCGCATCTGGGCCGCGATCTCGTAGCGATGCATGGGACGTTCGATCAGCGTCGCCAGGACCGCCAGGGCCAGCAGATTGGCGACTTTCCGCTTCTTGAGCATCGCCCACACCTCCTTACTCGTCTACGAATATACGTCTACGAGTATGGCCGGGCAAGAGCGAGACGAACGAAGGAGCGCACACACCGGGTAGTCGAGAGTGTCGGACCGGCCGACCGGCGTCGGGCGGTTATCGTGATTCGTCGTGCGGATCTTTGTGGCGGGCGCGACCGGGGTGCTGGGCGCCAGATTGACACCTCTGCTGGTCTCGGCCGGATTCGAGGTAGCCGGGCTCACGCGCTCGGAGTCGAAGACGTCGATGCTCACCGGCTTCGGCGCGCTGCCGGTCGTCTGCGATGTCTACGACGCGGCGGCGCTGGAACAGGCGGTGCGCGATTTCGCGCCCGATCTGGTGATGCACCAGCTCACCGACCTGCCCGACGATCCCGCCGATCTGCCCGCCGGACGGGCGGCGAATTCGCGGATGCGCCGCGAGGGCACCGCGAATTTGATCGCCGCGGCACAGGCAGCGGGCGCGAAACGCTTTCTCGCCCAGAGCGTCGCGTGGGAGATGACCGGAGAGGGACAGGCCGCCAAGCAGTTCCTGGAGGATGCGGTGCTCGGGATCGGTGGCGTCGTCCTGCGCTACGGCCAGTTCTACGGTCCCGGAACCTACTATCCGGAGGACGCGGACCGGCCCGATCCGCCGCGCATTCATATCGCCGAGGCCGCGGCACGGACCGTGGTCGCGCTGGATCTGGCCTCGGGCATCTACGCGGTGACCGAAGACGGCCGCATGGATTTCGAACCGGTGCAGTAGGTTTCGACGCCGGCCGGTCGAGCGCGATCGGTCACCCGGCGCGCCGGCGGAGCAGTTCCGCGGTGGATTCGTCGGCGGGCAGGAAGGCCTCGAGATGCAGTTCCGCCAGCGAGACGTCGGTGGCGGTGGCGAACGAGGTCAGCGTGGTGATCAAACGCAACTCGCCGGCCTCGCCGCGCAGTCGCAGCGGCACCGCGAAGCCCAGATAGCCGGGCCCGGGGTCGGCGTCCGGGAGGTAGCTCTCGAATTCGGCGACCAGTTCCTCGGCGCGCGGATCCGGTGAGTGGCGGTTGCGTGCCCGCATGGATTCGGTGACATGGCGGCCCCATTCGGCGAAGTTGACCACCCGAGGTGCCAGGCCGTCCGGATGTAATGCCAAGCGGCGCACATTGATCGGCGCGGTGAGCAGTTCGGGCGCACAGCCGTTGGTGAAGACGTCGAACGCGGCGTTCGCTTCGATCAAACACCCGTAGCGGTCGGCGATCAGCGCCGGATAGGGCATATGCCCGGACAGGATCGTGCGCAGCGCCTCGCGCACCGGAGCCAATTGCGGTGCGTCCACACCGGATTCGTCGTAGGCGGGGGCGTAGCCGGCCGTCGCCAGCAGCGCATTGCGTTCGCGCAGCGACAGTTCCAGTGATTCCGCCAGCCGCAGCACGATGGATCGGCCCGGCCGGGAGCGGCCCTGTTCGAGATAGCTGAGGTGGCGCTGCGTGGTATCGGCGCGGATGGCCAGGTCGAGCTGGCTCCACCGCCGCAGCCCCCGCCAGCGTCGCAGTTCCTGCGCGAAGGGTCCCGGTTGCGCGACTGTCGTCATGGGATCATCGTCGGCCCCGGCGTGGCGCTCCGCCATACCCTGGAGGGAATCGCGCGAGTGCGGGCCGGCGGACAGACTCGGCGGCATGAGCTACGAACCCACCGATATCGAATTGAAGAATCTGCTCGACCGCTGGGTCGGGCAGTGGAACGAACCCGATGCCGACCGGCGTCGCGCGCTGATCCGCGAGCTCTGGGCCGAGGACGGCTATCAGGTCATGGTCAATCCGCCCGAGGGCATTCGCGACACCGCCCGCCACTACGGGGTCTCCGCACCGGCGATCGAGGTCCGCGGCTACGACGCGATGTTCACCCGTGTCACCCGGGCATACGACATGTTCGTCGCCGACGGTGAGCATGTCTTCGAGCCCGAGGGCGAGCCGGTTCGGCACGCCGGGGCCGCCGTGGCCCTGACCTGGGTGATGCGTTCGCGCGCGGACGGCACGGTCGCCGGATCCGGACTCGAGGTGCTGACCTTCGACACCGACGGGAGGGTGCGCACCGACCACCAATTCGTGAAGTGAGCCGCCGCGGGCCTGTCGGTGCGCATGTCTAGGGTGCAGGAATGCCTCGCGACCTCGCCGATCTGCCGTATGCCCGGAGTCTGACGCCGCTGGTGGAACCGCTCGCACCCGACACCGAGTACGAGCGGGTCCACCTGGACGCCACGTCCCTGGACGAGGTGTCGGCGGGCGGCTCCTGGTTCAGCGAGTCGGCGCTGACCGGTGTGGTCCTCGGCGGCGGCAGCCTGAATCACTGCCGATTCGACGACGTCTGGCTGCGCGGGGTGCGGTGGATCGGGATCGACGCCTGCGAAACTCGGTGGCTGAATGCCGAATTCGTCGACTCCGCGTGGTCGGGAGTCATCGCCGTCGACGCGCAGCTGCGCCGCATCCGGTTCGAGGGGTGCAAATTCGAATCGGTGAACTTTCGCGCGGCCACACTGCATGACGTGACCTTCGCCGACTGCGTCTTCCGCGATACCGACTTCTCCGCCGCCACACTTCGGAAGGTCGACTTTCCCGGATCGCGGCTCGAAGGCGTCGCCCTGCACGGGGCCACCTTGAAGGATGTGGACCTGCGGGGCGCGGCCGCCCTGGACCTCATCGCCGATATCGGAACGCTGAAGGGGGCGATCATCACCACACCCCAGCTGATGGAGATGGCGCCCGCCTTCGCGCGGGCCGCGGGAATCATCGTGCGCGACAATCAGATCCGCGACTAGCCGCTGGATACGCCCGGGATCTGGCCGATACCGTAGGTCACGATCATGGCCAGCGCACCACCGATCACCACCCGGAGCACGGCCCGGCGTCGATTGCTGCCGCCCAGGCGCGCGCTCAGCGATCCGGTCGCGGCCAGCGCCACCAGCACGGCGGCGAAGGTCACCGGAATGCGCCAGTTCGCCGGCGGCAGCAGAATCGCCAGCAGCGGCAACAGGGCGCCGCAGGTGAACGCCAGCGCGGAGGAGAACGCGGCCTGCCACGGGTTGGTCAGTTCGTTCGGGTCCAGACCCAATTCCGCCTCGGCATGCGCGGCGAAGGCGTCGTGGGCGGTCAATTCCTGCGCGACCTGCCGCGCGGTCGCCTCCGACAGTCCCTTGTGCCGATAGATCTCGGTCAACTCGGTCAGTTCGTAATCGGGATCTTCGGCGAGCTCCCGCTTCTCCAGCGAGAGGAGGGCGCGTTCGCTGTCGCGCTGGGTGCTGACCGAGACGTATTCACCGGCCGCCATCGACAGCGCACCCGCGACCAGCCCGGCCACACCGGCGGTGAGGATGGGCGTGGTGGCCGCGGTGGCCGAGGCGACGCCCACCACCAGGCCCGCGGTCGACACGATGCCGTCGTTGGCGCCCAGCACTCCGGCCCGCAACCAGTTCAGCCGGGAGGCGAAACCGCCGCCGTGGGGTTCGTGCGGATGCTTCCAGCTCCCGGAGTCGCGCACATTGTCGGAGTCGTTCACGGATGCAGAGTAGGCCGTCGAGCGGGCCGGGTGGTGGACCTGCGCCGCAGGCGAGCCGCGTCCGCCGCCGAGGCGAGCCCGGATCGGTAGCATGCGTGCCATGAATTCCCTTGTCACACGCGCTATGTCCACGGTCGCCGAACAGCTGGGCAATCCGCACGGGGTGCTGGGCAAGGTGGTGGCGCGGATGCTGAACCGGGCCAATCGCTTCGCCATCGACGCCGCGGTCGAGGCGGCCGAGGTGGGCTCGGGACAGGCCGCGGCCGATATCGGCTTCGGCGGCGGTGTGGGGCTGTCGATCCTGCTGCGCACCGTCGGTGAGGCGGGGACCGTGCACGGCGTGGAGATCTCTCCGGATATGTCGGCGCGTGCCCGTTCTCGCTTCGCCCGCGATATCGGCACCGGCCGGTTGCGGATCGTGGAAGGCGCGCTCACCGAGCTGCCGCTCGCATCGGCGAGCCTGGATGCGGTGATCACGGTGAATACCGTCTATTTCATCGACGATCTGGACCAGGCCTGCGCGGAGCTGGCGCGGGTGCTGCGCCCGGGTGGCCGGGTGGTGGTCGGCATCGGGGATCCGGCGGCGATGGCGAAGATGCCGTTCACGGCGCACGGCTTCCGGCTGCGGCCGGTCGACGAGGTATCGGGCGCGCTGCAACGAGCAGGGCTGGCGGTCGAACACCGGCAGATCGACCGGCAGCCGATTCCGGCTCATCTGCTCATCGGGCGTCCGGTTCGCGAGGACTGAGAGCCGGCAGGGCGACCACGTCGATCGCGCGACTCACGGCGCCGATCTCGTCGGGCACCGCGGCCAGGGCGATATCGACCGTGAAGCCCATGGGCGCGTCCAGCGGCCGGAGGAAATCGTCGTAGTGCATCGGCACGACGGTGGCGGGGCGCAGCCGCGTCAGGATCCGGTGCCAGTAGTCCGGCGTCACCGACCGTCCGGCCACTCCGGCGAGGAAGATGTCGACCTCGCGGTGCCGGATCGCGTCATCGATGAGGTCGGCGCTGCCCTGGTGGTAGATCTCGATACCGGCCACCGCGATATGGATGCCCCAGGTCTGTCCGCAGCCGTACGCCATCGGCGCCAGCGCGGCCAGGGATTCGCAGCTGGTGTCGCCGGGGGAGGGGATCCGGGTGCCGAACGGGATCTTCGAATGCACGCTCGGCACGAAGGTCACCGTGAACGGTCCGAGTTCGTAGCGGCGGTACGGCTCCACCTCCACACCCTGTTCGCCGAGTCCGTGCAGGGCCATGAGATTGCGCACCGACCGTGAGCCGTAGACCGGGCAGACGAAACGGCGCGCGAGCTCGGGAGCGTCCAGCGCGTGGTCCCAATGACCGTGTCCGACAACGATTCCCGATACGTCACCGAGGCCTGGCAGGAAGCGGTCGATCGACGTGGGATCGGGAAGCGCGGTGCGGCGGCGCACCACCGTCGACAACGGCACCCGGGTGAGGAACGGATCGACGAGCAGTGTCGCGCCCTCGTAGGTCATCCGATACCCGGCGGTGCCCAGCCATTCGAGTTCGAGACCGGCGGGCAGCGTCAGCGGCCGGGCTTCGAGCTCGCGCAATGCCTGCGCATCTTCGCGGTCGCGCGCGCTCTTGTTCAGGAAGTAGCGGGCATAGCCGGCGGTGTGCCGAAGCGGATCGAGCACCGTCGAGAGAGCGGACATCGGTCCATTGTGCGCCACCGGGTCACGGACGGTCCTCGGCGAGCACCTTGTGCAGGGCGGTGGCGAGAGCGCCGAGTTCGTCGGCACCCAGACCGGCGAAATGCTGGTCGACGACCGCGTGATGGTGGGGGGTGGCCTCGTGTAACCGCTGCCGCCCGGCCACGGTGATGGCGACGTACGCCGAGCGGCCGTCCGCGGGATTGGTTTCGCGGGTGACCAGGCCGCGCGCCTCCAGTTCGGTGACCAGGCGGCTCACCCGGGTGCGACTGAGGACCATGGTCGCGCCGAGGTCGCTCATCCGCAGACGCGGCGTGCCGGCGAGTTCCACGAGCATGTCGTACCAGCTGGCGGGCATGCCGTAGCCGCGACGGAGTTGGGCATCCAGCTCCGGGCGCAGGTCGACGTACACCCGCTGCAACGCCCGCCACACCTGGACCGAGGCGGGTACTGAGCTCCCGGATTCCGGCACGCCGCCGATCTTAGACGGCCATCACCCCGGCCGCCCGGCGTGCGCCGATCGCCGCTCGGCGATAACCGGTGGACACCGGTCCTACGATTCGGACATGGATATGCGCGCGAGCGTGGAGCTTCCCCCCGACTGGCAGGACCGGGTACGCGGCGCCCTCGCCGGCTCGCCCCGGCCGGAGTTGGCGAGTGGTTCGCTGCGTCTGCTGGGCGCCGGGCTGGACAGCGTTGCGCTGCAGCTGGATTCGGTGGGACAGCCCTACGTGTTGCGTCTGCCCCAGGACCCGCACGGCGCGGAAGGAATCGCGCGCGAGGCCGGTCTGCTTCCGGAATTGGCCCCGTTGCTGCCGGTGCCGATTCCGCAATTCCTGTTCACCGCGCCGAATCCGCTGGGGCCGGGCGAGTTCTGCGTGTATCCGCTGGTACCGGGCGAATCGCTCGACGAAGAAGAATGGGTCGAGCGGGAATTGCTGCGCTCGGACGCGGCGCGGACGATCGCGGAGTTGATCGATCGGATCCATTCGTTTCCGGTGGACCGGGCACGGAGCTTCGGTGTCGAGGTCACCGATCTGCGGGGTGATTTCGCCGCGGATCTGAAGTCCGTTCGCGCCGAGGTGCTTCCGTTGCTGGACGCGGCCGAGGCCGAGGAGTTGTCCGCGGCCTGGCAGCGATATCTCGACGACGACGCGAACTTCGACTTCGAACCGACCCTCATCCATGCCGATATGAGCCTGGATCATCTGTTGATAACCGGCGGCGCGATCAGCGGCCTGATCGACTTCGGCGATGTGGAGATCGGCGACCCCGACTACGACCTCTGCTACCTGTACCCGGAGGCGGGACGCGACTTCGTGCGCGAGATCCAACGCTGTCGCGCGCGGGATCTCGAGCCCGTCACCGAGACCAAGCTGCGCTTCTGGGCATGTGCCGACCCCGCCCTCGACGTACTGGACGCGATCGAGCAGGGCCGCACGGACTTTCGCGACCAGCGACTGGCGGTACTGCGGCAGGCCCTGCGCAGCTATCGGCCGAACGGCGATTGAGCCTCAACGACGTTCGTAGAAACCGTCGATCCGGGCCCGGCCCACGGCCTGCGCGGCCGCCAGCACATCCCGGGGTTTCGCGTTCTCGACAGGTGTGCCCGCGGCTGTGGTGAGGGGCGCGCCGAGGGCGAACAACTGGAAGACGTACCGGTGCGGACCGTGTCCCTTGACCGGCGCGGGACCCATGTACCCGCTGCCGAAACCGGAGCGCAGCACCCGTACCCCCGGCTCGGTGGTATCGGCACGTAATGCGTTGCGTGCCAGGCTCCGCAGCGACGGCTCGAGGAGCGCGACGCAATGGACGAACGGCTTCCGCATCGGAGCGTCGGGATCCTCGACGACCAGCAGAAAGCCTGTCGCGTCGTCGGGCGCGCCGCTCCAGTCCAGCGCCGGGGACTCGTCGGCGCCACCGATTCGGTGGGAGGCATGCCGGATGTCGAGCGTGGTCTCCGGCTCGAAATCCGGACTCGTGAGCCGAAAGACGGTGTCGCTGCACAGGTTCGGCTGATTCCACGCCAGCTCCGAGGTACCGGCGCGGCGATTGGCGAGCAGTTTGCCGAGGATGCTCATCGGTTCTCCTTCTCCGACCGAGGTGGACGTAGCCGCCGCGCCGCCGGTCGCAGCAGCGGGCGGGCGAAGTGATGGATTTCGACCGTGGCATCGAATTCCAGGGTGGATACCGCACCGGGAGCACCGGCCCACTCCTCCGGGACGGCGACACCCGGCCAGGTGTGACCGCCGCCGACTACCGTCCATGCCGTCACGGCGGTATCGCCGATGCCGTGTGCGGCGGTGACGCGTCGTGAGCCGGCGGTCGTGACGGTAGTTCGTTCGTCCGCGCATCGGTCGAGGCTCGCCCAGTGCTCGGCGGTCGCGGCGGCGCCGAGAATCCGCCCGCGCGGTTCGCCGTCCGGCCCGCGGTGGCGGGAATGGCCGCCGGCGAGCGGCACCAGGGGATCGGCATCGCCGTTGATCAGCATCGCCGACACCGCGTGGGTCGGCCGCACCGCGGTCAGATCGGCGGGCAGCGCCCCGGCCACCGCGGCGAAGACGGCGACCCGTTCACTGCATTCGAGCGCGAGACGATGGGACATGAAGGCGCCGTTGGATATTCCGGCCACCAGCGTTCGATCGGATGCGGTCCGGAACTTCTCCGCGCACCAGTCGATCAGGGTGCGCAGGAACCCCACATCGTCCACCCCGTTCTCCTCCGCGGCCGTGACGCCCCGGCCGTCCGCCCAACTGCCGTGGCAGCCGTCCGGATAGACGACACCGACACCCCATTCCTCGGCGTGATCGGCGAATCGGGTCCAGTCGTGCATGAGCAGACCGCCGCCCTCGGCATCCGGTCCCATATTCCCGTGCAACGCGACGATCAGCGGACTGTCCGGATCCCGGGGTGGTCGCAGATGAAAGCTCCGGCGCCGGCCGTCATGGGTCAGCTCGCCCGGAATCAGTTCGGCGCTCATCGGCTCCCCTTCACGCGGCATGCCCGTTCGCCGTCGGATCAATACAGTAATACTGCGCAGCTCTGTCGGAACGGCGCGAGGCCTCCTGGATGGAGATCGGGGGAGATCTCCGGGACTTTCCCGATGTGCCGGACGCGGTGGCGGTGGTTTATTCGGTACCGGCGGGCGCCCGGTCCGCCGCGAGCCCATGGGAGGGTCGTCGTGAATGCCGCGGTGGTGACGACGTGGATCTGGTTGCTCTTCGAGATCGGATTGGCGATTCGGGACCGTTTGCGCCGCAAAGGATCCACCGCCCGCGACCGCGGAACCCGGACCATTATCATGATCGTCGTCGCCGTATCGATCGCAGTGGCGAACGTGGTCTCGATCGTCTTGCCGGCCGACAGCGATCTGCGCTTCACCACCCATCACGAGGTTGTCTGGCAGATTGCCGGAGTCGCGCTGATGATCGTGGGGCTCGGTGTGCGACTCTGGGCGATCACGGTGCTGGGCGAGGCCTTTCGCACCACCGTCGAGGTCGATGCCGATCAGGCCGTCGTCGATCGCGGGCCGTACCACTGGGTGCGGCACCCCTCCTATACCGGAGTTCTGCTGCTCACCATCGGTTTCGGTGTCGCTGCGGGGAACTGGATTTCGCTGCTGCTGCTGATCGTCGTGCCCACCCTGGCATTTCTGCGTCGTATCGATGTGGAAGAACGGGCGATGGTCGACACCCTGGGCCGTTCCTACGAGGACTACCGCGCTCGCACGAGGCGGCTCGTCCCCGGTCTCTGGTAGCCGCCTTGTGGCCGGTCACACGTGACGCGGGTCATAGCGATAGCCGATCGTTGCTGATAACAGGTTCCAGAACTCGCGTTCACTTAAGAAAACATGCACGTGAGCTGGATTTATCGCCGCATTTCGAACGCCCCTCGGAGCGGTCACCCTCACACCGTGATCAGCTTTACTGTAACTAGCTGTAACCGATAGCTTCGTGTTGGCAGTGTTGCCGATCACGGAGAGACGATTGTGAAATTCGAGCCACACCGCCCGGACGCGGCCTGCCGATCATGGCGCCGGTGACCCGGGCCTCCTCGGGCGCGTCCGCTGTTCGTATCGTTCGCAAGAATTTCTCGGACACCGTCGTGTCCGCACTGCGAACCTTCGGCAGGGCCGTGGATATCGCCCGGGAATCGGTGACCGGCACGGCCACCGACGTCGTGCGGCGCGAATTCCAGTGGCGCGAAGCGATTCTGCAGGCGTGGCGGCTGGTGACGGTGACCGCGATCCCCGCGATCCTGATCGCCATCCCGTTCGGCGTGATCGTCTCGGTGCAGGTCGGCAACCTCATCCACACCCTGGGCGCGGATTCGCTGCTCGGCGCGACCGGCGGGCTCGGGGTGATCAAACAGGGCGCGCCGCTGGCCACCGGCTTTCTGCTCGGCGGCGCGGGCGCGGCCGCGATCGCCGCCGATCTGGGCGCGCGGACCATCCGCGAGGAGATCGACGCGCTCAACACGATGGGCATCTCGCCGATTCACCGGCTGGTGATCCCGCGCCTGGTGGCGATGATCCTCGTCGCGCCGCTGCTGAACATCCTGATCATCTTCGTCGGCATCGTCGCCGGCTATGCCGTGGCCGTCGGCGGTCAGAACGTCACCCCCGGAAGTTATTGGGCCACTTTCGGATCCTTCACCACCGTCGCCGATGTGTGGGTCTCGCTGCTCAAGGCCGTGCTGTTCGGATTTCTCGTCGTGATCATCGCCTGCCAGCGCGGACTGGAGGCCAAGGGCGGCCCGCGCGGCGTGGCCGATGCGGTGAACGCGGCCGTGGTGCTGTCGGTGGTGTCGATCGCGATCGTCAATCTCGGCGTGACCCAGGTGGTCGAGATGTTCCTGCCGACGAGGCTGGTCTGACGTGGCGATCTCGACCTATATGCCCAAGGGGCTCAGCCACTTCGTGCGCTTCTATCGCCGCCGCGGCTTGCTGCTGGCTCGCGTGGAGGGACTGGGTTTCGTCCTGGCCTTCATCTGGCAGGTGCTGTCGTCGATTCCCTTGACGCTCAGGCGGTATCGCGACGAGACGCTGCGCATCATCTCCGATATGACCTGGGGACGCGGGTCGGTGATCGTCGGCGGCGGCACGGTGCCGATGATGATCGTGCTCGGCCTGGTGATGGGCGCCTCGGTGGCCGTCGAATCCTTCACCATGCTGAACATCCTGGGCATGGGCCCGGTCTCGGGCATCGTCTCGGCCTACGCCACCACCCGTGAGCTGGCTCCGATCGTGGCCGCCATCGGATTCGCCGCCCAGGCCGGCTGTCGCATGACCGCCGAAATCGGCTCGATGCGCATCTCGGAGGAGATCGACGCGATCGAGGCCCTGGGCCTGCGGTCGGTCCCGTTCGTGGTGACCACCCGGGTGATCGCCGGCGCCGTCTCGATCGTGCCGACCTTCCTGATCGGGCTGATCCTGTCGTATCTGGCCTGCCGCGGACTCATCACACTGGTCCACGGCCAGTCGGCCGGTGTCTACGACCACTACTTCTTCCAGTTCGTTTCCGGATTCGACGTGATCGCCGCGGTGATCAAGGTGGCGATCTTCGCGACCGTCGTGATCCTGATCCACAGCTACTACGGCTTCTTCGCCACCGGCGGGCCCGAGGGCGTCGGCATCGCGTCCGGTCGCGCGGTGCGTGCGTCGTCGGTGGCGATTGTGGCCATCGACATGGTGCTGACGCTGATGCTGTGGGGTTTCAACGCGTCGATCGACTTCACGGGGTAGTACAGGTGCCGAATTACGGAATGCCCGGAGTGGCGGTGGACAAGCGGCGCTCGCTGCTGGTCGGCGGCGTGGCGATCGCTCTAGTGGCCGCCGTCGCGATCGCCTCGCTGGCCTATCGCGGCCTGCGCGCCGACGACAGCCTGCGCATCGCGCTGCACACCGAGCAGATCGGCGACGGGGTGCTGACCGGCACACCGGTGCGGGTGGACGGTGTGCAGGTCGGTGAGGTCGCGGCGATCGTGCCCGCCGACGGCGGCACGCAGCGAATCACGCTGCGACTGGACCGATCTCAGCTGCACGGCATCGACGACAGCCTGCGGGTGGACTACGCGCCGGCGAACCTGTTCGGCATCAGCGAGATCGAGCTGCGGCCGGGCTCCGGCGGCGCCCCGCTGCGCGGCGGGTCCACCATCGACCTCACCGGGCAGCACGCCGACGCGGTCTACGACGCGACCATGGGCGGACTGCTGCGTGGGCTGTCGCAGACCGGCAACGCACTCCTGACCCCGCAGATGGCCACGGTGATCGCCCAGGTCTCCAACGACGTGCGCGGCTTCACGCCGCTGGCCCGGGCGTTGATCTCGGTGGCACAGACCATCACCGACAACCAGAAGATGCCCAGTTCCGAACTGGTCGGCAGGCTCGGCCCGGCCTTCGACGGTGGCGGCCGCTTCGCGGGCGCGACCATCCAGGTCCTCGACCTGATCAGCAATATCCCACGGCTGCAAGACAATCGGGCCTCCTACGACGCCGGAACGTCGGCGCTGACCGGTTCGGTCCTGCCCGCGCTGGCCGGTCTGGGCACTCGTGCCGGATCCGAATTGTCCGGCAGCACGGACGCGGTGGCTCCGGTCCTCGCGGTGCTGGCGCGGATGGTCCCCCGGCCGCAGCAGTCCGGCGCCGATCTCGCCGAACTGGTGCGCCGCCTGCGCGCCGGCCTGCACGACACCCCGGACGGCCCGGTGCTCGACACGGAAATCGATGTGCGCGGCGTGCCGGTGCTGGCACCGCTGCTGGGAGGGATCCGATGAAGGTGGGCGCCGCCGCCTGGCGGCTGGGCCTGTTCGCGGTGGTGATGATCGTCGTGCTGTCGGTCGTGTTCACCGCGATCGAGCGGCCCGTCGCCGGCGATACCGCTACGCATCAGGCGCTGTTCACCGATGCCAACGGGCTCAAGGTGGGCGACGATGTGCGCCAGTTCGGCGTGCAGGTCGGCAAGGTCGAGCACATCTCCCTCGACGGGACACTGGCACGAGTCCGGTTGTCGCTGAAGACCGATGCGCCGATCTTCGACAATTCGAAGCTCGCCATCCGCTATCAGAATCTCACCGGTCAGCGCTATATCGACCTGCAGCAGCAGCCGAAGCCGGGGACGCGGCTGCCGGCCGGACGCACGATCGGCAGCGATCACACCGTGCCGTCGTTCGATGTCACGAGCATGTTCAACGGCCTGAAACCGGTGCTGGCCACCATTTCCCCGGAGGCGATCAACCAGTTCAGCGCCAGTATGGTCGCGCTGATCGAGGGCGACGGCAGCAATGTCGAACCGGTGCTGGCCGCGATCGGCCGGCTTGCCGCCTATGTGGACGACCGCCAGCAGGTGATCGGCGCCCTGATCCACAACATGTCGGATCTGTCGCAGCGCGTCGGCGGGCGGGTGCACTATCTGGTGCCGCTGCTGGCCCGGCTCACCGATATCTTCCAGGCCCTGCAGACCAATATCGGGGGGCTGGCGCAGTTCGCGATGGCCGCGCCGTCGGTGCTGGGACCGTTGGACAGCCTGTTCGACGCCCTCGGCCTGCAGTCCGGCAACGACGTCGACGCACTGATCCGGCGGCTGTTCCCCGACCCGAAGGAGGCTGTGGACGTCTTCGGCAAGTTGCCGGCCCTGCTCGGCGGGCTGGATGCGGCGACGCCGAAGCCGGTGGCGGGCTGGAAACCGCAGTGCTCCAAGGGAAATGCCGAACTGCCGCAGGTGGTGCGGGTGCTCGTCGCGGGACAGCAGGTGGCGATATGCAACGGCTGAAACTGTTCCGGGCGAGTCTCTTCCGGTCGCGGGATAGGCGCGTGGCGGATGCGGCGACCACCCGCCGGCGCGAAATCCGGCTCGGTATCGTCGGCGTCGCGCTCGTGGTGGTCTGCGCGGCCGCCGCGGGCATCCTCTACGTGGTGCCGTTCGGCAAGAAGACCTACACCGCCGAACTGTCCGAAGCGCAGTCGGTGAAGGTCGGCGACGATATTCGCGTCGCCGGCATCCCGGTAGGCACGGTGAAATCGCTCGAGCTGCATCCGGATCGGGTGCGGATGCGGTTCACCGTCGATTCGGACGTCTTCGTCGGCGATCAGTCCACGCTGGACATCCGGATGCTGACCATCGTCGGCGGCAACTACGTCGCACTGTTTCCCGCGGGCGGTAAACCATTGGGAGACAAGCCGATTCCGATGGATCGGGTGCGACTGCCCTACAGCCTCGTGCAGACCTTCCAGGATGCGGCGCAACCGCTGCGGCAGATCGACGGCGACACGCTGCGCCGCAATCTGGCCGCCCTGGACACCTCCATCGAGGCCGCGCCGGATGCGCTGCGCACCACCCTGAACACGCTCGGCACCTATGTCGACGCGCTCAACCGGCAGCGCACCCAGGTCACCGACGCGATCGCGGTCGCCGACGAATACGTCACGATGTACGACGGGGCCGAACACGACCTGGGCCGCTTGATGGTCAACGTCAACCAGATGGAGACGCTGCTGGTCGACAAGCGCGCCGAACTGCGCGAGGGCGTGCGGCTGCTGCGCGCGGTGATCGAGCGGGTCGCGGCGCTGGCGCCCACCTACGATTCGGCGCTGAAACCGAAACTGCAGCAGCTGAGTGACGCCCTGCCGCAGCTGGAAAAGCTCGGCGGCGAACTCGAGCCGGTGATCGGGACGGTGCGGAGCCTGCAGCAGAAGTTCGCGCAACTCAGCGGTGCGGACGACGCGGTCACGGTCGACCAGTCGGGGCAGACGGTCGGCGCACCGGCCGCCCACCTGTGTATTCCGGTGCCGGGGAAGGACTGCTGATGCTGCACAAGCTGCTCGGTTCGCGGGCCTTCATGTCGATCGCCGGGACGGTGGCCGTCGTCGCGGTCGCGGTGGTGGGCTATCTCGTCGCCTTCCAGCCGATGCGGGCGACCACGGCCTACTGCGCGATCATGCCCGACAGTGTCGGGCTCTATCCCGGCAACCAGGTCACCATGCGCGGCATCACCGTGGGAACCGTGAAATCCGTGGCCACACAGGGCAATACGGTCAAAGTCGAATTCGACGTCCGATCCGATCATCCGATACTCGCCGACGCCGGTGCGACGACGCTGTCGGACAGCATCGTCGCCTCCCGCGAACTCGCGGTGGTGTCCGGTGGCAAGGAGACCGCACGCTGGGATCCCGCCCGCTGCCTCACCAAAACCCTGACGCCCAAGAGCATCAGCGACACCCTGAACGCGCTGGCCCAGTTGTCGTCGCAGATCCAGGGCCCGGACGCCGCGCACCCCGATGCCCTGGCGCGGGGACTCACCTCGTTGAACGACGCCACGGCGGGCACCGGGGCGCAGATCAACGCGCTGGTGCAGAAACTCGGTACCGCGTTGTCCGCGCCCGATGCCGATATCGCCCATCTGGCAGGCATTTTCGACGCGTTCGCCTCGGTGTCCAAGGATGTGGAGGCGCACTGGGGTGAATTGAAGACCATGCTCACCCGCCTGGGGCCGGTCCTGGACCAGGCCACCGAGGATCTGCTGCGGCCCGGCGCGGCGCTGTTCGACGGTCTCGGGCAGGTGCTGCCGATGCTCGACGACATCACCACCCTGTTCGGCGATCCGATCATGCGCGCCCTCGACGACACCGTTCCGCTGGTGAAATTCCTGCGCGCGAATGTGGGCTCACTGGCCCAGATGATCTCGCTGACACCGGTTCTCGCCCGGGCCGTGCACACGATCGGCGACTCCGGCATCGGCTACGCCCCGCCGAAGGTGGCGATTCCGCAGGAACACGCCGATCAGGTGTGCGCGGCGATCGACGCGCTCGCCCCCGGGCGCTGCACCGCCGCCGACGGCCTGGCGAAGGTGGACATGGCGGCCCTGATATTCGGAATGGCAGGTGCGCGATGAGGTTTCGTCGATTCACCGCCGGCTCGGTGATCGTCCTGGCGGCAGCAGTGTCGGCCGCCGGATGCGCGTTCGACCCGTCGTCGGTGCCGGTACCGGGAACCACCGTGTCCGGCCCGACCTACCACGTGCGCATCGAGTTCTCGAATGTGCTGAACCTGCCGGCGCGCGCCAAGATCATGGCCAACGGCGCGCAGGTCGGCACGGTCTCCGGGGTCACCGTCGTGAATCCGGCGGCCTCGGGCGGACGCGGCGGTTACGTCGTGGTCGACGCCGACATCTCGACATCGGCGCGACTCCCCGCGACCACCGTCGCCGAACTGCGGCAGAACACGGTGCTCGGCGATATCCACGTCGCGCTGACCACCCCGCCGAACGGTTTCGGCACTCTGCTGCACGACGGGTCCACGATTCCGATGGCACAGTCGAAACCGCCTGTGCAACTGGAAGATACGATGGCGCTGATCGCCGCCTTCACCCAGGGCGGTGCGGTGACCCAGCTGCAGGACGTCATCGAGCAGTTCAATCGCACCCTGCCGCAGGATCCGGCGCAGACCGCCCGCATCTCGCACACCATGGCCACCGATGCCACGGATCTGTCGAACAACCTGGACAGCGTCGACGCGCTGCTCAACGGTCTGGGCACCAACGCTCAGGTACTGCACGATATTCAGCCGGAACTCGACGACATTCTCAGCCGGACCTCGGTCGACCGAATGAACGGCATCACCGATTCCATCGTGGGCGTGACCAAGATCTTCGGTGGGCTGGGCCGGTGGGTGCGTCGCTGACCTGGCTCGGGCCGGTGCTGCGCGGCGCCGACGGTGCCGCCCAGGCCTTCGCGCCGCTGCTGCTCTCGGCCGGACCTGTGGACCTGAGCCGGCCGTCGAACGTGCAGGCGGTCGTGGAATTGCTGCGCGACAAGGTGATTCCGTTCGTCGAACGTGGGCCGAAGGTGAATATCGTCGGCGTGCGCTCGGACGCGTCCGCGGACGTGCCGCCCGATCAGCAGACCGACCGCATCCTGGCGACCCTGCGGATGATCGGAGTAGTGCGATGAGGTGGGGCGCGCTGACCTCGCTGGGCGGTATCGTCGCGATCACCGTCCTGGGAGCGAGCTATCTGACCTTCGGCGTCGTACGAGCCGACCCGTTCGCCGACTACAACCGAACCACCATGGTGCTGACCGATTCCGGTGGTCTGGGTGTCGGATCGCCGGTGCTGCTCACCGGACTCGAGGTCGGCCGCGTCACCGCCGTGCGGCATACCGCCGCGGGTGTCGAGGTGGGGATGCGGCTGGCCGCGGACAAACGGGTGCCGGCCGACAGCACCGTGACCATCGAACATCTGTCGGCCCTCGGCGAACCGTACGTCGAATTCCGGCCCACCTCGGGCAACGGGCCGTACCTGCACGACGGCCAGCGCCTGGAAACGTCGAATGTGCGCATGCCGCTGTCGATTCCGGACGTCGCGCGGCTGGTCACCAAGACCATGAACCAGCTCGATCCCGAGGTGGTCGGCTCGCTGGTCGCCACCGCGAGCTCCGCGCTGAACGGCACCGACGCCGCGATTCCGAATCTGACCCGTTCCGGAGATCTGCTGGCCGCCGCGATCATGAGCCGCAGCCCGCGGATCGCGGATCTGCTCAACAGCTTTCAGGCCGCCGCCGCCGATATCGAGTGGGCCGGTCCGGCCACGAGTACGGCGGCACCGGCGTTCGTGCGGTTCACCCACGCCCTGAACGATCTGGTCGCGGCAGTGGGCCGGATGGTGGACGCCCGTCCCGCCGAAAGCTACACCGAGGGCAACGGCCTGGTGCCGTTCCTTGCGAAGCTGACCGACCGGCTGGCGCAACTCGGCCCGGAACTGAAATCCCTTGGCCCGGCGCTCGCGCCGCTGGCGGCGGCGACCACCGATTCCGCGCCGCGCATCGACATCTCCGATCTGATCACGCAGGCCCTCGACGATGTGGGCACCGACGGAACCGTGCGGGTGCGCATCAATGTCAAGTAGTACCACCGAGAAGGAGGACACCATGTCGAACGACATCGGTACCGAACCGAAGCGGGCAGTCGACGCGGAGGCCGAGTCCTCCGTGGCCGCGCCTGCCGAGAAGACCGCAGCCGAGACCACCGCGAAAACGCCTCGCACACTGTCGATCCGGCTGTCGACCGTCGCCACCGTGGCGGCCGGTGTGGCGTTGATCGCGTCGGCCGCGGTTTTCGGATCGCTGTGGCTGTCGGCGCGCGGCGATCTGCGCGACCGCGACGACCGGGCGGCCGCGCAGCAGCATGCCGAGCAGGTCGCCACGGATTACGCGGTCGGCGCCTCGAATATCGACTACCGGAACGTCGGCGCGTGGATCGGCAAGCTGAAGGCCGGCACCTCGCCGCAGCTGGCCGGGAAATTCGATGCCACCGCACCGAAACTGCAGGAGATCCTGGTCCCGCTGAAGTGGACGTCGTCGGCGACCCCGATCGCGGCCAAGGTGATGAGCAACGAGAACGGCGTCTACAAGGTCGACGTCTTCCTCGACGTGAACTCCACCAGCGCACAGACGCCGCAGGGCGCGCAGACCACCGTCACCTACACGGTCGATGTCGATCCCGGCAGCGGCTGGAAGGTGACCGACGTCGGCGGAATGGCCGGGGCCCTGCCCAAACAGTGACAGCCCTGCCCGAGCAGTAGCACCCCCGGGCAGCGCCCGGACCCTCAGTGGCCCGGCAGCACGCACACGGTGTCGAGTCCGAGGACGCGGTTGAGCCGGCCGAACGCCAACCACGAACCGATGCACATGCTCAGCTCGACGATCTCGGCTTGGCTGTAGTGCGCACGCATCCGGGCCCAGAACTCGTCGTCCAGATTGTGGTGGTCGAGGACGTAGCGTTCGGCGTATTCGGCGGCCAGCCGGGTTCGATCGTCGAAGGAATCGGTTGTGCGCCAATCGGTGACGGCCTGCTCGAAGCCGATCTCCACCTTCTGCCCGTCGCGCTCGGTGCGCCAGTCCTGACAGAACAGGCAGCCGTTGATCTGCGCGATCCGCAGCCGCGCCGCCTCGAACTCTCGCAGTCCGAGGGTGCTGTGGGAGTAGACCGCCAGCGACAGTTTCGAGGCGGCGGGCCCGATCCCCGGCACCATCTCACCCCAGACGTAGCCGATCGGATCCTTCCCTTCGGGGATGTCGATGTTCATTGCGGTGTCCTTTCGGATGGGTCGCTCGCGAATCTGCCGACCGCGGGGCGCAAGGGGACGTCGAGGGCGTCGTAGAGGCCGGGCTCGGCCGCGGCCAGCCAGTCGATGGCATTGACCAATCTGCCGACGGCAGTGGCATTTCCGCCGGCCGCGCGGTTACCGCCCTCGGTCTCGGCCTCGACGGTCACCTCGATGCGCGGATCGCCCTCCACGATGATGCGATGCGCGCCCGCGCCGTCGGGCGGGCGCGGCCAGTCGGGTGCGCAGTCGGGGTGGATGCGGGTGACGTGTTCGATCACGATGCGCGGCCGGCCGCCGACCATGCCCTGCACCTCGAATCGCACCGCACCCTGGGTGCCCGCGTCGAAGTCACCCATCGCCGCGGTGGTCACCGTGGTGTCGAGGGCACGCCGGTCCAGCGTCTCGCGGATGCCGTCGAGTTCGGCGCCCAGGGCGCGTGCCATCAGGCGAATCTGACCGCCCCACACCATCGTCGGGACGCCGGGCGCGGTCATCGGCGGCTCGTAGTCCATCGGCTGTCCCATCCCGACCAGGTAGCGCACCGAATCCGGCTGGTCGTAGGTGGAATAGTCGAAGATCTCCTGGCAGCGGATCGTGTCGACCCGGTGACCGAGCCCGCTGACCAGCAGCGGCAGCACATCGTTGCCCCACCCGGGATCGATACCCGAGACGAACAGCGAACCACCGCCCGCCGTGATCGCCGCCAGCACCGGCTCGCGCACCTCGGCGGGAGCGTTGCGGGGATCGTAGAGCGCGTACAGGGCGGGGGTGACGACCACGGCGCCCGCGCGGATCGCGGCCACGATATCGCGCAGGGCGTCGTCGGGCCGGATATCCCCGGACGCCGCGTACACGACCGCGCGGGGATGGCGCGCCAGCAGGGCGTCGACATCGGCCGAGGCCGGGACACCGAGGTCGTGGTCGAGTCCGGCCAGCCGGCCCGCATCGCGCCCCACTTTGGCCGGATCGTGCACGAGCACCCCGGTCAATTCCAGTTCGGGGTGCGCGTGCACGGCGCGGATCGCGGCACGGCCGACATTGCCCGTACCCCAGACGATCGTCGAGATCATCACTCCGACACTAGCAAGTGCTTGGTTCGCTGTGGGTGTTTTGCCGGGTCTGCCGTCGGTCCCTTTGCCCGGACACCAGGCCGTCGGCTCAGCTCGGTGCGCCGTGCCGTTCGGTACCCTGATCGGCATGGTGATGCGGATCCGTTCGACGGCGCTGATGCTGTGCGCCCTCGTGCTGTCCGTGGTCGCCGCCACGATCATGCCTGCGGGCGAACCGAATTCACTGCTGGCGGTTGCCGCCGCGGCGGTTCTCGCGTTGGCGGTGGTCGCCGCCTACTCCAGCCGGGTGCGACTGCAGCCGATCGGTGGCAGCAGTGGACCACCCGTGTCGGCGCAGCAGCGGCGGCGGGGATCTTTTCTGCGACAGAGCAATCCGGATACGGCGGGCCGGGTGCGGCCCAGGGCGCCGGGTCGCTGGAGCTGATCGCGCGTTAACCCACGCCGGTGCTCCCAGCCGGCCGCAGTGAACGCGCAGCTGTCCAGCCGCCCCTGTTCACTCGCCCGTACCTTCACGGGTGCCTCGAAGTGAGGTGATATCCCATGCTCGATTTCGTGTACTACCCGGTCGCCGCCGTTCTCTGGCTCTGGCACACCGGATTCGCCGTCCTGTTCGGCGCCGCGAGCGGCCTGTCCTGGGCCCTGGCGATCGTCATGCTGGTGGTGACCCTGCGCGCTGCCCTGTATCGGCCCTTCCTTGCTCAGGTCCGGTTCTCCCGCACGATGGCCGTTCTGCAGCCGAAGATGCGGCAGCTGCGCGCCGAATGCGGCGACGACCGCGAGCGATTGGCCGTGGAAACCCGGAAATTGCAGCAGCAGCACAACTTCAACGTGCTCAGCGGCTGCCTGCCGGTGCTCGTGCAACTGCTGATGTTCCTGGGGCTGCTGCATGTGCTGCATTCCTTCGACCGCACCGGCGGCGGCTCGTATGTGCCGTTCCTCGGCAGCACCACGGCGATGTCCGCGGCGCAGAACGCCGATACCGCGAATTACGTGTTCGCACCGGAGCAGGTGCGGTCGTTCCTGCACGCCGATCTGTTCGGCGCACCGCTGTCGGCGACGCTGACCTCCACCGACAGCGTGGCGTCGGTGGCCGTCGTGGCGATCCCGCTGGTGCTGATCGCGGCCGTCGCGACCCACTGCACCGCGCGGGCGTCGATCGCTCGCCAGCTCGAGATCACCCCGCAGATGCGGCTGATCAACGCGATGACGCTGTGGCTGTTTCCGCTGGGCACACTGGTCGCGGGCCTGGTGATGCCGGTCGGCATCCTGGTCTACTTCGCGACCAGCAATACCTGGACCTTCGTGCAGCAGCACGTGGTCCATCGCAGGCTCGGCCCGCTGGAACCGCTGCCGCCACCGGCGGTCCCGACGATCTAGGCCCGTTCCTGTTCGGCCGGGGCGGTCTCGTGCACATCCGCATGCGGGGCGCCCCAGCCGATATGCGATTCGGCGCGCAGGCGATCGATCATGTGCGGATAGTGCAACTCGAATGCCGGCCGCTCCGACCGGATTCGGGGCAGTTCGTAGAAGTTGTGCCGGGGCGGCGGGCAGGTCGTCGCCCACTCCAGCGAATTGCCGTACCCCCACGGGTCGTCCACCGTGACCACCTCGCCGTAGCGGTAGCTGCGGAACACATTCCAGACGAAGGTGATCATCGACAAGGCGAGGATGAACGAACCGATGGTGGACACAGTGTTGAGCGTGGTGAATCCGTCGGAGGGCAGATAGTCGGCGTAGCGGCGCGGCATGCCTTCGGCACCCAGCCAGTGCTGCACCAGGAAGGTCGTGTGGAAGCCCACGAAGGTGGTCCAGAAGTGGATCTTGCCGAGTCGCTCGTCGAGCAGCCGGCCGGTCATCTTCGGGAACCAGAAGTAGATGCCGCCGAACGTCGCGAACACGATCGTGCCGAACAGCACGTAATGGAAGTGCGCCACGACGAAATATGTGTCGGTGACATGGAAGTCCAGCGGCGGGCTGGCGAGGATGACGCCCGACAGGCCGCCGAACAGGAAGGTGACGAGGAATCCGAGCGCCCACAGCATCGGCGTTTCGAAGGTGAGCTGGCCCTTCCACATCGTGCCGATCCAGTTGAAGAATTTCACTCCGGTCGGGACGGCGATCATGAAAGTCATGAAGGAGAAGAACGGCAGCAGTACGGCTCCGGTGGCGAACATGTGATGTGCCCAGACCGCCACCGACAGCGCCCCGATACTCATCGTTGCGTAGACCAGCGCGGTGTAGCCGAAGACAGGTTTGCGGCTGAACACCGGGAAGATCTCGGTGACGATGCCGAAGAACGGCAAGGCGATGATGTAGACCTCGGGATGGCCGAAGTACCAGAACAGGTGCTGGTAGAGCAGGTTGCCGCCGGTGGCGGGATCGTAGATGTGGCCACCGAGGCGGCGGTCGTAGGCCAGGGCCATGAGCGCCGCGGTGAGGATCGGGAAGACCATCAGGACGAGCACGCTGGTCACCACGATGTTCCAGGTGAAGATCGGCATCCGGAACAAGGTCATACCCGGCGCGCGCAGGACGATGACGGTGGTGAGCATGTTGACACCACCGAGGATGGTGCCCAGACCGGAGACGGCCAGACCCAGAATCCACATATCGCAACCCACGCCGGGGGAGTGCACGATATCCGACAGCGGGGTGTAGGCGGTCCAGCCGAAGTCCGCGGCGCCGCCGGGAGTCACGAATCCGGCGGTGGCGATCGAGGCGCCGAAGAGATAGAGCCAGTAGCTGAGCGCGTTCAGCCGCGGGAACGCCACATCGGGCGCGCCGATCTGCAACGGCAGGATGCAGTTGGCGAAGCCGAACACGATGGGCGTGGCATAGAAAAGCAGCATCAGGGTGCCGTGCATGGTGAACAGCTGATTGAACTGCTCCGGCGACAGGAACTGCAGACCCGGGCGAGCGAGCTCGGCCCGCATCAGCAGCGCCATCAGCCCGCCGACGAGGAAGAACGCCATCGAGCTGACGATGTACATCATGCCGAGCAGCTTCGGATCGGTCGTCGTGACGATCGTCCAGAGCTGCGAACCCTTCGGGGCGATCCGCCGGGGATAAGGCCTTGCGGCTTCGATCTCGGCGGCGCCGCGAGATGGTGCTGTAGTCACAGTTCCTCCTCGAGCCCAACCATCTTCGAGTGTGGCACCGCGGCAAGATCAACGTGTCGAATCCCGCCGGGTATCGGTGCGCGATCGGTCGTGATCTTCGCCGGACGCGCCCATGCTCCCATCGATACCCACTTCCCGGCAGATGGATCGCCGGAAACTTCCACGGGGATCGCTGGGAAGTAACGGATGCTTCGGTGACCTCCACGGAAACGACGGCCGGGAGTACGGTGGGACCCGACCGTTTCGGAGTGGTTCTGAGGTGAGTGCGGCGGTGCGGACCGTAGCTGTCCGTTCGCTCGCCGCTGCGACGACGAGATTCCGAGATACGAGGTGTGGACATGACCGCTGCCTGGCCCAGTTCGTTCAACTCCTTCGACGATCTGTTCAATCGCTTCTTCGGCCCCGGGATGGCCGCGCAGCCACCGGTACAGCGCATCGATCTGGGCCGGCTGCTCAGCGACAGCGCCAAGGAGCTGATCGCGATCGCCCGCTCGGCCGCGCAGGACTGGGGTAATCCGGAGGTCACCGCCGAACATCTGCTCTACGCCGCCACCCAGGTCGAACCGTCGCGCGGGATCATCGCCCAGCTGGGCCGGGATCCGGATCAGGTCGCCGCCCAGATGCGCGGTGCCGCCGGCAGCGGAGAGGCCACCGCGACCGCGGGCGGCCAAGTCGTCCTGGGACCCGGCGCCAAACTGGCCCTGCGCACCGCGCAGCGCAACGCCGCCGAAGCGGGATCGAGCTACATCGGCCCGGAGCATATCTTGCTGGGCATTGCCGACAATCTGGAAAGTCCTGCCGCGCAGGCTCTTTCGAGGGCGAAACTGCCCGTCGCCGAGGGGCAGAAGAAGCCCACCGACACACCGACGCTCGACGAATACGGCCGGGATCTGACCGCCGAGGCCCGCGCGGGCAAGGTCGACCCGGTCGTCGGCCGCGCCGAGGAGATCGAGCAGACCGTGGAAATCCTTTCCCGGCGGCGCAAGAACAATCCGGTACTCATCGGCGACCCCGGTGTCGGCAAGACCGCGATCGTCGAGGGCCTGGCGCAGCGCATTGTCAACGGCGATGTGCCCAGCACCCTGGCCGACCGGCGGGTGGTGGCCCTCGATGTGGGCTCGCTGGTGGCGGGCAGCAAATATCGCGGCGAATTCGAGGAGCGGCTGACCAAGATTCTCGACGAGGTCCGCGAGCACTCCGACGAACTGGTGCTGTTCATCGACGAGTTGCACACCATCGTGGGCGCCGGCACCGGCGGCGAGGGTTCGATGGACGCGGGCAACCTGCTCAAACCGGCGCTGGCCCGCGGCGAACTCCATGCGATCGGCGCCACCACCGTCGACGAATACCGGCGCTACATCGAAAAGGACGCCGCCCTGGAGCGCCGCTTCCAGCCGGTGCTGGTCCCGGAACCGTCGGTCGCCGACACCATCGAAATCCTGCGCGGACTCGCCGACGTCTACGAGGAGCACCATCAGGTGCACTACGACGACGAGGCGCTGGTCGCCGCGGCGGAGCTGTCCGACCGCTACATCACAGACCGGTTCATGCCCGACAAGGCGATCGACCTGGTCGACCAGGCCGGCGCCCGGGTCCGGTTGCGCACCCGCATGCCGGGCCCGGATCTGCGTGCGGCACAGGAGGAATTGTCTCGCCTCGAGCGCGAGAAGGATGCCGCCGTCGCGGCCGAGGACTACGCCCGCGCGGACGAACTCAAGAGCGAGATCGCCGCCGCCGAGGGACGGGTCGGCCACATCACCGCCGACGAGCCGCCGACGGTCACTCTCGACGACATCGCCGAGGTGGTGTCCAAGCAGACCGGAATTCCGGTGTCGGAGTTGACGGTCGAGGAACGACAGCGCCTGCTGCAGCTGGAGGACGTGCTGCACAAGCGGGTGATCGGGCAGGACGAGGCGATCGTGGCCGTCGCCGAGGCGGTGCGCCGCGCCCGCGCCGGGATGAAGGATCCGAACCGTCCGATCGGCTCGTTCCTGTTCCTCGGCCCGACCGGTGTGGGCAAGACGGAATTGGCGAAAGCGCTGGCGGAGGCGGTGTTCGGCGACGAGGACCGGCTGATCCGATTCGATATGAGCGAATTCCAGGAGAAGCACACGGTGTCCCGTCTGGTCGGCGCACCGCCCGGATATGTGGGCTACGAGGATGCCGCACAGCTCACCGACAAGGTTCGCCGCCAGCCGTATTCGGTGATCCTGTTCGACGAGGTGGAGAAGGCGCATCCGGACGTCTTCAATGTGCTGCTGCAGTTGCTCGACGACGGGCGCGTCACCGACGCCAAGGGCCGCACGGTCGATTTCAAGAACACCATCGTGATCATGACCAGCAATATCGGATCGGATCTGATTCTGAAGGCCACTTCGGCGGAGCTCGACGCCATCACCCCGCGGTTGATGGAGCGGCTGCAACAGCATTTCCGGCCGGAATCCCTCAACCGCATCGACGAGACGATCGTGTTCCACCGGCTCGACCAGGAACAGCTGCGCCGCATCGTCGATCTGGTTCTCGACGGCCCTCGGCGCCGCCTGCGCGCCCAGGACATCGAACTAGACGTCACCGACGCGGCGCGGGATTGGTTGTCGGAGAACGGTTATCAGCCCGAATTCGGCGCTCGCCCGCTACGTCGGACGGTGCAGAAGCAGCTGGAGAATCAGGTGTCCCGGCTGGTGCTCGGTGGCGAGCTGAACCCGGGCGACACCGTGCGCGTCGATGCCGACGAGTCCGGGCTGCTCGTCGCCGCGGTGGCCGGATCCGGGGCCGAACGCTCGCTCGATGCCTCCGCGAACGGCCAGAAGCCGAAGGGTAAGAAGGCGAACGGTAAGTCCGAGGCCAAGTCCGATGCCAAGTCCGAGAAGAAGTCCGGAGCGAAATCCGGAAAGAGCTGACATCCGCCAGGAGTCCGGCATGGTGAGTTACGCGGCCGACCCGCGCGTCGACGCCTACATCGACGCGCTACCGGCGTGGCAGCGTGATCTCTGCCGCCAGGTGCGCGAACTCGTTCACGCCGCCGACCGGGATGTCACCGAGACCGTAAAGCGCAGAGTGCGACCGTATTTCGTCCTCGACGGAAACATCTGCGCGCTTCTGGCGACGAAGACGCACGTCGACATATTCCTCTACGACGGGGCGATGGTGCCCGATCCGGAGGGCATCATCACGGGCGGTCACGACAACACGACGGCGCGCACCGTGGCGATTCGCGAGGGGGAGACGATCAACGCCCCCGCGCTGTCGGCGATGCTGCGCCAGATCATCGCGAACAATCGCGCGGGCGGCTGGCGCAAGCTGAAACATGATGCCGCACAGGTGGATTGACGGATCTCTCCGGCAGAGTTCATGGACCCGTCGTGCGGCGGATCGGCGCAGGCCCGCACGTCGCCGTGGGCGGATCGCGCGGTCCGGCGCCGTGGCCGTTTTCAGCTCGCCGTTGTCGTGTCCGCAGGGGCTTGTGCGTAGACGCCGGCGGTGAGTTCGCGCATACATCTGACCACCAGGGGAGCCGGTCCGCTCGCTCGCGTATCGGTTCGCGCTGCGGCCGAGGATGTTTCGGCAACACTACCCGGCTGTGCCACCGGGCCGTCGTCGTCGGCCCATTGCTCGAGTCCGATGCGGATCGCGCCGGCTGCCGCGGCGGCCAGAGTGCGCAGGCGCAGCGGATCGGTGTCCGGGGACAGTTTCGTCAGCAACTCCAGCAGGGCGTGCTCACCGGTGAGGTTGACCCGGAACCAGACCGCGCGCAGGGCCGAATCGTCGGCCATCGCGCGCAACAGGCCGCGGGTGATGTCGAGTTCGTCGCGGTCCACCACGTTCAGGGCGCGGATCGCGGCGGTCTCCAGTTCTGCGATCGTAGGCAATCGGTCCGGTCCGTCGCCGAGAATGTCCAGCCAGCGAGACGCACCCGCCGACAGCATCGGTTCCACGGCATCCTCTTTGGTGCGGCAATAGCGATAGAAGGTGCGCAGGCCGACGCCGGAGGCGGCGGCGATCTGCTCGGCGGTGACCGCCGCGGTGCCACGCTCGGCGAACAAGCGGGCGGCGGTGTGGGCGATCTCCATCCGGGTCGCCGACTTGCGCCGCGCGGCCAGGTTCGGGCGTGGCGATGCGGGGGCGGACGGGCCGGTTCTCGACTCGGGCATGAGTCACCTCCTGTCCGCACAGTCTAAGCGCGAATTGTCACTCTGGCACAACGTGCCACTCAGGCGTACTGTGTCAATCAAACGAGAAAATCGCAGTTGAGGAGAGTCTTCGCAATGGAGCGTTTCGCAGACCGCCGGGTTCTGATCACCGGCGGCGGATCCGGGATCGGCCGCGCCACCGTGCATCGCATCCTGTCCGAGGGCGGCACCGTGGTGGCCGCCGACGTCAACGAGGCGGGGCTGGCCGAAACCGCGAATCAGGCCGCCGAGAAGGGCAGCGCCGATCGGCTGACCACCGTCACGATCGACATCTCCGACGAGTCCTCGGTGCAGGCCGGGGTCGCCAAGGCCGTGGAGACCCTGGGCGGGCTGGACGCGCTGGTCAACGCGGCCGGCATTCTCCGCTCGGCGCATACCCACGAGATGCCGCTGGCGGACTGGAACCGCATCATCACCACCAACCTCACCGGCACCTTCCTGATGATCCGGGAATCGCTGCCGGCGCTGCTGGACAGCGGCCGCGGTGTCATCGTGAACTTCGCCTCCACGTCCACCTACTTCGCGCACCCGTATATGGCCGCCTATGCCGCGTCGAAGGGCGGCATCATGTCGATGACCCATGCGCTGGCCTCGGAATACTCCAAGCAGAACCTGCGCGCGGTGGCCGTGGCGCCCGGCTCGATCTCGAGCGATATGACCGACGGCCGCGGCCCGGGCCTGCCCGAGGACGCCGACTTCTCGCTGTTCACCAAGCTCATGCCGATGCTCGGCCAGGGCTTCGCCTCGCCCGACACGGTCGCCGGCGTGGTGGCCATGCTCGCGTCCGACGACGGCGCCTTCATCACCGGCACCGAGGTGCGCATCGACGGCGGCACCCACGCCTGATGCGGCGAATCGGTCCGGGCCGTCCCGGTCATCGGGAAAGCCCGGACCGAAACAGAAACGTGTTCTATTGTGCTGGCGGGGCCGAAACCAGGAGGTGACCGCGATGGATCTGGTTGCGTTGGAAGAGATTCGTGCGTTGAAATACCGCTATCTGCGGACGCTGGATCTGCGGGAGTGGGACGAGTTCGCCGATACCCTCGCCGCGGACGCGGTGGCCGATTACGGCTCGCCGTCGGGCGGTAAGCCGCTGCAGTTCGAGGGCCGCGACGCCATCGTCGGCTATCTCAGCGGCGCGATGACCGGCACCATGATCACCTCGCATGTGTGCAGTCATCCCGAGATCGCGGTGGACGGCGATTCCGCCTCCGGCAGTTGGTGTCTCGAGGATACGGTCATCGTTCCCGAGCACGGGATCATGATTCGCGGCGCCGCGTACTACCGCGACACCTACCGCCGTGAATCCGACGGCCGCTGGCGCATCACGAAGACCGGCTATCAGCGCAACTACGAGGCGATGATGCCGCTGTCCTCGATCCAAGGATTCACCATCACCGCCAGCCGCTGGGACCCCAGCGTCACGCACTGATCCGGTCGGCCGCTCAGGCCCGGGCGGTGCGCCGGATCGCGGTGGGAGTGCTGTCCCACCAGCGGCGCGCGCAGCGGGTCAGGGTGGCCTGTTCCGCGAGGCCGAGCAGTGAGGCGATCTGGCTCATCGGCAGATCCGTTGTGGTCAGATAGCGTCGGGCCTCACTGCGGCGCACATCGTCGACGATGGCGGCGAAGGTTGTGCACTCGGCCGCCAGGCGTCGCTGCAGGGTGCGCGGATGGATCGTCAAAAGCCTTGCTACCGAATCGATCTGCGGTGCGGTCGTGCCCAGCAGCTGTTGTACGGCGGCCCGCACCCCCGGCACCGTGGAGGCGCCGGTGTCACCGGCCTGTTCGGCCAGGAATGCCACCGCCAGCCGGCGCAGATTCGCATCACCGCCCGCGATCGCCCGGCTCGTGAGGTTGCTCGGCAGCCGCAGCATGGCCGCCGGTCGCTCGAAGCGCACCGGGACGCCGAAGAAATTCTCGTAGGCCGCGCGCGGACCCGGCGGGCGGTACGGCAGCTCCACCGAGCGCAGGCCGTACGGGCCGTCGACCAGCCGGATCAGCGTGCGATGCAGAAATCCCAGGCCGAGATCGGTGCCCTGGACGGGTTGGGGGAACCCCGGTTCGACGCCGTAGCGCAGGGCCGTCACACCGCGGTCGCCGTAGGGATCCGGTTCGATGGTCAGGCTCAGCGAGCGCGCGTGCACGAACAGGTAGCGCGAGGTGCACTCCAGCGCATCGGCCAGGGTCGGCGAGCTGCGGATGGCCAGCGCGAGTGGTCCCAGCATGCCGAGGTCCTGCCGGGCGGCGATCCGGAGGCCCAGATCGGGACATCGCAGCCGGTCGGCGGCGATCTCCAGCACCAGCGCCATCGCCTCGTCCGACACCAGCAGATCGTCCGCGTCCAGGGCTGCGATCGGGTAACCGGCCGCGGCCGCGTATTCCTCCGCATTTCCCCCGAGTTCGGCCACGGTCGCGCGAAAACCGCGCAAACCGGCCGAGCGGATCACCGACATGTCGTCCAGAATCAAATACTTGTCGCGCAAAGTCAAGAATGCCGCGGGCGGAACCAGGAGACTGGAACCATGACCGCAGCTGGTGAATATGTCGACGTCGTCATCGTGGGCGCTGGTCTGTCCGGAATCGGCGCCGGTTACCGCGTGCAGACCGAATTGCCCGGAAAGTCCTATGCGATTCTCGAGGCGCGCGAGTCGCTGGGCGGCACCTGGGACCTGTTCCGGTACCCCGGCATCCGCTCGGATTCGGATATGTTCACCCTCGGCTACCCGTTCGAGCCCTGGCGCGATGCCAAATCGATCGCCGACGGTCCCTCGATTCTGCGCTACATCACCGAGACGGCACGCCGCTACGGGATCGACAAGCATATTCGCTACGGCACCAAAGTCGTTGCGGCACAATGGTCCAGCGCCGAGTCGCGATGGACGCTGACCCTGCGGCAGGGCGATGCGGAGCGCACGCTGAGCTGCCGCTTCCTCTACTCGTGCGCCGGCTACTACGACTACGACGAGGGCCACGCGCCCGAATTCCCGGGCGTGGAGACCTTTTCCGGCACCATGGTGCATCCGCAGTTCTGGCCGGAGGATCTCGACTACGCCGGCAAGAAGGTCGTGGTCATCGGCAGCGGCGCCACCGCCGTGACGCTGGTTCCGGCGATGGCCGAGCAGGCCGAACTGGTGACCATGCTGCAGCGTTCACCGACCTGGATCTCCGCAGTGCCCGGCCGGGACAAGCAGGCCGACAAGATTCGGGAACTGCTGCCGGCGGGCTTGGCGCATCGCGTGATCCGCACGAAGAACATCCTTTTCAACGTCGGTTTCTATCAGTACTGCCGACGTCGTCCGCAGGCGGCGCGCAAGCTGCTCACCGGGCTGACCACTCGCAT
The DNA here is from genome assembly GCF_000720265.1 of Nocardia sp. NRRL WC-3656. Classification (NCBI taxonomy): domain Bacteria; kingdom Bacillati; phylum Actinomycetota; class Actinomycetes; order Mycobacteriales; family Nocardiaceae; genus Nocardia; species Nocardia sp. NRRL WC-3656. The sequence goes on along the minus strand of NZ_JOJF01000012.1, from coordinate 190,664 downwards.
TCTCAAGGACGAGAAGCTGGTCGCCGAACACTTCACCCCGGAGTACAACCCGTGGGATCAGCGGCTGTGCGCGGTGCCGGACGCCGACTTCTTCAAGGCGATGCGCAAGGGTAAGGCCGAGGTGGTCACCGATCACATCGACACCTTCGTGCCCGAGGGCATCCGGCTGACATCGGGCCGGGTGCTCCCCGCCGACATCGTCATCTCGGCGACCGGCCTGAAGTTGCTGGCCTTCGGCGGTATCACGCTGGAGGTCGACGGTGAGCCGGTGAACCTGTCCGACCGGTTCGTCTGGCAGGGAACGATGCTCACCGGCGTTCCCAACTTCGCGGTCTGCATCGGCTACACGAATGCGTCCTGGACGCTGCGCGCCGACCTGACCTCACGGCTGGTGTGCAGGGTGATCGCACATATGGACCGGCGTGGATACGACGCGGTGGTACCGCAGCCGCAGGGCGAGCTCACCGAACATCCGCTGCTCGACCTCGCCGCCGGTTACATCCAGCGGTCCATCGGCGACTTCCCGCGGCAGGGCGATCGGCATCCGTGGAAGGTGCGGCAGAACTACCTGCTGGATTCGGCCACGACCATGCGCACGAATCTGGACAAGACGCTGCAGCCGGTCCGGCGCACGGCGGCGCTGTCGAACGCCTGAGCACAGCGCCGGACCGGTCCGGTCAGCTCGCCCAGGGGCCGACGCCGCCGATCTTGTCGATCCGTACGCGGGTCAGCAGTCCCGGCGGTGCGTCGGCAGGAGGGAAGTTCAGACCCGGTGCGGCGAGCACGGCGGCCAGTTCCTTCAGCAGTTCGGGCGCCCCGCCCTCGACGATGCGCGCGGTGCCGGTGACCGACAGATACGGCCGCATGAACTCGCTGGGCTGATCCGAGACGATGGTCAGCGCCACCCGCGGATCGCGGCGCACGTTGCGCACCTTCAGATATTCGCCGAGATGTGCGCTGACCAGCTCGTCGCCCTCGGGAGTGGACTGCAACGCCACCCAGACGACGGAAATCTGCGGGCTGCCGTCGGCATTCAGGGTGACCAGGGTCGCGTTGGCGCCGGCGCCGACGAATTCGCGCGCGGAATCGGGAAGTCGCATATCCGGTCCGACGCCTGCGCGAATCGTTTCATTCCCGCGGTGCGCGCACCCGCCGCGCGGCTCGGACGCGATGTCTGATTTCCGCCGGTATTCGATCCGGGGCTCCGGCAGATTGGGGAGCGTACGGATCGAATACCGAAAGGATCAGCAATGACGGTCTACACGACGACGGCGAGTCCGCTCGGTGAGCTCATGCTCGTCGGCGAGGTGCGCCCGGGTGGTGTCGCCCTCACCGCCCTGTCCATCGCGGGCGGGAAAGGTGCTGTAGCGCAACCCGGTTGGACCGAGGATCGCGCACCGTTCGAATCGGTCGCCGACCAGCTCGACAGCTACTTCGCCGGGCGGCGCACCCGCTTCGAACTCGACTACGCGGTCGAGGGCAGCGAATTCCGGCGTCGGGTGTGGCAGGCGCTCGACGACATCCCGTACGGCCGCACGGTGACCTACGGCGACATCGCCGCCCGGGTCGGTGCGCCGCGGGCTGCGGTGCGGGCGGTCGGGGCCGCGATCGGTGCCAACCCGGTTCTGATCGTGCGACCGTGCCATCGGGTGATCGGCGCGAACGGCCGCTTGACCGGCTATGCGGGCGGGCTCGAGCGCAAGCGGCAACTGCTGGAGCTCGAACATGCCGCGTGAAAACGGTCCGGCAGCGACCGGACCGGGGCTTACCGCGACGCCGTTCGGCGCTCGGGTGGATGCGCAGGACTGGACGCGGATGGCGGACGACCTCGACGAGCACGGGTACGCGCTCAGCGGCAGCCTGCTGAGCGCGGACGAATGCCGCTCGCTCGCGGCCCTGTACGCCGAGGACCACCGCTTCCGCTCCACCATCGAGATGTCGCGCCACCGTTTCGGGTCCGGCGAATATCGCTACTTCACCCACGATCTGCCTCCGGTGGTCTCCGAGTTGCGCGCCGCGCTGTATCCGAAACTGCTGCCCATCGCGCGGATGTGGGCGCAACGACTGGGCCGCCCGGGTTCGTGGCCGGACGAGTTGGACGACTGGATCGCCCAGTGCCACCGGGCCGGGCAGAACCGCTCGGCGCAGATTCTGCTGCGCTACGGCCCGGGCGATTGGAACGCGCTGCATCGAGACCTCTTCGGCGACATGATCTTTCCGCTGCAGGTGGTGATCGGACTGGATGCCGCCGGCGCGGACTACACCGGCGGCGAATTCCTGATGGTCGAACAGCGCCCGCGCGCCCAATCCCGCGGCGCGGCGGTCACTCTGCCGCAGGGGCACGGGCTGGTCTTCACCACCCGCGAGCGCCCGGTGCGGTCCACCCGCGGCTGGTCGGCCGCGCCCATGCGCCACGGCGTGAGCGTGGTGCGCAGTGGATACCGCCATACCCTCGGCCTGGTTTTCCACGATGCGTGAGGGCGGCGTCGACAGGGGTGTCGATGGATGACGGGGACCGTGCTCCGGCGCGGTATTACGTGCTGCTCGGCTCCGACGCCGTGCCGTACCGCAGCCCGACCGCGGGCACGGTCGGCGGGCATCGGCGTCAGCGCATCTACGGGCGGCTGGACTGTCCAGCGGCACTGCGCGCCCTGCGCCGCGGCAACTACGCCGCATATCGGGTGTTCTTCGCCGACGAGGCCACCGCCGTCGCCGCCGGATACCGTCCGTGCGCGCGATGTCTGCCGGAGGCGTATCGGCGCTGGAAGTCCGAGCGCTCAGATGCTGCGCTGTCGCCGCCGGATCGGCGGCCGGGGCGGACCGATGTGCCGGTGCACCAATTGCAGGGCGGCCAGCAGGATCAGCGAGAATCCGGTGGACAGGTAGTCCTCGGTCAGCACGCCGAGCACGGCCAGGCCGCCGAAGACCGGTAGTTCCAGCCAGGAGCACCAGGCCAGTAGTCGTAGCCGGGAGGCGTGGGAATCGAGCCAGGCCAGTCCGTCGTCGACGATGTCGGCGGCCGTGTCGAACTCGACCAAACCGTCGCCCACCTGCACGAACCGATGTACCGCCTGCTCGCGACTGATCCGCCCCAGCCACACCTCGTCGATGAGCCGCTTACCTTCGACCGCAACTTCCGTGACGACCGCGTCCATTCTGCGCCAGTCCCTTTCCAGTTGGTCTCGCAAAGTGTAAGCGCCGAGAGCCGCAATCACCCCGCAATCCGGCCCTCCCATCGATGGGTGGCGCACACCACCCGGCCGGGACCGCCCGCGGTCCCCCGGGCGACCGGCGCGAATCGGACAGCGCCGCAACCCGTGCGGGGCCCGCCGGGAGGCACCGCCGAAAGTCTTGGCGACGAACGCAATTCGATTACCGACGCAATAGTCGGGCGAGTGTTCCGGCTTTTCGAAATAAGGTATGGAATACCTTCCTGTGCAATGGTTTACCTAAATTCGGGCAGCCTTTCTTTGCTGGCGAGGAAAAGGAGGCCGGGTTATTTTTGTCTGGTGCAAGCGGATACGGCGGTAATGGAGAGTGCGGTCCGGCCGGAAACTCACGGACCGGGTTTGTCGGTACGACTGAATTGGCTGCGGGCCGGGGTGCTGGGTGCCAACGACGGAATCGTCTCCGTCGCAGGGATTGTCGTGGGTGTGGCGGCCGCCACTACGTCGACGTCGGCGATCGTCACCGCGGGCGTCGCGGGACTCACGGCGGGCGCGGTGTCGATGGCACTGGGCGAGTATGTGTCGGTGAGCACACAGCGCGACAGTGAGCGCGCGGTGCTGGACGTGGAACGGCGGGAACTCGCCGAGGACCCGGCGGGTGAACTCGCCGAGCTGGCCGCCATCTACGAGGGCAAGGGCCTGACGCCGGCCACCGCGTGGAAGGTCGCCGAGGAGTTGACGGCCAAGGACGCGTTCGCCGCCCATGCCGAGGCCGAATTGGGCATCGATCCGAGCGAACTGACCAACCCGTGGCATGCCGCGCTGTCGTCGGCCTCGGCGTTCACCATCGGGGCGTTGCTGCCGCTGCTGGCCATGCTGGTACCGGCGGCGATCCGGGTTCCGGTCACCGCGACGGCGGTTCTGGTGGCACTGGCCGCGACCGGCGCCATCGGCGCCCGTCTGGGGCAGGCGCCGGTGGGGCGCGCGACGATTCGCGTGCTGGCGGGCGGTGCGCTGGCGATGGCGACGACCTATGTGGTCGGCCACCTGGTCGGTATCGCGGTCTAGCGGGCGGTCGGGGCGGCAGGCGAAATCAGCGGTTCCGGAACCGGTTTCCCACGCGCAGCCGGTCCATGACCGCGCGCATCTTGGCTTGCCGGTGCGGATCGCCGATCCGGAATTCGACGTGCACGACGGGATGGGATGCGTCGATCAGCGCCACGGTTTCGCGGTCCGTGGAGTGAGCAGCGCGGGGTGAAGCGGTCATAACTCCCAGTGTGCACCCGCGGCTATTTTCTGGCAATGTGTTCTGCCGCTCTGTCGCTTTCGAAACCCAATCGAAATGCTCGGGGATGCAGTCGCTTACACCGCCGCGCTGCCGCCGCTCACGACCGGGAGCCCACCAGCTCCCGTTTGCGGGCCTCCCGGGCCAGCGCCCGGTCCCGCTGTTCTTCGAAACGCGCACAATCGTTTCGCAGTTTCTCCAGGAATTCCCCGAGGGTATTGCGTGCCCGGTCGCCGCGCGCGGTGAAGTCGTTGCGATCGAACACATTCCACTTGCGCAACACCGGCATCACCACTTCCTCCAGATGCTGGCGCAGATCGTAGATTCCGTGTTTGGCCATCAGCACGCCGTTGCGCCGCCAATCCGGCATTCCGGCGCCCGGCATCTGGAAATTGCACACGATATCGGTAATCGCCTCCAGCGCCTGGTCGGGCGCCAGATCCAAAGCCGCCGCGCACATATTGCGGTAGAAGATCATGTGCAGGTTCTCGTCCGCGGAGATGCGCGCCAGCATGCGGTCGGCGACCGGATCGTCACAGACCTTCCCGGTGTTGCGGTGTGAGACGCGGGTGGCCAGTTCCTGGAAGGTCACATAGGCGACCGAGTGCAGGAATCCGGTGTCGGCCCGCTCCACCACGCTGGCCTTGTCGCTTTCGCGCACGAGTTTCATCGCGTCGTATCCGTTGGTCATGTGGACCATCCGGGCCCGTTCCAGGGCCACGGGGTCGACCGCGCGGGTCACGACCAGATAGTCGCGAATCACGATGCCGTGCCGGTTCTCCTCGGCCGTCCAGCGCCCCACCCAGGTTCCCCAGGCGCCGTCGGTGGAGAAGTTCTCGGCGATCTCGCGATGGTAGGACGGCAGATTGTCCTCGGTGAGAAGATTCGTGACCATCGCGGCGCGGGCGACCTCGCTCAGCCGGGACTGGGCGGGGTCCCAATCGGTTCCGCCGAGGGCCGCGAAATTGCGTCCCGCATCCCACGGGACGTAGTCGTGCGGATGCCACGTCTTCGCCATCGACAGATGCCGATGCACGTTGCTCTCCGCTACGGGCTCGAGTTCCAGTAGCAACTCGAGTTGGGTGAGATTCCTGACCACGGTGTTGCCCTTCCTCGTTGTGGATCGCCGTGCGGCGCTGCGGGAGGAAACCGGTACAGTGCAGTCACGACCGGGTTGCCGGGTGGCACTCAGGGCTGTGCCGGTCGTGTTCGTCTCGCTAATGTAGCCGCTCCACCGCCACCGTTGTCGCTCCAGCTTGTATTCGCCGCAGTGTTGCCCCTGTTCCGCAGTGTTGCCTGTCGAAAGTGAGCCGAGAATGACGGTTTCCAGCCGTATGCGCTACCGCGATGTCGTCGTCACCAGCCTGGCCGCGACCACGTCCATCGCCGGTGATGTCGACTCCACCTGGAAGGGGCTGTTGAACGGTGAGAGCGGAATCGACGTACTCGACGACGGTTTCATCGACCAGTTCGAACTTCCGGTCCGCATCGGCGGTCACCTCAAGGTCGTTCCGTCCACCGTTCTGAGCCGTGAGGAGACCCGCAGGCTGTCCTACGTCGAGCAGATGGCATTGGTGCTGGGGCGCGAGGTGTGGCGCAACGCCGGTGCGCCCGAGGTCGATCCGGAGCGGCTCGGCGTCTCCATCGGCACCGGGCTCGGTGGTGTGGAGGCGCTCATCGACGTCAAGGACAAGATGGCCAACGGCGGATATCGCCGGGTCAGCCCGCTCGCGGTCCAGATGATCATGCCCAACGGCGCGTCCGCGGTGGTCGGGCTGGAATTGTGCGCCAAAGCCGGTATCGCGACCCCCGTTTCGGCGTGTTCCTCGGGGTCGGAGGCCATCGCCAATGCGTGGAAGATGATCGTGATGGGCGATGCCGATGTGGTCGTGACCGGCGGTGTGGAGGGGTCGATCCAGGCCGTGCCGATCGCCGCGTTCACCATGATGCGGGCGATGAGTACGCGCAACGACGATCCGAAACGCGCCTCGCGTCCCTTCGACACCGATCGCGACGGATTCGTCTTCGGTGAGGCCGGGGCGATGATGGTGCTCGAATCCGAGGAACACGCCCGGGCTCGCGGCGCCACCGTGCACGCCCGGCTGCTCGGCGCCGGCCTCACCTCCGACGGTTTCCACCTGGTGGCGCCGGATCCGGACGGCACAGGCGCGGCGCGGGCCATCACCCGCGCGCTGCAGACCGCCGGACTGTCGAAAACCGATGTGGGACATGTGAACGCGCATGCCACAGCCACCCCGATCGGCGATACCGCGGAGGCCCGTGCCATCGCCGCGGCGGTCGGCAATCACGCCTCGGTCTACGCGCCGAAATCGGCGCTGGGACATTCCATCGGCGCCGTCGGGGCCCTGGAATCGGTGCTCACGGTGCTGTCCATTCGCGACAGCATCGTCCCGCCCACGCTCAATCTGGACAACCAGGATCCGGATGTCGATCTGGACATCGTCAAGGGCCAGGCCCGGGCGGGACGGATCGACTACGCGGTCAACAATTCCTTCGGATTCGGCGGTCACAACGTGTCGTTGACCTTCGGCCGGTATTGAGTTGCCCCCGCCGGAGCTCCGCCGAGTGCGGGCTCCGGGCTTTCGTTCCTGCGTGACTGTTCGTGCGTGATGTTCGTGCGTGAAAAGGATGAGGGAATGATCGGCGAGACCTTCGATGACTATCTGGACGAACACGGCAACATCAAGATCCTGGGTGACGCGACCCTGATCGATTTCGTCGACAAGCACAGTGCGGCGAACGGGGACGAGCTGGCCTACCGCTACATCGACTATTCGCGCGAGCGCGACGGTGAGTACCACGAGCTCACCTGGCGTCAGTTCGGTGCGCGATTGCGGGCGGTGGCGGCCCGGTTGCAGCAGGTGACCCGGCCGCGGGATCGAGTGGCCATTCTGGCGCCGCAGGGCCTGGACTACGTGGTGGCGATGTTCGCGGCGGTATACGCGGGCAATATCGCTGTACCCCTGTTCGATCCGGACGAACCCGGCCACACCGACCGGCTGCACGCCGTCCTCGGCGACTGCCGGCCGACCGCGATTCTGACCGCGAGTTCCGCGGCGGCCGGGGTGCGCGAATTCTTCCGCGGCATGCCGACGGGTCAGCGCCCGCGCATCATCGCCGTCGACGCGATTCCCGACAGCGTCGGCGCGGGCTGGACCGAACCGGATATCAATATCGACAGCGTCGCGTATCTGCAGTACACCTCCGGTTCCACCCGCACGCCCGCCGGCGTGGAGATCACGCATCGCTCGGTCGGCACGAATCTGCTGCAGATGATCGACGCGCTCGGCATCGACGAAACCGCCCGCGGCGTCACCTGGTTGCCGCTGTTCCACGACATGGGTCTGCTGTGTGTGATTCTGCCGGCGATCGGCGGCAAGTTCATCACCATCATGTCGCCGAGTGCGTTCGTCCGGCGGCCCTATCGCTGGATCAAGGAGTTGGCCGCCGCCTCCGACGGCGCCGCAACCTATGCCGCCGCACCGAATTTCGCGTTCGAGCACGCTGCGACGCGCGGACGCCCGAAGGCGGGTGAGCACCTCGATCTGTCGAATGTGATCGGTCTGATCAACGGCAGTGAGCCGGTGTCGGTGTCGTCGATGGCGAAATTCAACGATGCCTTCATGCCCTACGGATTGCCGAAGACGGCGATCAAGCCGTGTTACGGGATGGCCGAGGCCACCCTGTTCGTGTCGGCCACCCGGCGCGAGGACGCCGCGCGGGTCGTCTACGCCGACCGCACCCGCCTCAACGCCGGAGACCTGGTCGAGGTCGCCCCGGATGCGGAAGACGCCGTGGCACAGGTGTCCTGCGGATATGTGGCGCGTTCACAGTGGGCGGTGATCGTCGACGACAACGGCGCCGAACTGCCGGACGGCCGGGTGGGCGAGATCTGGTTGCACGGGGAGAACATGGGCATCGGCTACTGGGGCCGTGCCGAGGAGACCGAGGCGACCTTCCACAACCGGCTCAGCGCCCGGCAGCCCGTCGGCAGCCATGCCGAAGGTGCTGCGCCACAGGCATATTGGATGCGCACCGGGGACTACGGCGTGTATCACGACGGCGAGTTGTACATCACCGGCCGGGTCAAGGATCTGGTGATCGTCGACGGGCGCAACCACTATCCGCAGGATCTGGAGATGTCGGCACAGGAGTCGTCGGCCGCACTGCGGCCGGGTTTCGTGGCGGCGTTCTCGGTGCGCGGTGACGAGCTGCCCGCCGAACTCGCCGCCTCCGGGGCCGGAGGCGAACATCTGGTGATCGTGGCCGAACGGGGAAGTGGCGCAGCGAAACTCGATGCGGGGCCGGTGGCGGAGGTGGTGCGGGCGGCGATTTCGGCGCGCCACGGGGTCACCGTGCGCGAACTGCTCCTGGTGCCGGCCGGATCGATTCCGCGCACGTCGAGCGGGAAGATCGCCCGACGTGCCTGTAAGGCCGCATATCTGACGGGAACCCTGCGCGGCGGCCGCCGCCAGCAGGCCTTCCCGGACGTCTCCGACGACTAGCCGCGGCGGAGCGGGGGAGGCTGATTAGGTGAGGCAATCCTCGTGTGCCCGTTGAGATGTCCTCTGGGCACCGGATTGTCCGGTACTTGTCCGTCGGCGACGCCCCGTTGTGGAGTTACCGTGTAGCTACATCAACATGTAGAACCGGATATGGGGCAATGTCATGGAGTTGTCTACCGATTATCTCATTGTGGTGATGGCACATTCGGCGCCCACCCGGCCATTGACAGTGGAGCGTGCGCATCAGGTGATGCAGTTGCACACCGATTGTTCGACCGACGGCTGCGGTATCAAGCAGGCGGCGTTCGACGCGCTGGTAACCGCCGGGCATATCGTGCCCGACAGTTGCCGGCGCCGTGGGTAGCGTGCGTCGGTCGGCGTCGGGGACGCCGACCGGCACACGTGATCCGATCGATCCTCAGAGTCGTTCGATGACGGTGGCGTTGGCGAGACCACCGGCCTCGCACATGGTCATCAGGCCGTAGCGGCCGCCCGACTGTTCGAGGTGGTTGACCAGCGTCGCGAGGATGCGGACGCCCGAGGCGCCGAGCGGATGCCCCAGCGCGATGGCGCCGCCGCGGGGGTTCAGCTTGGCCGGGTCGGCGTTCAGTTCGTGCGACCACACCAGCGGGACCGGCGCGAAGGCCTCGTTCACCTCGCAGGCGTCGATGTCGTCGATCGACAGACCGCCGCGCGCCAGCGCTTTCCGGGTCGCGGGGACGACCGCGGTCAGCATCAGCAGCGGGTCGTCGCCGGTGACGGCGAAGGAATGGAAGCGGGCGCGCGGGCGCAGGCCGAGCGCGGCGGCCTTCTCCTCACTCATGATCAGGGCCGCGGAGGCGCCGTCGGTGAGCGGGGAGGAGTTGCCCGGCGTGATGGACCAGTCGATCTCGGGGAAGCGGGCCAGGTACTGGTCGTCGGCGAAGGCGGGACGCAGACCGGCCAGGCCCTCGACCGTGGTGGACGGGCGGATGGTCTCGTCGGCCTGCAGGGTTCCGGCCGCGACGATCTCGCGATCGAACCCGCCCGCAGCGGCGGTCTCGGCGGCCAGCCGGTGCGACCGGGCCGCGAATTCGTCCAGCGCGGCGCGGTCGAACTTCCACCGCGCGGCGATCACCTCGGCCGAAATACCCTGCTGCACAAGACCTTCGGGGTAGCGATGGGCGATCGGACCGCGATTGGCGTCGGCGCCCTGGCCGTTGGAGAACATCGGAACCCGCGACATCGACTCCACACCGCAGGCGATGGCGATGTCGTAGGCGCCGGCGATCACGCCCTGAGCGGCGAAGTGCGCGGCCTGCTGACTGGAGCCGCACTGGCGGTCCACGGTGGTAGCGGGGACGGCCTCCGGAAATCCGGCCGCGAGCACCGCCGTACGGGCGATGTTGAACGCCTGTTCCCCGCTCTGCGTCACGCAGCCCGCGATCACATCGTCGACCAGCGCCGGATCCAGGTCGTTGCGTGCGACCAGGTCGGACAGCACTCCGGCCAGCAGGGTGGCCGGGTGGACCTGGGACAGGCCGCCACCGGTTTTTCCCTTACCGGACGGGGTCCGGACGACATCGACGACGACTGCCGTGGTCATAGCCACTCCGATCGATCAAAGTTACTCGAGGTTCTGCTATAAGTTAACACCGATTCGCTTCTTTTCCGAGAGTCGGCCCGGTCTGCCGGCGGTCTGCGGTCCGGCGGCGGCGCGGCAAGCGGGCGTCGTCGGCTGCTGCGCGGTCCCCGGATGTGGCAGACTCGGCACGGCACGATGCGGCCGGTCGACGACCGTATGTGGAAGGTGATGCGGGAGTTGGGATGGCGAGTGCGCTGAGCGCGATCGAACAGCAGGTGGCCGACCACAGACGGGCCGCCGCTCAGGAACGATCGGCCGAGGCCGAACTGCGCCTGGCGACGTCGCTGTGCGAGCTGGCCAAGGCCTGCCTGGACACCAAGACCGAAGGCGCCGACCGCGACCGCGCGCCGGCCGCGCTGGAACCCGCCCAGGAGGCGGTGCTGATCCGGCTGCACTGGCTGACCGCCGGTCATGTGACCGCGCAATTCGCCGGGCAGGTCACCGAGGCGTTGCGACTGTTCGAACAGGCCGCCCGCACCATCGGCCATCGTGAACTGGCCACCGCGACCATCCGCCAGGCCTGCGACGCGTATCACCAAGTGGCGCAGAACTATCCGATGGCGGCCGGGGTGTGTGCCGACGGTCTGTCCAAATGCGGGGTGTGGCTGTGCCGGCTGGATCCCGAATCGGCGGTGGCGGCCAGTGCCGAGGCGGTGCGCATCCGCGCGGGCCTGTTCGCCGCCAATCCCGATCAGGCGGGCCGCTATCTGGCCAGCCTGAACATGCTGCTGCGCACCCTGATGATCGGCCGCGGGCGCAAACAGGCCCTGGCGATGTATCGCGAACGGTATTCCGCGTGGACCACGCCCGAGATGACCACGCGGTTGCGTGAGACCTCGATCGACGAACTCGAATTCACCAGCAAAACCCATGGCGCCCTGGTGAAATTGGAATGCCCGACGCTCGAGCGCGCCGGATATCTCACCCAGCAGCAGATCCTCTACCAAACCGCCGGCGATCTGACCACGATCGAGGAGATCAACTGGAAGCTCGGCCTGGTCGGGCTCAAACCCCTCGCCGCCGGTGCGCTGGCGGACCCGCCGTCCAAGCCCATGGAGATCGCCACCTCCTACGGTGCGTTGAGCGTGCGCTGCGCCGCCGCCGACGCGGTGGCCCGGGTGCGCGCGGCGGTGATCGAGGCCTATGCCGCCGACGGCGCGCATCCGGTGGACAGCAGCGCCTTCGCCGGGGTCGGCGAAACCCATTGGCATATGCCCGATCCCGTCCTCAACGCCGCTCCGAACCTCGGTGACGACGTGGTGCTGCTGCAGCGTGCGGGCAGCTGGGTGCATGTGCTGAGCCTGTTCTGGGAACTCGCGCCCACCGGGAAAAACCCGCTGGCGCTGCGGCTTTCGCGACAGTGGCCGGTGCTCGCGGTCAACACCATCGAGAATCTGACCTACGAATTGTGCTGGTACGCCGACGGTGCCGCGCGGCAGTTCGCCGCCCTGGGCCGCCCGGCCGGACAGGAGCCGCTGGATACTCCGCTGGCGCCGTTGGACTTCGCGATGCTCGCCGACTACGGCGCGGACTACGCCTCCGAAACCCAGGTCCGGGCGGCGTTCGGCAACTCCGGCATGTTCGCCAAGCTGACCAACCTGCCCGCCAGTGGAATCCGGCAGGCGGGGCAGGCGCGTGCCCTGGCCGATTACGGCGACCAGATCCTGTTCTTCCGTGGTGGCACGCGGGAGGACTGAGCTGCCCCGCGTTCCCTGTCACCGTGGGCGGTTACCGTCGACACCATGACACTCTCGGTCGGATGCGCGCAGTGGACCCACGAGGCGTGGCGCGCGTATCAGCCGGATTCGCGGCGGCGGCTGGGCGGTTATGCCCGGTACTGCACCGCGGTGGAGGGCAACACCACCTTCTACGCGACGCCGAGTCCGGCCACCGTGCGGTCGTGGGTCGAGCAGACGCGCGACGATTTCCGATTCGTGCTCAAGCTGCCGAGGACCATCACCCACGAACGCCGGATGCGCGGTGCGGAAACGGAATTGGCGGAATTCCTCCGCTCGGTCGAGCCGCTGGGGCCGCGCATCCACGCGCTCTGGGCGCAATTGCCGGCCTCGTTCGGGCCGGACGATCTCGGCGTGCTCGCCGGACTGCTGCAGCGCCTGCCGCGCCGGTACCGCTGCGCGGTCGAGGTGCGCCACCGCGCGTTCTTCGCCGATCCCGAGGCGGCCGACCGGCTGGAGTACGTGCTGGAACGGGTTGGCGCCGAATGGATTCCGTTCGACACCACCACCCTGTTCGCCGCACCACCGCGCAGCCCGGCTGAGTACGAGGCGAGCGCGAAGAAGCCGAGGCTGCCACGCCGTTTGCGCGCACTGACCGACTATCCGATCGTGCGGTATCACGGCAACGACGATGTCGAGGCGACCGTCGCCGGCTGGCGGCCGTGGCGCGACCTCGTCGTCGAGTGGTTGCGGGAAGGACGGTCGCCGACGGTATTCGTCCACACTCCCGACAATGCGGATTCGCTACCGCTGGCCCGGCGGTTCTACGATGACGTGCGGTCCGCCGGCGCGGAACTGCCGGCCCTCGTGGATCCGCCGCCGATCGAGCCGATGACCTTGTTCTGAACGAAATGAACCACCGCCGTACGCCGTCTGTATAGTTGGCGTCGGCAACTACTTGTACGCGCTAAGCAAGTCTGCAGATCTGGGAAAAGGGGACACCCGATGACCGCTGCCGGCCTTGACCGCACCGTCACTGCCACAGCGCTCGACGACGCCGATCGACTCGGCGCCCAATTGATCCGGTTCGTACGCGCGGTGAATCGCGCCAAGACGCAGCTGTCCAAGACCGGCCCGGACGGACTGGAGAAACTCGCCTACGCCATGCTCTTCTGTCTGGTTCACGACGGACCGCAGCGGACGGGCAAGCTGGCCGAGCAATTGCACGCCGAGATCTCTACCATCAGCCGGCAGACCAGATCTCTCGTGGCACACGGCCTGGTCGAGCGTCGCGCCGATCCGATCGACGGCCGGGCATGCGTACTGGCCGCGACCGACGAGGGTGTCCGGGTGTTCGCCGAGAATCGGCGCTTGCGCAACCTCTGGATCGCCGAGGTGATGGCCGATTGGCCCGCCGCGGACAGGTCCACGCTGATCGCATTGCTCGACCGGCTCAACTGCGGTATCGAATCAACCCCACCATCGACGGCCGAACCGAAACAGGGCTTTCGCATCGCCAGATTTTGACTATTTTGTCCGGTTTGTTGCTGGGGATGTTCTTGGCGGCGCTGGATCAGAATATTGTGAGTGTGGCGATTGTCCGGATCGCGAATAGTTTGCATGGTTTCGATCAGCAGGCGTGGGCGACGTAAGCCGTTTTATTTGCTGGCGATCGGTATTTTCGTGGTGGGGTCGGCGGCGTGTACGTTCGCGACGTCGATGTACGAGTTGGCTGCGTTCCGGGCGTTCCAGGGTTTGGGCGCCGGTGGCCTGATGTCCTTGGCGTTCACCATCATCGGCGATATCGTGCCCGCTCGCGAACGCGTGCGGTATCAAGGCTACTTCATGATGGTGTTCGGCACCGCGACGGTCGCCGGCCCGGTGCTCGGCGGCTTCTTCTCCGATTACGACACGTTGTGGGGTATCGACGGCTGGCGCTGGGTGTTCCTGGTGAACGTGCCGATCGGCGTGCTCGCGCTGGCCGTGGTCGCGAAGGTGCTCAACGTGCCGCACGAGCGGCAGCGGCATCGCGTGGACTGGTTCGGCGCGATCGCGCTGGCGATCTGTGTGGTGCCGTTGCTGATCGTCGCCGAACAGGGCCGCGGCTGGGGCTGGGAATCACCGCGGGCGCTGCTCTGCTACGGAATCGGCGCCGCCGGTCTGGTCTTGTTCCTCCTCGTGGAATTCCTGATGAAGGATGCCGCGCTGATTCCGTTGCGGCTGTTCCGGAATTCGACGTTCTCCATCACCATTCTGGGCGGTTTCATCGTCGGTATCGCGATGTTCGGCGCGATCAGTATGGTGCCGCTGTATCTGCAAGTGGTGCGTGGTTATTCGCCCACCAAGGCGGGATTGCTGATGCTGCCGCTGGTGCTGGGCATCATGATCGGCTCGCTGATCGCCGGGCAGATCACCAAGCTCACCGGCCGGTACAAGATCCTGCCCGTGCTGGGTACTTTCGTCATCGCGTGCGGGGCGGCGCTGTACGCGCAGGTGCATTACGACAGCCCGCTCTGGCAACCGCTGGTGTACAGCGCGGTCATCGGCTTCGGACTCGGTGGCTGTATGCAGACGTTGATCATCGCGGCGCAGAATGCCGGTCCGCGGTCGGATATGGGTGTGTCGACGGCGTCGGCGACCTTCTTCCGGCAGATGGGCGGCACGCTGGGCGTCGCGGTGTTCCTGACGATTCTGTTCAATCTGTTGCCGCACAAGATCATCGACGCCTTCGGTGGTGTGCTGCCACCCGGATTCGACGCCGGGAAACTCGACCAGTTGCAGGCCAACACCAGCGGCATCGCGGTGCTGCCGGCGCAGGTGCGCGATCCGATTCTCATCGGCTTCACCGAATCCCTGCACGGCGTCTTCTACGCCGCCGCCGGGGTGGCGTTGCTGGCCTGTGTGGTGCTGCTGTTCATGAAAGAGATTCCGCTGCAGGACAGTCCGACCCCACCGGCGCAACCGCAGCGCGCGGAGCCGGCACCGGATGAGCCGGCCGTGCTCGACCTCGACGCCGCGCCCGCCGGCGGCGCCGAGACGGCCGGGTCGGAGCCGGACGCCTGGGAGCGAGAGCGGTTGCGGGAGGACGACGAGGGAGCCGCCCGGCCGGAGCCGGCACCCGCCGGAACGGGGGCGCACCCCGCGTTCCCGGAGAGCGCCGGCGACGCGCCCCTGTCCGGACGCATTCACCGCGAAGACGGGCAACCGGTATCCGGCGCGGCGCTGACTCTGATCGACCAACGGGGACATCAGGTTTCCCGAGCCACGACCGACGGCGCGGGCGCCTACCGCCTGAGCGCGCCGGACCTCGGAAACCATGTGCTGATCGTTTCCGCCGAGGGGCATCAGCCCGCCGCGGTGAACGTCGCGATCGGTGCCGAGCCGCAGACGGCCGACCTCACGCTGTTAGGCGCCGGGGAGCTGTCCGGCATCGTCACCGAGGGCCCGGGCCGGCCCCTCGCGGGCGTGACCGTCACGCTGACCGATCGGCGGGGCGAGGTCGTCGGTGCGGCGGTGACCGGACCCGACGGCGCCTACGCCTGTCACGGCATCGTCGCCGGCACCTACACCCTGGTCGCGGTCGCCGGATATCGCAGGCCCGATGCCACGACGTTGACCGTGCCCGCGACCGGCATGCTGCGCTATGACATCGAGCTCGCGCCGACGGCGGTGCTGTCGGGCCGGGTGCGCTCCGAGCGCGGCCCGGTCGCCCATGCCCACGTCGCGGTGCTGGACTCGGGCGGCACGGTGGTGGCCGCCGCGTTGACGGACGGCGACGGTCGCTACCGGATCGACGATCTTCCCGCCGGGGACTACACGGTGGTGGGTCGCGGCTATCCGCCCGCCAGTGCGCGTGTCGCGGTCGACGGCGAGCGGATCGCCCACGACCTGCGGCTCTGCTACGACGGCGCCGCCGACAGATCGTGATCGGTATGCCGCGGCCGGTGCGGCGAGACCGGGGTGCGGTGGGCGTGCGGTAGGTGTGGGTGGCCTCGGACCGGGCCGTATTCCGTGGTGCTCGCCTCCCTGTCGCCCGGCCCGATATCCCCGGGCTCGATATCGCCCGGTCCGATTTCGCCGGATCGCAGGGCGGTGCGCTCGAGGACCCGGGCGCACAGCCGGATCACCGCCTCGTCCAGTGTGATGCCGAGTTCGGCGGCGTGCAGGGTGGCCATCTCGACGGCCCCGAGATCGTCCACGAAAGCTGGATCGGACAGGATCTCGTCGACGATCATGCCGCTCAGCGCCTGCTCCTGGGTCAGAAGCTCGCCGGGCAGCCAGCTCAGCAGCCACTGCCCGGGAAGTGAGGGCAGACGCTGGGCAGATTCCGGGGTGACATCGCTGGTCATCAACCAGTCGGTGATATGAAGCGTCATGGCATTCCCCTTCCACCAAGCCGGCCGCTGCGGCGGTCGTTGCCGCTCCGATAAACGGAGAGCCGGTGGCTATAGCTAAATGCTAAGGACGGCTTTCCGGGGCTGTCAACTAAGCATCTGTGCTTATCTGAGATATCTTCGGGACCTCAATGCCCATCTTGAATCAGATATGCCCAGCGAATATCCGCATTGATTACCAGTGGTGGGTATGAAGGGGTGAAAGTTGGCTTCGCGGAAGGAGTTCGGGCGCCTTGTGGCAGAATCCGCAGCGGGCCCAGCGCATTCGAGTTATCGACGAGCGGTGTTCGAGGTGCGTTCATCGGAGTAATGAAAAATTGATGTTTAGCTGATGATGCAATGGGCCACATGTGATTAGAATTCCGCATCGTGACACAATCTGACCCAGACGGTGGCGAACGGATCGGCGAACTGGTGCGCCGGCTCCGTATCGAGTCCGGTCTCACCCAGGCCGCGCTGGCCAAACAGGCGGACTGTTCACGCAGCCTCGTACAGCAGATCGAGAACGGCACCCGGGTGCCGCCGCTGCCGCTGCGGGAACGTTTGAGTTCGGCGCTGGGGCAGGAACTTCCGATGGACGGCGTCGCCGGCTCGTCCGAACCCGGCGGGCATTACGACCTGCGGATGCGTTTCAACGTGCTCCTCGGCAAGGATCCCGCGGTGGTGGATCGGGTGCTGACGATCGCCCAGACCGTGCTCGACGCCCGGGGTGCGCGCGAGGAGGTGGAGCCACTGCGCCTCATCGCCGCCCGCCAGCTCGAACGCGCGGAAGAGCTGCTGGCGCAGATACCTTCGCGCAGTGCGACGGTGTGGGAGTGGAATACGGTCAACGACTGGCTGACCATTCTGGAGCAGGCCGAGCAGTCCGTTCGCGCGATACACACCGCCGACCTGGGCACCATCGGTGGTGACGTCGGCGACGACTACCACGCCGCGATCGTGCGCCTCGCCGATTCGGTGCACGAGCCGCGAGTCACGGTGCGGCGCATGTACGTTCTGGATCGCATCGAAGATGTGTGGCCCTACGACGACAAGTTGTGGTGGCAGGCGCGCTCCGGTGTCGAGAGTGTGCTGGTCAAGCGTGAGCACGCGCGCAACGCGCAGAGCATGCTCGTCGTCGACGACCGATACGTCTGCGTAGGGGAATATGACTATTCGCGGCAGACCCGGGTCGCGACGCGTTTCTCGGTGCTCAAACATGATGTGGCATTCGCGGTCCGGCGCTTCGAGAAGCTCTACGACCTGCGGCGCATCGGTTCGGCGATCGTGGTCAACGATCTGCTGGCCGATCCCCGACTGGCCCGATTCGAGCGTCTGGGTGACGGCGAGGGACGGGAGCTGTTCCGCGAGACGCTCGTTCGAGCGTGGAACGAAATCCCGACGCCGGGCCAGGCGCCGCTGGAAACAGGGCGGCTGTGACGACCGGCCCCGGGCATGCCGAGCGCGCCGCCGCCGCGCTGATTCTGCGTTCGGAGGAGCGCAAGAAGGAACTGCGCCGGCAGCTGCCGGAGACCGTGCCGTTTCTCGGCCGATCCGGTCGCCGGTACCACGGTGTGCTGGACGCGTATCACGGCGAGACCGGATTCGAGATCGATCCGGCGGCGGCGCGCGCCCTGCGGCGGGCGTGGAACGATCTGGCGCCCCATCGGATCCGGCGCCGGGGCCTGCCGGACTACGACAAGCGGCAACCGCTGGAGTTGCGGGAGTCGGCCGCCGCCCACCTGTTCGACCGGCTGCACCGCCCCGCCGACGGAGTGGCCGGCGTCCGGGTCCGTCCCGAAGAGGTTGTCGTCTGCCCGTATTCGAGCATGCTGATGCTCGAGGAGGTGATCGCCACGGTGGTGCGGCCCGGCGGCGTGATCGTCTGTCCCGAGGGCTTCTACAAGAACTTCGCCACCCACATCGCGAAATTCGATGTACGAGTGGTGGTTCCGGAGGCGACGCCGGACGACTCGTTCCGGATCGATCCGATGGCACTGTCCCGCGAACTGGAACGGCACGGTGACGCCGTCTGTGCGGTGCTGCTCACGCTGCCGGGCAATCCCGTCGTCACGCGGTACTCCTCGGACGAATTGCGCGAACTGGCGGCGGTTCTGGTCGCCGCCGATGTTCCGGTGGTCTGCGATATGGCCTTCGACCGGATCGTCGGCGGGCACATTCCGCTCGCCGCGCTGGAGGTGCCGACCGCGCAGGGCCCGGTCCGGCTGTACGACCGGATGGTGACCGTCACCGGTAATTCCAAGGGCTACAACGCCTTCGGCCCGTGCAAGCTCGGCGCGGCCTGCTCCGGGGACTCGCGGTGGCTGGAGCGTATCCGGGCGCGACTCACGATCGCTTTTCAGCGTGAGAGTACGCATCTGGTGCGTGCGGTGCTGGACCATACGCCCGACGCGTATTTCGAGCACAACCGCAAGCTGGTGCGCGAACAGTTCGACACCGCCTTGGAGCGGATCGCGGCGATCAACGCCGAATTCGGATCGAACACACTGCGGCCGTTGGGGTCCGGGGCCAGCATGTTCCTGTCCGTGGTCGCCGATTCCGCCCTCTTGGACGCGGCCGGGGTGGGCGACAGCGCCGCATTGGAGGATCTGCTGCTGGCCGGCGCGGGAATCGACAGCGTCGCGCTGGGCCGCACCGGATCACCGCGGCGGGGTGTGCGGCTCAACGTCCTCGCGCCCCGGCACGGCCCCGGCACCGAGTCCCGGGAGTTGATCGACGAACTGTTCGATCGGCTCGGCGGGCTCGTCGCCGACCTCGCTGGTGGTGCCACCTACCGCGACATCCTGCGTCGGCGCGGTATCGCGGAGCCACCGGCGTGATCGTCGGCGTGCTGCGCGAAACCGCCGCCCGGGAACGGCGGGTGGCGCTGACACCGGACGGTGTGCGATGCCTGACCGCGGCGGGGATGCGAGTCGTCGTGGAGGCGAATGCCGGGCGGGCGGCGGGCTTCGGCGACGCGGCCTACCGGTCCGCGGGGGCTGCCGTCGCGGTGGATCCGGTCACCGTGGTCGCGGCCTGCGATGTGCTGGCGTGGGTGAAGCCGACGACCCACGACCTGCGCACGATGTCGCGACGGCCGCACCTCACGCTGATCGGCTTCCAGGACCCGCTGCGGCGAGCCCCGCAGATCGCCGAGCTGCGTGAATTGGGCGTGGAATCGATTGCGTTCGAACTCTTTTCGCACGAGTCCGGTGATCTGGACGCGCTCTCGGCGATGAGCCGGATCGCCGGCAGCGTGGCCTATCTCGCGGGCCGGCGGCTGGTGCCGCGCACCGTGCACCGGCCGATCCGCTCACTGATCCTGGGGTGCGGCCAGGCGGGACTGTCCGCCGTCGCGGCGGCAGCCGCCTGCGGGGCCGAACCGCCGGTGGTGCTGGGGCGCCGGCCCGAACTGCGGCAGGCCCTGGATGCGCAGGGCCCCAATGTTTTTCACTGGTCCGGTGAGGTCGACGCCGCCTGGGTCCTGGAGCGGATCCGCGCGGACAAACCGGATCTGGTCTTCTGCGCCGCGGTGCGCCGTGGACAACGGGCGCCGCTGCTGGTCGACCGGACCGCACTCGACGCGCTCGGGGACGGTGCGGTCGTGGTCGACCTGACCGCCAAGGCCGGTGGCAACTGCGCGGCGACCGTCACCGACGCGACCGTGGTGCTGGGCAACGGCGTCGTGGTGACCCACCGCTCGAACTATCCGGCGCGCCGACCGGCCCCGGCCAGCCGGGCCTACAGCGCGGCGGTAACCGCGTCGATACTGCGACTGGCGGACTCCGGGCTGCCGGAGGCTCAGACGGCCTCGAACGCCTCCGCCACGATCGGCCGGACCTGATCCATTCGCGCGCCCGGCTGTTCGCGCCGCACCGACGTCATATCCACATCGGGCAGTCCGCAGGCGACGGCCCACTGCCATGGCTCCAGATCGCCGTCGACGTTCAGCGCGAATCCGTGACTGGTGACGCCGCGGCTCTGCCGCATGCCGATGGAGACGATCTTGCGGCCGGTCTCGACGGTCCACACGCCGGTGAGCAGCTCCGAACCCGGCGGGGTGTCGCGGCGTTGCGCCCGGATGCCCAGCCGGTCGAGTGCGGCGACCAGGCGGTGCTCGACCTCGCGGATGTAGTCCACCACGCCCTCGCCGTCCCCGAGTTTCACCACGAGATATCCGACCAGCTGTCCCGGGCCGTGATAGGTGAGCTGCCCGCCGCGGGTGGTCTCGACCACCGGAATCCCGTGGTCGGGGTCAGGGAGATGCGCACTCGGCGTCCGGCGCCCGATCGTATAGACCTGCGGGTGGCTCAGCAGCCACAACGTATCCGGTCGTTCATCGCGCTGGCGCTGTTCCACCAGTTCGGCCATGCGCTCCATGGCCTTGTCGTAGTCGACGAGTTCGTCCTGGATCAGTGTCAGCGGCCGCGACCTCATGCTCCGAGAATACGACCGGGGTCGACAGCGAACTCGCGCAGTAGTCGTCAGAACGCTTCGGTATTCAGCTTGTCCCGCGGCGGCAGCGCGTCGCCGGGCAGCGTGACCCGATCGATGGGGAACCCGGCGTCGAGGCTGGACAGCTTGCCGGTGTCGCCGCGCAGCGTCAGTTCGTCCCCGCCGAGGGACAGATGCTCCAGCTCGGTCTCGGTGGCGGCGGGCGCCGGGTGGCGCCGGTTGTGGACGATGCTGCTGAGGTAGGCCGCGGCGATGATCCCCACTCCCAGCAGGCCGGTGACCACCTCGTTCAGATGGTGGCCGGTGGAGACCAGCAGGATCGCCGCGAGCGCGCCGATCGCCCAGTGCGCACCGTGTTCGAGGTAGATGTACTCGGCCAAGGTGCCGCGCCGGACCAGGTAGACGGTGATCGAACGGACGAACATGGCGCCGATCAGACCCAGTCCCAAGGCGATGACGATCGGATCCGCACTGATGGCGAAGGCGCCGATCACGCCGTCGAAGGAGAACGAGGCGTCCAGCACTTCCAGATAGATGAAGCCGAAGAAGGCGGCGCGCCCGGTCAGAACGGCGGCGCGCGAGGGGCCCTGGCCGGGCTGCTCGTTCTCGAAATGCGCGCCGAGACCGTCGACGAGGAAGTAGGTGGCCATGCCCAGAGCGCCGGAGACCATGACGACGTCGGCCTTGTTGTTGGGGGCGAGCACACCGGCGGTGAGCACCAACGCGATCAGCGCGATCACCACCGTGAACATCGAGAACCGCCCGATCCGCGCCAGCGGTCGCTCCAGCCAGCTCAGCCAGGTGACCTCACGCTGGGTGCAGATGTAGTTCAGGAACAGCAGCAGCAGGAACATGCCGCCGAAGGCGGCGATCTTCGGATTGGCGTCGTTGAGCAGCGTCTCGTAACTGGGCCGGCCGTCCGGGAAGAACGGCGCGCCGCCGGCGGGAGGGTTCATCGCCAGCCGCAGCGCCTCGATCGGGTCCAGATGCGCCCCGATCGCGACCACCACCAGTGGGAACACCAGGCGCATACCGAAGACCGCGATCACCATGCCCACGGTCAGGAAGATGCGCTGCCAGAACGCGCTCATCCGCTGCAGGACACTGGCATTGACCACCGCGTTGTCGAACGACAGTGATACCTCGAGAACGCCGAGGGCCGCGACCAGCACCACGGCCTCCGGCCCGCCGTACAGCAGCGCGACGACTAGAGACGCCGCGGCAACCAGGAACGACAGGGCGAAAACTCGCACGAACATGCCGATGCCTTTCGTCAATTCGACACCCGCGGGGGGTATGACCTCGCGGGTTACAGCATTCAGAGTGCTCGCAACCCTGCCTTCGATTGTGACAGTTGAAGTGGTCCGGCGACAATCGAGAGCTAGTACCAGTGGTGGGACTGCCAGAACGCCCAGGCTCCGTCGGGGCTGCCGTACCGCTCGACCATGTAGTCGTAGGTCCAGCGGATCTGGGTCACCGGGTTGATCATCCAGTCCACCCCGTGCGAGGCCATCCGCTCCGGCGGCAACGCCTGCCCGAGACCGTAGGCGCCCGATTCCGGATTGACCGCGAACGGATTCCAGCTGCTCTCGTGCGTGATCACGTTGTCGAACGACGGGAACTGCGGAGCCGGGACGATCGTCAGGGCGACCGTCTTCATCGGCAGGCCCAGCAGCAGACCCGCGGTGGCGGAACCGGAGGATCCCGCCGAACCCGAGGCCGAACCGGATGCCGATCCGGAGGTGTCGGCGCACGCGGGCCCGCAGTCGGCGCCGGCCGTCGCGGCGAGGGCCACCGGGGCGCCGACCAGCCACAGCGCGCAGAATGCGGCGAGAGCGGCGCGGCGAAGCTGAGGCGCCGGTGTCGTCTCGGTCACAATTTGGCCTGCGGTCCGAGTGGGGTCGAAAGATGGCGGCGAGGTTGCCGAGTCGATCGGCGCTGCGAAGGCGGCCGGAAAATGCGTTGCGGAATCCGCGGTGTTCGGGGTCTGATTTGTCGGCTGGGCCGGAATTCGGGCGGGCTCGATTGGCGCAGACATGGTCAGCTCGGTCCTTCCGCGTCGACTTGCCGATCGATCAGAGTCGGAAATGCGACAGTTCGAGCAAACCATCGGTAATCCCGGGATGTCCGGATTGCGCTCGGCGTGTCCGGTCCGGCGTTCCCGGGTGTGGGCCGGGGTACGTGCGAGTGGGTTCCGAACGTATGTATAGTTGGCCTCAGCAACTAGTTGTACATGCTAATCAAATGCGTCGTGGGGAGAAGGAAGCTCGGTCATGGTCGTCGATGCCCGTGATCCCCGTGTGAGCACGCGGGCCGAAGGCGGTAGCTTGCGTAACCATGTAGGCCCTGGCGAACACGGCATCGAACACAGCGCCGGCGTCACCGAACAGGATGTGGCCGATCGACTCGGCGGCCAGCTGATCCGGTTGATGCGGGCGATCGGCAGAACCAAATCGCACATAGCCAAGTACGGTCCGGACGGTCTGGAGCGATCGGCCTATTCTGTACTGTTCTGCCTGGTCCACGACGGTCCGCAGCGGACGGGGAAGCTGGCGGACACCCTGCATACCGAAACATCGACCATCAGCAGGCAGACTCGATCGCTGGTGGCACACGGCCTGGTGGAACGCCGGGCCGACCCCGTGGACGGCCGGGCCTGCGTGCTGGCGCCCACCGCCGAGGGGGTGCGGGTTTTCGAGGAGAACCGTCGAAACCGCAACCGCTGGCTGGCCGAGGTGATGGCCGAGTGGCCCGCCGACGAACGGGCCAGATTGACCGATCTCCTCGAGCTGCTCGTCAGCGGCATCGAGGAATCCACAGCCGAAAAATCCACTGCAACAGCCGATTCGAATTAGGGCTTATATACACATTAAGCCGTTTTATTTGCTGGCGATCGGTATTTTCGTGGTGGGGTCGGCGGCGTGTACGTTCGCGACGTCGATGTACGAGTTGGCTGCGTTCCGGGCGTTTCAGGGTCTGGGCGCCGGTGGCCTGATGTCGCTGGCCATGACCATCGTGGGCGATATCGTCCCGCCGCGTGAACGGGCCCGCTACCAGGGCTATTTCATGATGGTCTTCGGCACTTCGACCGTGCTCGGCCCGGTGCTCGGGGGTCTGTTCTCCGATTACGACACGTTGTGGGGTATCGACGGCTGGCGCTGGGTGTTCCTGGTGAACGTGCCGATCGGCGTGGTCGCGCTCGCGGTCGTGGCCAAGGTGCTCAACGTCCCGCATCAGCGGCAGAAGTTGAATGTCGACTGGTGGGGTGCGATCGCGCTGGCGATCTGTGTGGTGCCGTTGCTGATCGTGGCCGAACAGGGCCGCACCTGGGGCTGGGGCTCCGGCGATTCGGTGATCTGCTACGCCGTCGGCGCGGTGGGCCTGGTGCTGTTCATCGGGGTGGAGTACCTGATGAAGGACTCCGCGCTGATTCCGCTGCGGCTGTTCAAGAACTCCACTTTCTCGGTGGTGATGATCGGCGGTTTCATCGTCGGTATCGCGATGTTCGGCGCGATCAGCATGGTTCCGCTGTATCTCCAGGTGGTACGCGGCTATTCACCGACCGAGGCGGGTCTGCTGATGCTGCCCCTGGTGCTGGGCATCATGATCGGCTCGATGATCTCCGGCCAGGTCGTCAAGCGCACCGGCCGCTACAAGATCCTGCCGGTGGTCGGCACCTTCCTGGTGACCGTGGGCGCGCTGCTCTACGCCCAGTTGCACTTCGACAGCGCGATGTGGCAGGTGCTCGCGATCGGCGCGCTGGTCGGTCTGGGCCTGGGCTGCTGTATGCAGACGTTGATCATCGCGGCGCAGAATGCCGGTCCGCGGTCGGATATGGGTGTGTCGACGGCGTCGGCGACCTTCTTCCGGCAAGTCGGCGGCACGCTGGGCGTCGCGGTGTTCCTGACGATTCTGTTCAATCTGTTGCCGCACAAGATCACCGATGCCTTCGGCGGTCACCTGCCGCCCGGACTGGACGCCGGCAAGCTGAACCAGTTGCAGGCCAACACCGCCGGAATCGGCGCGCTGCCGCAGCAGATCAAGGATCCGATCCTGATCGGATTCACCAACTCGATGCACGGCGTCTTCTACGCCGCGGCGGGCGTGGCCCTGCTGGCCTGCATCGTCATGATGTTCATGAAAGAGATTCCGCTGCAGGATGCTTCGGCGCCCGCCCCGGCGCCGAAGGATCCGGTCGAGGCGGCCGAAGCCGAATGGGCCGAGAACCAGGTGTGGGAGGGTGCCGCCCAGGCGCTCTCCGAGCCCGAACCGGTTCTCGCCGCCGCGGCGGCGGGTCGGCACGCCGCGGCCAACGGGCACGAATCACATCGAATTGCGGAGGTTTCGGCGATGACAAACACTCCTGTCGTCAACTCCCACGGCAGCGGCCACGCCATCGGCGGGCAGGTGCAGCGGGCCGACGGCCGACCGGTCGCGGGCGCCGCGCTGACACTGATCGACCAACGCGGACACCAGGTTTCGCGTTCGACCGGCGACAGCGGCGGGCGCTACTCGATCGAGCCGCCCGGCGCGGGCAACTACGTGCTGATCGTCTCCGCGAACGGTCACCAGCCCGCCGCGGTCAATGTCACCGCCGACGGCCGCACTCAGCGCCTCGACCTGACCCTGCAGGGTTCGGGCGAGCTGTCGGGCACGGTCCGGACCACTGCGACGGGTCAGCCGCTGGCCGGTGCGACCGTCACCCTCACCGATCTGCGTGGTGAAGTGGTGGGCGCGGCCGTCACCGACGAGTCCGGCAACTACCTCTGCCACGGTGTGGTCTCGGGGACCTACACCCTGGTCGCGGTGGCCGAACACATGCGCCCGAGCGCGACCGCGCTGGTCGTGCCCGACAGTGGCCTGCTGCACCACGACATCGAGCTCTCGCCGATGGCGGTGCTGACCGGAACCGTGCTCGCCGATGGCGGTGCGGTGCCGGACGCGGAGGTCACGGTGCTGGATCGCTCCGGAACCCCGATCGGGACCACTCGCACCGACGAGAACGGGCAGTATGTACTGACCGACCTCAGCGAGGGTGAGTACACGGTGGTCGCGCGCGGATATCCGCCGGTGACCAGCCGGGTCGCCGTCGGCGGCGGCGAGGTCGAGCACGATGTCCGGCTGGGTTACGACGACGGTGACGAGGGCGAGCGCCCGGTCGCCGGGCCCACCGGAGTCGCCGGCACCAACGGTGCCGCGACGAACGGAGAACGGAACGGGGTCCGGCACAATGGTGTCGAGCCCAGTGGTGTCGATCAGAACACGGAGCTGTCATGAGCGGTTTGACCGCACAGGTTCGCAATTCCGATGGCTGGCCGGTGCCGGGTGCGCTGCTGACCGTGACCGATCTGAACGGTCGTCAGCTCGCCCGTGCGGTGGCCGACGAAACCGGGGCCGCGGCGACCGAGCCGCTGCCCGCCGGTATGCACACCGCGGTGGTGACCGCCCCCGGTTATCAGCCGGTGGCGCAGATCGCGCGGATATCGGCTTCCGGCAGCGGGCAATTGGGTGCGGTGGCGTTGCAGTCGGAGGCGAACTCCCTCGGCACGCCGGCACCCGGCCCGTGGACCATCGACCCGGTGCATTCCACGGTCGTGGCCACCGCCCGCCACCTCGGTATCGCGAGTATCAAGGCGCGGTTCGCCGAGGTCGGCGGCCGGCTGGACGTGGCCCGGAACTTCGAGCAGACAACGGGTTTCGCCGAGATCAAGGCGGCCAGCATCGACACCGGAATCGGGATGCGCGACGACCATCTGCGCTCGGCCGACTTCCTCGATGTCGAGAGCTACCCGCTGATCGGATTCACCGGAACCGGATTGCGGCGCACCGGCGCCGACACCTGGGTGATGCCCGGTGAACTGGAGTTGCACGGTCAGCGCCGCCCGGTGGAGCTGGACCTGACCTACGGCGGGTCGGGACCCGATCCGTGGGGCGGGGTCCGCGCCGCATTCCATGCCGAGACCCATTTGCACCGCAACGATTTCGCGATCGACTACAACGCCGTCGTGCGCGCCGGTGTGGCCGCGGTGGGCACCACGGTGAAGATCGAGCTGGATATCGAACTGGTGCAGGGAGATTCGCTGCCGCAGATGTAGCGGCGGGCTGGGCCGGTGCGACCGGTCAGCTCGCGTGGCGTTCCGGGGCGACCCAGATGTGCTGCACCACGGGGAATTCCGTGGTGTCGGCGCTGGGGTCGACC
Organism: Nocardia sp. NRRL WC-3656; assembly: GCF_000720265.1. NCBI lineage: Bacteria > Bacillati > Actinomycetota > Actinomycetes > Mycobacteriales > Nocardiaceae > Nocardia > Nocardia sp. NRRL WC-3656. The sequence continues at coordinate 163,359 of NZ_JOJF01000012.1, read as the reverse complement.
TCGACGTCCGCATCGAACTCCGGATACCAATGTGTCATGCCCGCAAGGGAATCCGCCGCATCGGGGATGTCCAGTTGCAGCTCGATGGTGTCGGTGAACGGGTCGATCGCCGCGGCGTGACGGGCCGGTTCCGGCGCGGCGTGGCGCGGGCGAAACCGTAGCCGATCGATGAAGTCATCGACGGAGGTGTATCCGGCCTCGTAGATCTCGGCCAGCAATCGTTCGGCGGGCGACGGGGCGTGGAATCCGCGCATACTGTCCCTCGACTTATCGATGTTTCACACTACGGTGTTGTTCAGGGGCGATGGGGGCTGTCGGGGACGCAGCCCCCACCTGACCTGATGTTGCGACAGCGGGACGCTGTGGGCATGGCAACCCGCTCTGCAAGCCCCGAGCTATCGAGGCAGTCAGAGCCTAAGCCACCCCGGAGCAACCGCACGGCATTTCGGGGGAAACTTCACTAATTCGCAGACGCGAAATTCGTTGCGCCAGGCCGTACCAGACGGTCGTATTGAATCGCCCACCACACCTGCGCACCCGTGTGCGCCCGGCGCAGATCGCACCCGGTCAGCTCCTCGAAACGGCCGATGCGATAGCGGACCGTGTTGGGATGCACGATCAGTCGCTGTGCGGTCGCCTCGATGCGCATGCCGGTATCGAGATACGCCGTCACGGTGTCGATCAGCGTCGCGGCCGATCCGCTGCTGCCCAGCGGCGCGAGATAGCGACGCACGAGTTCGGCGCCGAGTTCGGGATCGGCGGCGACGCCCGGAAGCAGCCCGAGACTGTCGAATTCACAGGTCCCGGTATGGCCGAGCGCCGCCGCCGTGGCCAGGGCGCGGCCCGCCAGCCGAAACGACCGCGGGGCCTCGGCGAGCGGGCGCGGTGGTCCGAACGCCAGCAGTGCCGCACCCGGAATGTGGATCGTGCGATCGGTGAACCCGGCATAGTCGCCGTCGATCACGGTGCGGAAGGCGTAATCCGCGCCCTGGGGTCGCAGCAGACGGTCGAATTCGGTCGGCGGCGCCGCGTCGGCGCGGGCGCGGAAGGCGCGATAGTCGGCGTCGGGGCGCAGGCCGTAGCGCTGAATGCCCAATGTCAGCTCGGTGGCAGAAATCGTGCCCGCCAGCACGGCCCGCGTGAATTCCGCGCGCTGGATGCGGTCGTGCCCGGCCCGGGTGCGCTCGACCTCGTGGTGGGCGTCGGAGAACGAGGCCGTCGCATCGTCGACCAATTCGAGCAGAGCACGGGTGATCTCGAGCAGCACCGCGTCGTCGGCGCCGCATTCGGCCGCCACCGCGCTCAGCGTCTCGAGATGCAGGCGTTCGGCCAGGCGCCAGGCGCGTAGCAGCGCCTCCATGGACACCGCCTGCGTGGCGCGGATCCGGCCGTAATCGGTCAGCCGGGTGCCTTCGGACGATTCGACATCGGCCGTACCGGCGAGGGAGGCGAACAGCCGGTCCATGATCGCCATCGTCGTCGGCAGCAGATCGGCCGCATCGATCGTGCGGTAATCCGGAATCTCGGCGCGGGCCCGGTCGACGATGCGGGCGGCGAGGGCGTCGCGCTCGGCCCGCATCCGCGCCAGCAAGCGTTGCCGCGGGGCACTCGAGGACTCGGACGACTCATTCATGACAGGCCCGAGAATACGACGCGAATTTGGAGAAACCAACAAATCGCCGCCCCCGAACTTCGACACGGAATCCATGGTCGCTCGCGATGTGGTGTACGACACTCGACGGTATTCGTCCGGCCGAGACCCCGCCGGAGCGAAGCGAAGGCCGATATTAAGGACGCGCATGTATCTCACTCAGGGCCTGCACCGGGCCGTTCAGCAGAACCCCGACGGGGTCATGTCGATCTGCGGCGATCGTGTTCGCACCTTCGCCGAGGGCGCCGACCGGGTCGCGCGGCTCGCCGCGGCGTTGCGGCAGCTGGGTGTGGGCGAGGGTGATCGGGTCGCGATTCTGGCGCTCAACAGTGATCGGTATCTGGAGTACGTGCTGGCCGTGCCGTGGGCCGGGGCAGCGCTCAATCCGGTCAACATTCGCTGGAGTCCGGCGGAAATCGCTTATTCGCTGGAGGATTCCGAGACGGCGGTCCTGCTGGTCGACGACACCTTCGCCGCGATGGTGCCCGCGCTGCGGGCGGCCGCGCCGGTGCTGCGCACCGTGATCCACTGCGGTGACGGTCCCGCGCCCGACGGCATGCTGTCGTACGAGGAACTGATCGCGGGCGCGGACCCCGTCGAGGATGCTCGCCGCGGCGGTGACGCACCGGCCGGAATCTTCTATACCGGCGGGACCACCGGTCACCCCAAGGGGGTGGTGCTCAGCCATGCAGGACTACAGATCTCGGGGCTGGGCAGTCTGTCCACCGGATATCTGGCGCAACCCGGCGCTCGCTATCTGCACGCCGCCCCGATGTTCCACCTCGCCGATCTGGCCGGCTGTGTCACCCAGATCATGATGGGTGGCGCGCAGGTGATGGTTCCGGCCTTCGATCCGGTCGCGGTGATGAAAGCGATTGCCGATCATCAGGTTACGGATACGCTGCTGGTGCCGGTGATGATCCAGATGATCGTCGACCACCCGCGGGTGCGCGACTTCGATCTGTCCAGTGTGCGCGGCATCGTCTACGGGGCCTCGCCGATCGCGCAGGCCGTCCTCGAGCGTGCTATGCGGGCGTTCCCGCAGGCCCGCTTCGCCCAGGCCTACGGAATGACCGAATTGTCGCCCGTGGCAACACTTCTCGGCCCCGAGGACCACCTGGCCGGCCGGTTGCGTTCGGCGGGCCGCGCGGCCCCGCACGCCGAGGTGCGCATCGCCGATGCCGAGGACAACGAGGTGCCGCGCGGCACGGTCGGCGAGATCCTGGTCCGCGGCGGGCATGTGATGCTCGGTTACTGGAACCGGCCCGAGGAGACCGCGGCGGCGCTGCGGGGCGGCTGGATGCACACCGGCGACGGCGGCTACATGGACGACGAGGGTTACGTCTACATCGTCGACCGGATGAAGGACATGATCGTCAGCGGTGGCGAGAACGTGTACTCCGCCGAGGTGGAGAACGCCGTCTCCGGACATCCGTCGGTGGCGGCGTGTGCGGTGATCGGTGTCCCGGACGAGGAGTGGGGCGAGCGGGTGCACGCGGTGATCGTGTGCCATCCCGGCGCCACGGTCACGGTCGAGGAGATCCGCGACCACGCCAAGCAATCGATCGCCGGCTACAAGACCCCGCGCACCATCGAGCTGGTCGACGCCCTGCCGGTCTCCGGTGCGGGCAAGATTCTCAAACGCGAACTGCGCAAACAGTATTGGGGCGATTCGGAGCGACAGATCCACTGAGCGCGTCAGCGCAGCAGGCCGGCGAGGTGGGGTAGCGCCTCGACGGGATGTGCGGCGGCGATTCCGGCGGCGATCTCGCGGAATTCCCAGCCGTGGCGCCCGCGGCGGAAAACTCCCACCACCATGCCGGTATCGCCGCCCGCGCCGAGGTCGCGATCGGCGAGCACGGTGCCGTCGTCGGCGGTGACGCGGCAGCGCGCGTTCTCGACCTCGGCGAAGGTCTGGCCGCTGTAGCAGGTGACGACCACGACGACGCCGGTGATCTCGGGGCGCACCCGGGTCAGGTCGAGGGTGATGATCTCGTCGTCGCCCTCGTCCTCGCCGTTGACGCTGTCGCCGAGCAGTCGCACCGCACCGTCGGCGGAGATCAGGTGCTGGTGATAGACCACCTCCACCGGGTCGTCGCCGGCCAGCAGCACGGCGGCCGCGTTGAGGTCGATCGCGGTGCGGCGGGCGCCGAACCAGCGCCGGCCGCGGGCGGGGTCCCATCCCAGGCCCACGGTCGCGAATTCCACCGGACCAGCAGCGCCCTGTGGTTGTTCTCCGGACATCAGCCGCACCTCCCCGCCGAGCGGTGCGACGTCGGTGCGCACCGGCTTCTCGCGGTCATTATCGACCGTCGACTGCACGACGTTAACCGGCGGGCGGTACCGAACCTCAGGTGCGGCTCGAAAACTGTTCGACCACTGGGCGATTCAGCCGATGGGCCGATCGGTGGGCAGATTGACGTAACTCGGTGCGTTCGGATCCAGGCGCAGATGCTGGGGCTTGAGCTCGGAATCGTTGAGCATCGGACGGAACGGCATGGCCTTGGGCGCATTGGCCGCGAACAGGTCGATCCGCAGCCGATGCCCGATCTGCAGCCGAGCCTGGGTCGGGATCACCGCGATGTCGAGGCCCACGGGTTCGCCGGGTGTCACCGGCTGCCGCGCCGTGGCGGTGAGGAGATGGAACGGAATCGTATAGTCGCCGTTGGCGGATCGGCTGCTGCGGGCATCGTCGACGGCGCGCATGGAGACGGTGAGCTGGCCGGTGGTCAGTGCGGTGGAGGTGCCGTCGGGTGCGACGTCGTTGACGGTGGCGCTCCAGAATCCGTCGGTGGCGTCCTGCACGGTCTCGAGGTGGATGTCGATGGGCCCGGAGATGGCGGTCGGCGCGGAAACCGGGGCGCTGGTGAAGGTCAGCGCATCGTGTTCGGCTACCCGGGAGTCCTTGGCGCAGGCATCGAGCATCGCCGCGGAACCGGCCGAACCCTGGGCCGCGTCCCGGGAGCAGAGGGTCGCCAGTCCCGGCGCCACGGTGAGTGTGGCGACCTCGGCCGGCGGCTGTGCGCTCAACGACCCGTCGTGCACCGCCGCATCGGTGGTGCCGCTGGGCCCGGCGGTCAGGTAGACCCGGCGGTGGTCGGCTCCCGGCTGCGGATACTGCGGCAGCGTCACCCAGCCGCCGCCCTGCTCCTTCAGCACGATGGGGCCGTAGCTGTCGATACCGTTGTCGATGTCCTTGAGCCACTTGTCGAACCACGCTCGCTGCAACACCTCGAGCCGCGGCGGGGCGCCGGGTACGCCGGTGCCGGCACCGGGATTGGCGTGATAGGTGTCGCCGACCACGAGTTGTTTCCGCCCGGCCGACAGCGGGATTGCCTGATAGATCTTGGTGGCGCTGTTGGCGAAGATGTCGTGCCAGCCGCCGTAGACGAAGGTGGGCACGGTGACTCGTTCCGGATGTCCCGTCAGGGCCTGGCGGAAATCGCTACCGGAGTCCAGTGCGTCCGAGAGGGCGGGCGGCATATCGTCCATCGACGGCGTCAACAGGGCCTGGGCGAGCAGGTCCACATTGGTGGCCGGATCCGCCACCCGGGCGCTGAGCCATTTCCAGTCGAAGGTTCCGTTGAGGATCGACTTCAGATCGGGGATCAGCTTGAGCTGATTGACCGTTTGGAGCCACATCGGCAGGAAGGTGGTGCCGACACCGCCGCCCGGCGCCACCACGTCACGCATGAGATCGCTGCCGGGCACCACCGGGAAGATGGCGCGCAGCGCCGCCGGGGCGTCCTCCGCCGCTCGCAGCTGATTGATGGCCGCGTACGAGCCGCCGCTCATCGCCACCTTGCCGTTCGAGAACGGTTGTGCCGCAGCCCAATCGATCACCTCGCGGGTATCGAGCTGTTCCCGCGCGCCAAGGGTCTCCCAATTGCCCTGGGACTGTCCGGTGCCGCGCACATCGGCGACCACCAGCGTGTAGCCGCTGCGAATCAGATTGCGGTCCAGGCCGAGGACGGTCGGCACGGTGCCGCCGTCGAGGGCGTGCAGCAGATCGCCGAAGCTGCTGATCGGGGTGCCGGAGAGGTTGATCTGCCGCACCAGGGACATGACCAGGGGCTGCAGTGCGGGATTCTCCACCGCCGAGCCGACCAGATCGGTCATCAGCTTGGTGTAGGGCGTGAGATTGACGATGGTCGGCAGCGGCTGGGCGACAACCGCGCCGGAGGCGTCGACCGGCCGGTACACGTCGGCCTTCAGCACGATCCCGTCGCTCATCCGGATCGGCACATCGGAGTCCAGGTGGACGTCCGAATATTGCTGAGGGCCGTCGTGCACGGCGGTCCACTGGTCCTCGCGGCCGGCGAGACCGGGGGCGGCGGAGTGCGGTAGGCCACCGAAGAGGGCGGTGGCGGTCGCGGAAAACCCCACTGCCGCAACGGCAATCAGGGTTCGGACGGGCACGACGGGTTTGCGCGATCGCAGCTGCCCGAACATCACGCCCCTTCTCGGTTGAGTTTTCGCGCACGACTGGGCCGGTCATCGACGATAGCAATCCGCTACCGAAAATCCTGGTAGCGCGGCCCTGGTGTCGCGCGCGGAACTCAGTCGCCGAGCCGGACCGGGAACTGGGCCAGATCGTTCTGCGTCAGCACGGGAAGGTTGTGAATCTCCTCCACCGGTACGGCCAACGACAGCTGCGGGAACCGTTCGAACAGCGCGGGCAGTGCGATCGAGGCTTCCAGCCGGGCGAGGGCGGCGCCCGGGCAGATGTGTGGTCCGTGACCGAAACTGATGTGCCGCTTGGCCGTCGGCCGGGTGATGTCGAATGCGTCGGCGTCGGCGCCGTGCACCGTGGTGTCGCGGCCGATGGCCCGATACGACATGACCACCCCCTCGCCGCGTTCGATAACGGTGTCACCGACGGTGATGTCCTCGGTCGCGAACCGCATGAGCAGATGTGTCACCGGCCCGTCCCAGCGCAGCGTCTCCTCGATCGCTGTCTCCCAATCGATCTGCCCCGAGCGCACCAGCTCGAACTGCTCCGGATGGGTGAGCAGGGCGCGCACGGTGGTGAGGATCAGCGACACCGTGGTCTCGTGCCCGGCGGCGACCAGCGCCTGCAGATTGCCGACCACCTCGGCCTCGCTGAGCGGTTCGCCACCGTCGGTGGCCAGAATCAGCGCGCTGGTCAGGTCGTCGGCCGGGTCGGCGGACTTCTTGCGCACCATCTCGGTGAAGTACTCGCCCATTCGCTCGATCACCGCGAGCCGCTCGTCCTGCGGGGTGAGCAGGGAGAAGAACGCCTTGTACCAGTCGAGCAGCATCGGATGATCGGCGTGGTCGACGCCCATGAGCTCGCTGATCACGCGCATCGGCAGCGGATAGGCGAAGACCGATTTCAGGTCGGCCGTGCCGTCGCCGGCGGCGGCCAGATCGTCCAGCAGTGCGGCGACGGTCGATTCGATGAACGGGCGCAGGGAGGTCAGGCGGCGCGCGGTCAGCGCCTGGGTGGTCTTGATGCGCAGGCGGCGGTGTTCGGGGCCGTCGACGGTGAACATCGAGACCCCGACGTCGATCATGCCGATCAGCGGCCACTGCCGGGTGACCACGCCGTCGCGCCACAGCGACCAGGAGTTGATGTCCTTGACCAGCCGCGGGTCGATGAGCAACTGCCGGGCCAGGGTGTGGCCGGTGACGGTCCAGGCCGGCACCCCCAGCAGTTCGATCCGGGTCAGCTGTCCGGCATCGCGTAATCGGGCGGTCTCACCGCCGAGGTCGCCGACCATCGGATCGATCACGAGCGGTGCGGCATGCGGGCAACTGGCATTCACGGGGTACCTCCCACGGTACGAACGGGTGTGAAGGTGACCGGCAGCGACGTCATTCCGCGCAGGAACGGCGACGGCCGGCGAGTCAGTTCGGTGGCGGCGACGGCGAGGTCGAGATCCGGCAGCCGATCCAGCAGGACTTCGATCCCGGTGCGCGCGATGATCTCCGCGATCTGCTGGGCCGGGAAGGGGCAGCGGTATTCGCCGTAACTGAACGCGAAATGCGCGCTGTTGCCGCTGTGCGCGGGCGCGAGGGAATCGGAAAGGTCTTGGCGCACATGCGGATCGGCGTTCGCTCCGGCCAGGCCGAGCAGCAGCATATCGCCGCGCCGGATGGTCTTGTCGGCCAGCCGGGTGTCGCGCGAGGCCCAACGCCCGGCCAGGATCTGGGTGGGGGTGTCCTCCCACAGCACCTCGTTCATCGCCTGCCCGATGCTGTGGCGGCCACCGCCGAGGGCGGCCGCGAAGCGATCGTCGGTGAGCATCAGCCGCACCGAATTTCCGAGCCAGTCGCTGGTCGGCAGCTGGCCCGCGGCGGTGACGGCCATCAGGTCGAGCGCGTATTCCTCGTCGCTGAACCGTTCGGGCGAGTGCAGCATCCGCGAGGTGAGATCGTTGCCCGGGCGCGACTTCTTCATGGCGACGAGTCGCTGCATATGTTCGGCGAATCGGCCGTAGGCCGCCTGCGCCTCGGCGCCACCGTCGGCCAGGGTCTTCATGGTCCAGGCCAGATCCGCACCCTGATCGTCGGGGAATCCGATCACCCAGGCCAACGCCAGCACCGGCAGCGGTTCGGCGAATTCCGCGATCAGGTCGGCGGTGCCGCGCCCGCAGAAGCGGTCGATCAGCTGATCGGCCAGATCCTCACATGCTCTGCGCAATCCGAACGGGTCGACCTGTTCGAGCGCGGGCTCGACCATGGCTAGATGCCGCAGATGCTCGGCTCCCGCGGTGAAGTAGATCGACGGCATCGGGCGGCCGACCATCGGCAGCAGCGGCCAGTCCTCGGGGATGTTCGGCCACTGGTTCCAGCGCGCCACATCGCGCGGGAACAGTTCCGCATCGCTGGTGACCTGGTGAACTTCGCGATAACCGATCACCAGCCAGGCCGGAATTCCGCCGGGCAGTTCCACCGAGACCACCGGGCCGTGGGCCCGCCGCATCTCCCGGTACAACTCGTGCGGGTCGGTGTGGAAACGCGGGCCGCTCAACGGCATCGGATCCGCGGGCGAGACCGGGCAACCACCGGCGCTGAGACCGGCCTGCGGCGCGTTCATCGGGCCGATCCCCGGGCGGTGGCCCGAAGGCCGGCGGCGTGCAGATGTTCGACCAGGGCGATCAGCACCCGCTTGCCCGAATCCCGCGAGCGCGCATCGCATTCCACCAGTGGCACGTGCGGATCCAGATCCAGGGCGGCACGCAGTTGGGTGTCGTCGTGGCCGGTGGGCCCGAAGATGTTGCACGCCACCACGAAGGGGGTCTGCTGATGTTCGAGCCGGTCGATGGCGTACCAGGAGTCGGTGATCCGGCGCGGGTCGACGAGCACGATCGCGCCCAGCGCGCCGGTGAACAACCGGTCCCACAGGAACCAGAAGCGCTCCTGCCCCGGTGCGCCGAACAGATACAGGACGTGTTCCGCGTCGATGGTGATGCGGCCGAAGTCGAAGGCGACCGTGGTAGTGGATTTGGCCGGTGCGCCGGTGGGATCGTCGATGCCGATGCCCAGCGAGGTCATCGTCGCCTCGGTGTCGAGCGGGCGGATCTCGCTGACCGCGCGGACCATAGTGGTTTTACCGACGCCGAAACCGCCGACGATGACGACCTTGAGCCCGTGCCGGGCGGTGTCGGCCAGCGGCGCCTGGGCCCGGGCGGGACGGTCGCCGAATCCGGTGCGGAGGGGATCAGAGGTTGCGGAGTCCAACGAGCACCTTCTCCAGTATTTCGGTGTCGGGCAAGGCATTCCACGGCTCCCACGCGGGCGCGGAATGCGGGTGGCGCACGGTGATCTTTCCGGCGTCGAGCAGGTCGGCCAGCAACACCATCGTGATGCCGACCGGCAGCCGTAATTCCGCGGCGATCTCGACCACGGCCGTCGGCGCCCGGCAGATCTCGAGGATCGCGACCTGCTCGGACTGCATCCCCGGGGCCGGCTCCGATTCGGCCACCACGAGTGTCACCAGATCGAAGGCGTCGGTATCGGGGTGGCTGCGGCCGCCGGTGAGGGTGTAGAGCCGGTCCGGGGTGTCGTCGCGGCCCGGCCTGGTCATCGCGCCCGCCTCACGGCCGCGGGCCGCGCGGCGCGGCGGAGAGGTGTTCGCCGAGCTGTTCGACCAGTTCGCTCATGTTGTGGCCGACCAGTCCGGCATCTGCCTCGGCATCGGCGACGACCGCGATGTGGGCGCCCGATCCGGCCTCGACGATGAACAGGATGCCGCCGTAGAACTCCGTCATCGACTGCCGCACGCCACTGCGCCCGTCGCCGAATTCCACCGAGGCGCCGTGCGAGAGGCTCTGGATTCCGGCCGCGATCGCGGCCAGCTGATCGGCCTTGTCCACCGACAGTTCCGGGGTGTGGCAGATCTTGAGACCGTCGCTGGACAGCAGCAAGGCGTGCCGGCTGTGCGGGGTGCGGGCCAGCAGCTGGTCCAGGAGCCAATCCAGGTGCGCCGGTACCGAAGTGGTCATCGATCGTTCTCCAGGGCAATCGAAGGGGAGGGGGAATCCGGGGCCGAGACCGCGCGCTGGAAGGCGCCGAGGGCCGACGGCCGCGTCCGCGGGTAGGCCGAATCCTCGACGGCGGCGGTGCGCAGGCCGTCGGGATGGACCGCGGCGAGAGTGCTGCCGCGGCGGCGCTTCGGTAAGGGTTCGGCCGACCGATCGGGGTCCGGAACTGCTTGCGTGGCAGAGTATTTCGCGGCCGGGGTGGGGGCGTCGGCGTCCCGGTCGTCGGTGACGGGCGGTCCGAACGGACTCGCCGGAAGGGCGGCCGGGGTCGCGACCCGCGCCGCGGGCGGCAGTTCGATCGTCGCGGTGGAGCCGGGGGAGCGGTCCAGGCGCGTGGTCAGATCGCGCGGAACCACCACGACGACCGCCGTGCCGCCGATCGCCGACGGGCGATACGACACCGTGAGCGCATGTTTGCGCGCCAGATTGCCGACCACCGCGAGCCCGAGCCGGGTGCCGGTCAGCGAGGACAGATCGGTATCCGCTCCGCGTGCCGTCCGGGTGCCGGACACCGCCTGTTCGGCGCGGCGCAGGGCGGATTCGCTCATCACCAGTCCGCTGTCCTCGATGGTGACGACGACGCCGGCCGGCACTTCGGCGGCGTAGACGTGGACCTCGGTGGTGGGCGGGGAGAAATTGCAGGCGTTGTCGATCAGCTCGGCCAGCGCGTGCATGACGCCCTCGGCGGCATGACCGGCGATCGCGATTTCGGCGACCGCGCGCAGGCGCACCCGGCGGTAGCCCGCGACGCGACCCATGGCGCCGCGCAGAATCGATTCCATCGCAATGGGTTTCGCCCACCGCCGGCCCGAGCGGGCGCCGCTGAGCACCGCGATGCTGTCGGCCAGGCGTCCGGCCTGTGCGGTGCGATGGTCGAGGATCAGCAGATCGGCCAGCACCGACGGATCGGCGTGCCGATGTTCCATTTCGCGCAGTTCGGCCAGCATCGAGGTGGTCATCGCCTGCATCCGCCCGGCGGCGCCGGCGAACGCCGCCATCGCGGCCACCCGGCGGTTCTCGCTGCCGCCCGCCTCCCGCCCCGCCGCGACCGCGGTGTCGTGGGCGGCGGCCAGGCGCGCCTCGCTCTCGGCGACGTAGTGTGCCGCCGCACGCTCGGCGCGATCGTTGGCCTCGCGATAGCGAATCGCCTGGTCACGGTAGTGACCGGCGAATCCCGACGTCACGGCCAAGGCCAGCCCCACGACCCCGGCGGCGATGGCCAGGACCACTCGTTCGGTCTCGGGCGCGAACCGGAGCATGGCAAGGCACGCCGCGGCGCCGACGAAGACGCAGATCGTCGCGGGAAGGAGAAAGGCCGGTACTCGTCGCGGTGGCCGGGATGTGGCGGCGCCCCCGGGCGCCTGCTGCGAATTGACTGAATAGGTCACTATCGATACTTCCGGATCCACATCCACGTGTGCGGAGATGGCACAGTTCCCCCACCTTCCGCTGTGCACGGCTGACTCGAATGCGCGGACCGCCAGACGATTTCGAAATTCGCGCACGAGCATAACCCCGACCCCGAGGGTGCGCTACCCGAAGTGTTCGTGCCGTCCGGCGGCTTCGAAATGGAAGTTTCACGGCGAGTTTTCGAAATGAAGGAATGTGATGCCGAGTGCCCCGTTTCCGCGAAAACACTGCTCAGCAACCATGTTCGAAAATACTGGCGAATGTGTCGTACGCGCGATCGGCACGATCACGAACTGAAAACGTTGCGGCGCACTATCTTTCGGCAATTTAGTGAACAGCGCTCATTTCACCCTGAGCAGTGCTTTTCTTCGCGACACGAGTGTCCGGTGAGCGGGAGTGCGCGCCGGACCGAAACCTGTTTCAGTTACCGTCCGGGCATGGCCGCAGAACCGAACGACATCATCGATCCGCACCGCTACGGGCCGTGGGCCGTCATCGCCGGCGGTTCGGAGGGGGTCGGCGCGGAGTTCGCCGACCGGCTCGCCGCCGCGGGAATCAATATCGTCCTGCTGGCGCGGCGGGAGGGCCCGCTGGCCGAGACCGCCGAACGTGTCGCCGCGCGCGGGGTCCAGGTTCGGACACTGGCGGTCGATCTGACCGCGCCCGACGCACCGGCGCGCGTCGCGTCCGCGACCGCCGACGTGGAGGTCGGCCTGCTCGTCTACAACGCGGGCGCCAACACCCACAGCGCCGAATTCCTCGACGGCGACCTCGACGCGTTCGCCGCCATGAACGCGCTCAATGTCACCGCGCCGCTGGCGCTCGTGCACCATTTCGGGCGCGGCATGCGCGAGCGGGGCCGCGGCGGCATCGTGCTGGTCGGCTCGCTCACCGGTTACTGCGGCTCGGCCCGCCACACCGTCTACGGCGGTTCCAAGGCGTATCTGCGGATCTTCGCCGAGAGCCTGTGGCTGGAACTGCGGGATTACAACGTCGACGTGCTGCATCTGGTGCTGGGTGTCACCCGGACACCGGCGATGGCACGTGCGGGATTGAATTTCGACATCCCCGGCATGCTCGTGGCCGAACCGGCCGATGTGGCGCGCGAAGGGCTCGAGCAGCTGGCCAACGGACCGGTGTTCGTCGCGGGCGGCAATGCCGAGACGGCGGCGCGCAGCAGCGGTCCGGATCGGGCGGCGATCGTGCTGGGCGGGCATCGCCGGATGCAGAAGTTGATCGGCGCCGAACCGGATCAGCGATGACCGGCCCGGTGCGCCTGGCCCTGTCGTCGCCGATCGTGGTGCGGTTTCCCGGGCAGTACTCGCCGTGGGAGGCCGATGCCGGCATGGCGGAACTCGCCCGCATCGCCGAGACCGCCGACCGCCTGGGCTTCGACCATCTCACCTGCAGTGAACACACCGCGGTACCGGCGTCGGTGGCCGCTTCCCGGGGTGCGACCTACTGGGATCCGCTGGCCACGCTCGCATATCTGGCCGCCCGCACCACCCGGATCCGGCTCGCCACCTCGGTGCTGGTGCTGCCGTATCACCACCCGCTCGAGATCGCCAAGCGCTACGGCACACTGGACCGGATCAGTGGCGGCCGGGTCGTGCTCGGTGTCGGGGTGGGATCTCTGCGGGCGGAATTCGATCTGCTCGGGGCGACCTGGGAGGGGCGCGGAGAGCGCGCCGACGATGCGATAGCCGCCGTGCGCGCCGCATTCGGCGTGCGCGAACCCGATTACGCCGGAACGCATTACAGCTTCTCCGGGATGATCGTCGAGCCCGCCGGAGTGCAAGCCCGGGTGCCCATCTGGGTGGGCGGGCGAACGATGCGCTCGCTGCGCCGCGCGGTCCGCTTCGGCGACGGGTGGATGCCGTTCGGTTTGCCGATGGCGGAGCTGAAAACGATGCTCTCGCAGGTCGATTCGCCACCCGGATTCGAGGTGGTCCTGCCCACCGGCCCGCTGGATCCGCTCGGTGAGCCGGACCGGGTGACCCGGCGGCTCGCGGCCCTGGCGGATGCGGGTGCGACACTGGCCGGATGCGCCGTCACCGCGAACTCGGCCGAACACTACTGCGACCAATTGGCCGCATTGGCCGAGCTGGCGAACCGGTGAGCCCGATATCGCCACGGGCGGACCAGAGGAGGACGAGATGACCGAGGTCGAACTCGCGGATATTCTCCGCCGGCTGCGACGGGTCGAGGACGAACTCGCGATCCTGCGCATCATCGCGTCCTACGGACCGCTGGTCGATGCCGGGCAGGCGCAGGCGACCGCCGAATTATGGTGTGCAGACGGCGAATACGACGTCGAGGGCTGGCGGATGCGGGGGCGTGACCAGGTGCGCGCGATGGTGGAATCGCCCGCACATCGGACGCTCATCGCCGCCGGGTCGGCGCATTTCCAGGGTCCGGCACGCATCGACATCGACGGTGACGAGGCGCTCGCGGTCTTCGAATCACTGCTGGTGCACCGCGAATCGGACGGATACGAGGTACTGCGCGCGAGTGTGCACCGGCTCGAACTCCGCCGCGAATCCGACGGGTGGCGCATCGCCCGCCGCACCGGCCGTCTGCTCGACGGGGGTGAGCAGGCACGAGAACTGCTGTCCACCTTCGCGCGCCGAAGCGGGGACCGGCCGTCGGCCGATCCCCGCGACTGAATGCCGGTTACTTGTCGGCGATGAGCCCGTACTCGGCGAGCAGCAGTCCGACCTCCGAACTCTCCAGCTTCCCGATAAGCCTGCGCCGCAACGCCTCCGGGCCCGGAATCTTCAGCGCGTCCCCGTCGCGCATGTGGCCGACCGCATTGAGCAGGCTGCGCACGTCGTAGGTGGAGTTGAACACTTCGGGCACGCCACGCTCGATGCCCAGCAGCCGATAAGCGGCCTCCATACCGGTGCGCACCGAGTACTCGGTGGTGAAGATGCAGTCCCGGCTCGTTTCGGCGAACTGGCCGATGAAGGCGAAGTTCACCACGCCCTCGGGCACCACGTCGGGCCGGTCACCGGCCTGGCGCGGCATGAAGAACGAGGTGACGTAGGGCATCATCACCGGCACGCACTTCGCGGCCTCGGCCGCCAACTCCGGGATGTCGTCGAGCGGAACGCCCAAGTGGTACAACCACTCCTGGGTGATCTCCTCGCCGGTGCACTCCTGCATCGTCTTGTGCACGTAGTCGCCCGGCTTGTCGGCGAACAGCGAGTACACCCACACCACGATCTGATCGGCCGGTTGCTGTTTGAAGTGCGGTTGCCGGTTCACCGTCCAGCTCAGCAGCCAGCTGGAATCCCGGGCGGTGACGATGCCGCCGGTGACGACCTTGCCGCTGAAGGGATCGCGTTTGCAGATCTTGCGGATGTACTCCGGTATGCGCTGATCGAGTGTGGTGACCGTCGCCGATTCCCATTTGGTCTGGGGAATATGGGATCCGAAGACGTCGGGACGGCCGAAGGCGCGATCCTTGGCCGCGATCCGCCGCCACAGTTCCCATGCGGGCGCCGGTCCCTCGTTCAGTGTCGCCGGGGTGTGGTGATCGCCCTCGTCGGAGTTCTCCACCAGCGAACCGATCGTGGTGAACAACAGATCGTCCGGGCCCAGCCGGACGCCGCCCTCGACCCCGTCCGAGACCCAGTGGATACCGGTGGCCTGCTTGCGATCCGCGGTGATGTCGAAGTCGATATCGGTGACCTCGGTGTCGAACCGGATCGTCACGCCCTGATCGAGCAGCCACCGATACAGCGGCAGTACCAGCGATTCGTACTGGTTGTACTTGGTGAACTTCAGTGCCGAGAAGTCCGGCAGGCCGCCGATGTGATGGATGAACCGGTGCAGGTACAGCTTCATCTCCAGCGCGCTGTGCCACTCCTCGAAGGCGAACATCGTGCGCCAGTACAGCCAGAAGTTGCTCTGCAGGAAGTCCTTTCCGAACACCTCGTCGATGCGCTTGTTCTCCATCTCCTCGCGGGTGGCGAGGAAGATCTTCGCGATGTCCTTCTGCGCCCTGTCGTTCAGCGCGAAGAGCCCGTCGGTGTGCGCGTCCTGTCCGCGATCCACCGTGGCACGCTGCAGCGAGTAGTTCGGATCGTCCTTGTTCAGCCAGTAGAACTCATCGAGGACGCTCGCGCCCTCGATCTCGATCGAGGGCACCGAGCGGAACAGGTCCCACAGGCACTCGAAGTGGTTCTCCATTTCGCGGCCACCACGGATGACGAAACCCTTTGCCGGCTCCTTGATTCCGTCCAGCGCGCCACCGGGCAGCTTCAATCGCTCCAGGATGGTGATCCGGTCACCGGACATCTGCCCGTCGCGGATCAGGAAGGCCGCGCCCGACAGCGAGGCCAGGCCCGCCCCGACGAACCACGCCGTCTTGTCGTCGACGCCCTCGGGTTTGCGCGGGCGGGCGAACGCCTCGTAGTTGCCGCTGCTGTAGTACATCCGGGTCTCTCCTGCCTGTAGGTTGTCCGCCCCGACTGTCGAATGTGGCTGTGCCGTAACGCCTTACGCGTTGTACCGGTAGAAGCCCTCGCCGCTGGCCAGGCCGAGCCTGCCCTTGTCGATGTATTCCGACTTCAGCCACTGCGCCAGCTTCTGGCCGTCCTCGCCGCTGTTGACCAGGATGTTGTACGGCGTGGTCAGACCGACGATGTCGAGGATCTGGAAGGGGCCCGCGGGCGCGCCGGTGCCGATGCGCCAGGTCTCGTCGACCGCCTTCGGCTCCGCGTAGCCGCCCGCCGCCAGCGCCATCGCCGAGTTGAGGAACGGCACGAGCAGCGAGTTGAGGACGTAGCCCGCCTTCTCCTTGTGCAGTTCGATCGGCACCATGCCGATGGCCCGGGCGAATTCCACCACCGCCTGATACACCTTCGGATCGGTGTCCTCGGTGCCCATGACCTCGGCGGTGTTGAAGTGCCACACCTGATTCGCGAAGTGCAGGGCGAGAAATCGGTCCGGGCGGCCGGTGGCGTCCTTCATGTCGCTGGGCAGCAGCGTCGAGGAGTTGGTGGCGAAGATGGTGTGCTCGGGCGCGAGCTCACCGAGCCGGCGATAGGTGTCCTGTTTGATCGACAGCACCTCGGGCACCGCTTCGATGATCAGATCCGCGTCCCGGGCCGCCTCGGCGAGATCGCTGGTGAGCGCGATGCCCGCGGCGGTGGCCTCGGCCTTGCCGTCACCCGCGCCCGGTACCTGCTCACGGTAGGTGGCCGCGAGTTTGTCGAAACGCTCGCCCGCCGCGGTCAGCGCCTCGTCGTTGATGTCGTAGGCGGTCACCTCGAAACCGTTGAAGGCGGTCTGGAAGGCGATCTGGGATCCCAGGACGCCGGTCCCGAGGACGCTCACCTTGCGAATCGTGCCGGACATGTCGACTCCGTTCTGCGGGCCGTGGCCCACGTTGGTTTTTCAGGCTCCGGTGACCGCGGCGCTGCGGAAACCGGCGACGAGCTGAGCGATCTGGGCGTGCAGATCGTCGATCGGATCGTGGTGGGGGTGGACGCCGGTGGACGGGCGCACCAGCGCCATGTGCAGTACCGCGAAGAGACTGCGGCCCGCCACGCGGGCCGCCTCCCGCTGCGCGGCCGTGGGCTCGCCGGAGTTCGCGACCGCGGTCAGCAGAATCTCGGCGAGGACCGACTCGAGCTGCGCCACCAACGCCAGCCCCTGTTCCCGGTAGGTCTCCTCGGGCGGGCCGAACAGCAATTCGCGCTGGTAGGCGATGGTGTTCTCGGTATTGCGCGCCGCCGCGACCAGGATCGGCCGCAGCAATGCCGTGATCGCGCCCACCGGATCGGCGATGTCGCGGGCGCGGCGGGCGCCGGCCTCGAGCGCCGACCGGAAGTCCTCGTTGTAGACCATGAGCAGCAGCTGCCCCTTGGACGAGGCGTAGCGGAACAGCGTGCCCGCGGCGATATCGGCCCGATCGGAGATCTGCTGGGTGGTGACCGCGGCGAAACCGCGTTCGGCAAACAACCGCGCGGCCACCTCGAAGATCCGGCTCTGCTTCTCGCGCATATTGCGCACCCGCCGCCCGACCTGCCGGCTCTGCTGTGTACTTGCCACCCGACGCCTCCTATCGGCCGATAAGAATGAGTGCGCTCATTAATGAGCATACTCAGAGCTATCGGAAGTGCAACACGTCCAGCATGACGTCGGCCGCGTGCGCGGATGCCGGCCTCGTCGCAGGCGTGGCCCGTTCGTGATGACCGGCCCGCCCGCGACAATGGACCGACCGCGGTCGCGGCGACCGCGGCAGCGAAGGAGGGCCATACGATGGCCGAACGGGTGACAACCGAGCGCGAGATCACCGCGAGTGTCGATCTGTGCACGTCGCGGGGCCGGCTGAATCCCGACGCGGTGGGCTGGACGCGCCGTCCGCTGCACCGGGCGAATCTGCGTGGCTGGGGTCGCACCAAGCGGTGGGAGTACTGGGGCATCGTCACCCCGGACCACATCATCGGAATCGTGCTGACGTCGCTGGATTACGCCGGCCTGCAGGGTATCTACCTGCTCGATCGGGCTAGCGGCACCGAGATCGTCAAGGATGTGGTGACGCCGTTCGCCCGCGGTGTGCACCTTCCCGATCGCAGCGGTGCCGGCACCGCGACCGGACATGCCGGCGATCTGGTGATCGAATTGCGAAACGATCCGGCCGGCACCAGGATTCACGCCGCCACCCCGCGCATCGATTTCGATCTGACGGCCGGACTGCCGGCGGGACACGAATCGCTCGGTGTCGTGGTGCCGTGGAGTGCGAAGCGCTTCCAGTACACCGTCAAGGATCTCGGCCGTCCGGTGACGGGCACCCTCACCGTGGACGGCGTCGCCTACGTGGTCGCCGACGGGTTCGCCGTGCTCGACCACGGCCGCGGGAAGTGGCCGTACTCGATCGCGTGGAACTGGGCCGCCGGCTGCGGCCCGGAGACGGCGATCCAACTCGGCGGCAAATGGACCGACGGCACCGGTTCGACCGAGAACGCGCTGTTCGTGCGTGGCCGGCTGCACAAGATCGACGATGAGCTGGAATGGGCGTACGACCGCCGGGATTGGTTGCGGCCGTGGCAGATTCGCGGCCCGCGCGTCGCCGTCGAGTTCACGCCCTTCCATGTGCGCGAATCCCGGACGGCGCTGGGTGTGCTGGCCAACGACACTCATCAGTGCTTCGGGCACTTCACCGGCCGAGCCCGCACCGACGACGGGGAATGGGTGGAGCTCGACGGCCTCACCGGCTGGGCGGAAGAGGCGCGCAACCGCTGGTGATCCGAAACGCTACCTACTCGCAATAGCTATTGCGTTCTTGTCTCGCGGATGTAGCATTATCGAAACCGAGAATGCGATTTCCGCCAGGTTGTCGCGACGTAGCGGGGTTCCGGGAGGTGGCGGCATGGCGATAACTCTGCCGGGCTGGTCCCGGAGTATGTCCCGCCGTTCGGCGGGCGGACTGCAGACCATCGGCGGACTGTTCGCCATGTCGGCCGATGCGGTGAAGTTCGCCTTCCGCCGTCCCTTTCAGACCCGCGAATTCCTGGAGCAGTCCTGGTTCGTGGCCCGGGTCTCGCTGATTCCGACCCTGCTCGTGGCGATTCCGTTCACCGTGCTGGTGAGCTTCACGCTCAACATTCTGCTGCGCGAACTGGGTGCTGCCGACCTCAGTGGCGCGGGCGCGGCATTCGGCGCGGTCACCCAGGTGGGTCCCATGGTGACCGTGCTGATCGTCGCCGGATCCGGTGCGACCGCGATGTGCGCGGATCTGGGCTCGCGGACCATCCGCGAGGAGATCGACGCCATGGAGGTGCTCGGCATCAATCCGGTGCAGCGCCTCGTCACTCCGCGCATGCTCGCTTCGGGACTGGTCGCGCTGCTGCTGAACAGTCTGGTCTGCATCATCGGTATCGCCGGTGGTTACGTCTTCTCCGTCTATGTGCAGAACGTCAACCCCGGTGCCTTCGCCAACGGCATCACCCTGCTGACCGGGCTGAACGAAGTCGTGATCTCGGCGGTCAAGGCGCTGTTGTTCGGTCTCGTCGCCGGGCTCATCGCCTGCTATCGCGGGCTGATCGTCTCCGGTGGCGCGAAAGCCGTGGGCAATGCGGTGAACGAAACCGTGGTCTACGCCTTCATGGCGCTGTTCGTGATCAATGTCGTCGTGACCGCGATCGGCATCCAGATGACGGCCAGATGAGGGGGAACGGCTGTGGTACTGGAAGCGAGATATCCGCGTGCCGTGCGGCGGGCGCGCCGGCCGGTGAAAAGCCTCGGCAGCATCGGCGATCACACGCTCTTCTACGTGCGGGCGCTGTTCGGCGCTCCGTTCGCCGCGTGGCGCTACAAGAAGGAGACCATCCGGCTCATCGCCGAATTCAGCATGGGCTCCGGCACTTTGGCGGTTTTCGGCGGCACCGTGGTGATCGTCGGATTCCTCACCCTCGCCACCGGTGGCACCCTGGCCGTGCAGGGCTACAGCTCCCTGGGCAATATCGGCATCGAGGCGTTGACCGGATTCCTGTCGGCCTTCATCAACGTGCGCATCTCGGCGCCGGTGGTGGCCGGCATCGGACTGGCGGCCACGTTCGGCGCGGGAGCCACCGCGCAGTTGGGCGCCATGCGGATCAACGAGGAGATCGACGCGCTGGAATCCATCGCGATCGAGCCGATCGCCTATCTGGTCGGCACCCGCATCGTGGCCGGGATGATCGCGATCACGCCGCTGTACTCACTCGCGGTGGTGGCCTCCTTCCTCGCCAGCCGGGTCACCACCGTCTTCCTGCTCGGCCAGTCCTCGGGGCTCTACGACCACTACTTCACCACCTTCCTCAATCCGCTCGATCTGGTGTGGTCGTTCGTGCAGGCGATCCTGATGGCGCTGACAATTCTGTTGATACACAGCTATTTCGGCTTCTTCGCCGCCGGCGGGCCGTCCGGAGTGGGTACCGCGGTCGGCAACGCGGTGCGGACCTCGCTGATCGCGGTCGTCTCGGTGACCTTGCTGGTCTCGTTGGCCATCTACGGTTCCAACGGCAACTTCAACCTGTCGGGCTAGGGGAGAAGCCGTGTTGCGCAGCATTTTACGTCCGATCGTGGGTCTGCTGTCGATCGCCGCGATCGCCGGGGTGGTCGCTCTGGCGGTGGTCATGTTCCGCGGCGGATTCGCCGACACCGTGCGGGTCACCGTCCTGTCACCGCGTGCGGGCCTGGTCATGTACCCCGATGCGAAGGTGAAGATGCGCGGAGTGACCGTGGGCCGGGTGGCCGCGGTGGACGAGCGGCCCGACGGGCTCGCCGCGATCCAGCTGGCGATCGACGCCGATCAGGTGAAACGCATTCCGTCGAATGTGACCGTGGACATCGCTTCCACCACCGTGTTCGGCGCCAAATTCGTCGAATTCCTGCCGCCGGCGGAGAAATCCGCGTCCTCGATCCACGCCGGCCAGATCTTCGACTCCCGGCACGTGACGGTCGAGATCAACACCATCTTCGAACGATTGACCGCGGTCCTGGGGCAGATCGAACCGGAGAAGCTGAACGAGACGCTGGGCGCGATCGCCGGTGCGACCAACGGCCGCGGCGAACAGGTCGGGCAGATGCTGACCGATCTCGACTCGTTCCTGGCCAAGATCGAGCCGGCTCAGCCCTCGCTGAGTCACGAGATCGCGGCCGGACCGAATGTGGCCGCCTCCTACGGCGATGCCGCGCCGGACCTACTGTCGACCGCGCGCAATGCCGCCACGATCAGCCGGACCGTGGTGGATGAACAAACGAATCTGGATGCGCTGCTGGTCAATGCGATCGGCCTGGCCGATGTCGGCAATCAGGTGCTCGGTGACAACGGCGCGCCGCTGGCCTCGATGCTGCACCTGCTGGTACCCACCACCGGTCTGGCCGCCGAATACGCACCGGCGCTGAAATGTTCGATCGAGGGCCTGGACTACATGGACAATGTGAAACCGGTGCAGGTTCCGGGCATGGGACTGACGGTCAACTTCCTGTGGGGCGCCGAACCGTACCGATATCCGCGCGATCTGCCCAAGGTCGCGGCATCCGGTGGCCCGCAGTGTTCGGTGCTGCCGGTGCCCTACAACGGCAAGCCCAAGTTCGTGGTGGTCGACGACGGCGCCGTCCCGTTCCCGAATACCAACCGGACCCTGCGCGTGAATCCGGATCTGCTGCAGAGCGTGCTGTTCGGGGCCGTCGATCCCGCCGCCGGAGGTCCGCGATGAGACAACGGGATACGCCGCTGCTGAAATTCGGCGCCTTCGCGGTGGTGATGGTGGTTCTCTCCGGATTCCTCGTCCTGGTCTTCGGTCAGTACCGCACCGGTGCGACCAACGGCTATTCGGCGGAATTCACCGACTCGTCGGGACTGCGTTCCGGAGACAGTGTGCGGGTGGCCGGTGTCGAGGTGGGCCGGGTGCAAGGAGTGACGCTGCGCCCGGATCAGCGGGTGGTGGTGACCTTCGACGCCGACCGCGACATCGTGCTCACGGGGGGCACCAAGGCCGCCATCCGCTATCTGAACCTCGTCGGCGACCGCTATCTCGAACTGACCGACGGTCCGGGATCCACCGCGACCCTGCGGCCCGGTGCGCGGATTCCGCTCGAACGCACCACGCCCGCACTGGATCTCGATCTTCTGCTCGGCGGCCTGAAACCGGTGCTGCAGGGACTGAACGCCCAGGAGGTCAATTCGCTCACCTGGTCGCTGGTGCAGATCGTGCAGGGGCAGGAGGGCACGGTGGATTCGCTGCTGACCAAGACCGCCTCCTTCTCCTCCCGGCTCGCCGACACCAGCGATGTGGTGGGCAAGCTGATCGACAACCTGAACCAGGTGATGGAGACTCTGGCGAGCAACGGCACTCAGTTCTCCGATGCCATCGGCCGCCTCGAGCAACTGGTGACCCAGCTGTCGCAGGACCGCGATCCGATCGGCTCCGCGATCGACGCGCTGGACCGCGGAACCGCTTCCGTCGCAGATCTTCTCACGCAGACCCGGGCTCCCCTGGCCGACAGCGTCGAACAGCTCGCGCGGCTGGCTCCCGCCGTGGACGACGGCAAGGACAAGGTGGACCACGCATTGCAGCGGGCGCCGGAGAACTTCCGGAAGATGGTGCGGACCGGCTCCTACGGCAACTTCATCCAATACTTCGTGTGCGCGTTGACCATCCGAGTCAGCGATCCGTCCGGGCAGGTCGTCCAGCTGCCCTGGATCAAAACCGAGACGGGGAGGTGTGCACCGTAGATGCTGCATTATCGCGGCGCTCATCTGTTACGTCCCGGACTGGTCGGGATCGTGGTGATGGTCTGCGTCATCCTCATCGGCCTGCAGTCGCAGAAGTTCATGGCATGGGGGACCACCGTGCGCTACCAGGCGCTGTTCGGCGAGGCCGCCGGACTGGCGGTCGGCGACGACGTGATCGTCTCGGGCGTGCGGGTCGGCACCGTGCAGAAGGTGGTGCTGCACAACGGGGATGCGCTGGTGGTGTTCTCGGTGAACTCGACCATCCGGCTCGGCGCCGACAGTTCGGCGCACATCAAGACCAGTTCGCTGCTGGGGAAACGCGATCTCACGGTCGTCTCCGCGGGAACCGGCCGGATGCGCTCACTCGACACCATTCCGTCCTCGCGAACCTCCTCGCCGTATTCCCTGACCGACGCCGTCGGTGATCTGAGCACCAAGACCTCGGCGATCGACATCGATTCACTCAACCGCTCCCTCGACATGCTGTCCTCGACGCTGAATCAGATCGCACCGCAGGTGGGCCCGGCCTTCGACGGGCTGACACAGCTGTCCAAGACGATCAACAGCCGCAACGAATCGCTACGGCAGTTGCTGACCGGCGCGGGCACGGTCACCTCGGTGCTCGCCCAGCGCAGCGAGCAGGTGAATACGCTGATTCTCAACGCGAATGCGCTGGTCGACGTGCTCGCGCAGCGTCGCCAGGAAATCGTCGACCTGCTCGCCAACACCTCGGCGGTGGCGAAGCAGTTGTCGGGCCTGGTCGCCGACAACGAGGCCGCGCTCGGGCCGACACTGGATCGGCTGAACTCGATCGCCGCGATGCTCGAGAAGAATCGCGACAATATCGGCAAGGCCATCCCGGGATACGCGAAAGTCGCTCTGACCCAGGGTGAAGCAGTCTCCGGCGGCCGCTTCTACAACGCCTACGTCGCCAATCTGATCGACGGCCAGGATATTCAGCCCTTCATCGACCGGGCGTTCGGCGTGAACCCCCCGGCCCAGTTCCCGCTACCGCATCCGGAGCCGCCGCGATGAGTACGAGATGGATGGTCCGGATCGTCGGTGCCGTGGTGATCGTCGCGGTCGTGGTGACCGGAGGCGTGATCGGTTATCGAGAACTGTTCGGGCCCAAGCACTTCGCCGCGATGTTCACCACCGCGACCGCGATCTATCCCGGCGACGACGTGCGCGTCGCGGGGGTGAAGGTGGGGCATATCGAATCGATCCGGCCGCAGGGCACGACGACCCGGATGGTGCTCGCCGTCGACCGCGACGTTCGGGTGCCCGCCGGCGCGAAGGCGGTGATCGTGGCACAGAGCCTGGTCGCGGCCCGGTACGTCCAATTGACTCCCGCCTATCGAACCAGCGGCCCCACGCTCACCGACGGTGCGGTGATCCCGGTCGAGCGCACCGCGGTGCCGGTGGAATGGGACGAGATCAAGACGCAATTGACCAAGCTGGCAACGGGTTTGGGCCCGAACGGCGACGCGGCGGGAAGTTCGATGGGCCGGTTCGTCGACAGTACCGCCGCCGCACTGAGCGACGGGAACGGGGAGAAGCTGCGGCAGATGCTGGCCCAGCTGTCCGCGGTCGGGCGCATCCTGGCCGACGGCAGCGGCAATATCGTCGACATCCTGCAGAATCTGCAGACGTTCGTGGACGCGCTGAAGGGCAGCAGTACCCAGATCGTCGAGTTCGAGAATCGGCTGGCGACACTGTCCAGCGTCGTCGACGACAGTAAATCCGATCTGGACGCGGCCCTGCGCGAACTGTCGGTCGCGGTCGGTGAGGTCCAGCGGTTCGTCTCCGAGAACCGCGCGAAGGCCGGCGAACAGGTGCAGCGGCTGGCGAATGTCACCCAGAATCTGGTGGATCATCGCGCGGATCTGGAGAACCTGCTGCATATCGCGCCGAACAGCATCGCGAACTTCTATCACATCTACAACCCCGACACCGGCACGGAGGCAGGGGTTTTCGAGCTCAACAACTTCTCCAACCCGATGCAGTTCATCTGCGCCGGGGTGGCGAGTATCGAGAACGCCACGGCCGCCGAATCGGGGGAGAAGTGCCGACAGTATCTGGGGCCGATTCTGCCCCTGCTCAGTTTCAACTATCTGCCGTTCCCGGTGAGCCCGGTGACCGGGCCGGCGCCGGACCCGAACAACGTGATCTACAGCGAACCCGACCTGGTGCCGAAGATCGTCGGACAGCAGCCCGGCCCGTCGGCGCCGACATCGGTCACCGAACTGCTCCAGCCCTGGGGGAGGCCACCGTCATGATCGCGCGGTTGCTCGTCCTGTGCGCGTGCGCACTGGTCACCGTCACCGGATGTGGCTGGCACGGCGTGGATTCACTGCCGCTGCCGGGCGCCCCCGGTCGCGGTGCGGACGCCGCGATCTATCACGTCGAGATGGCGAATGTCGGGACGCTGGTGTCGAATTCGCCCGTGATGATCGACGACGTGGTGGTCGGCAGCGTCGGGTCGATCACCGTGCACGGCTGGCACGCCGTCGTGGACGTCTCGGTGAAGCCGGATGTGGTCGTGCCCGCGAATGTGGCGGCGACGATCGGCCAGACCAGTCTGCTCGGCTCGACTCATCTGGCGTTGAATCCGCCGTCCGGACAGGCGCCGAGCGGGCGCCTGCAGCCCGGGGCCACGGTACCGCTGAACCGGACCTCGACCTATCCGTCGACCGAACAGACCCTCGCGTCGCTGTCGGTGGTGCTCAACGGCGGCGGGATGGGGCAGATCAACGACATCATCCACAATCTCGATGCCGCGTTCTCCGGTCGTGAGGGCGCCATCCACGATCTGATCCCGCGCCTGGACGCGTTCATGACCGTGCTGGATCAGCAGCGCGACAATCTGCTCGCCACGGTGACCGGGCTGAACCGGATGGCGGAAACCTTCGCCCGGCAACGGGATACGGTCAGCGATACCTTGCGCGAGGTCGGGCCCGCACTCGAGGTGCTGCTCACCGAGCGGCCGAAGATCACCACCGCACTCGACAAACTGCGTACCTTCAGCGACACCGCGACCGGGGTGATCTCGCAGGTGCAGTCGGATCTGCTCACGAATCTGCACAACCTCGAACCGACCCTGCGGGAATTGGCCGACGTCGGGTCGAAGATCGACGGCGCGGTCTCCTTCCTCACCGTGTTCCCGTACGGGCAATACGGCATCGACCACGGTATCCGCGGCGACTACGTCAATCTGTTCGCCACCATCGACCTCACCGTGCCGCGGTTGCGGCGCGAACTGCTGCTCGGCACCCCGCTGGGTGACCCGAACGCCGTGCTGCAGGCGATGGTCGGCGACCCCGGCTACGGCACCCAGACCAACGACCCGCTGGGTGCGCCGGTGAACCCGCCCGACCCGAACGGAGGCGGCCGATGATCCTCACCCGATTCGTCCGAGCGCAGCTGGTGATCTTCTCGATCCTGGCCGTGATCGGCATGGTGTCGATGGCCGTGCAGTACATGCGGCTGCCGACCCTCGCCGGTATCGGCACCATGAAGGTGACGCTGGAACTTCCGACCTCCGGTGGGCTGTATCGATTCGGCAATGTCACCTATCGCGGCGTTCAGATCGGCAAGGTCACCTCCGTCGATCTGACCGACGACGGGGTGAAGGCGACCCTGTCCATCGACGGCGGGCACAAGATCCCCGCCGATCTGCGGGCGCAGGTGCGCAGCGTGTCGGCGGTGGGCGAGCAGTACGTCGATCTGCAACCGCGCACCGACGCACCGCCGTATCTGCACGACGGATCCGTGATCGACGTGCGCGACAGCACCGTTCCGCAACCGGTGGGGCCGATGCTCGACGAACTCGACACTCTCGTCGGCAGCATTCCCAAGGACAGGCTGCACGACATGCTCGACGAGGTGTTCACCGGCGTGAACGGCGCCCGATACGACCTGCAGTCGCTGCTGAGCTCCGCGTCGACCGTGGCCGCCGATGCGAACCGGACCGGTGACACCACCCGCGACCTGCTGGCGAAGGCCGAGCCGCTGATGGACTCGCAGGACCGCTCGGCCGACGCGATCCGGATCTGGGCGCGCAGCCTGGCCGGGGTGTCGGGACAGATCGCCACCGACGACGAGCAGGTGCGGACGCTGCTGAACACCGGGCCGGGTGCGGCGCAGGAGGCGACGAAACTTCTGGATTCGGTGAAGCTCACACTGCCCGTGCTCCTGTCGAATCTGACCTCGGTCGCGCAGCTGGGCGTGACCTATCACGCCGGGCTGGAGCAGGTGCTGGTGTTGCTGCCGCCCGAGGTCTCGATCGTGGAGGCGGTGCAACCCACGAAGAACGCACAGGGCTTGGGGCCCGGAGACTTCCGGATCAGCGGGGTCTCGGATCCGCCGGCCTGTACGGTCGGCTTCCTGCCGCCGTCGGCATGGCGGCCGCCGTCGGACACCACCACCATCGACACCCCCGACGGCTTGTACTGCAAGCTGCCACAGGATTCGCCCGTCGCGGTCCGCGGCGCGCGCAATTTCCCGTGTGCCGGGAAACCGGGAAAGCGAGCGCCGACAGCGGAGATCTGCAACGGCGACCAGGAGTACGAACCGGTGGCGCCGGACCAGCCGGTGGTGGGACCGTATCCGCGCGATCCGAATCTGGAAGCACAAGGCATCCCGCCGGATTCGCGGTGGAACGCGCCGCCACCCGCACCGGCCGCACCGGGAGTTCCCCTGCCGCAATTGCCGCAGATCGAGCTGCCCAGGATTCCCGGGTTGAACGCGCCCGCGGCATCGCGCTCGACCACCGCACCGTCGGTGGGCTTCGCCCACTACGACCCGCGCACCGGGAACTACCTGGCGCCGGACGGAAGGATGTATCGGCAGGACGATCTGGCCGGTACCCGCCCGGCGAGCTGGAAAGACATGGTGGCGCACTGAATTCGACGCCTACCTCGCTCGCTCGCGGTGCGGACTCACACCGGATCGAAGGAGGAGATCAACCACTTGCCGTCGACGTGCGTGAGCGAGACCTTGACACTGCTCGAGGTCATCGACGGATCGGGCTTGTCGGAGGTGGTGGTGGTCTGATTGATGAACACCAGCACCACGGCCGAATCCGGGCGGATCTGCTCGATCGCCGAACGCACCACGGCCGCTGAGGTTTTCACCGCCTTCTGCTTGGCCGCCGGCGCGACCACCTGCTGAGTGAACTGACCGTAATAGGTGAGGAAGTCTCCGGTCAGGAAGGACCTCGCGGCGGTGAGATCGTGGTCGAGGGTGTCGGGAGCATAGGAGAGAATCGCGACCGAGCCGTTCGAGGCGGCGGCGATCGCCGCGCGCTGGGCGGCGTCGTCGGTCTGCTGATCGGGGCGGTACTGCGTGAAGTACAGGCTGGTCGCCGCCACCACGGAGGCTGCCGCGAGTCCGCCGAGCAGTCCGGCCCCCACCCCGGCGCGATGGCCGCGCACCCAGGTCAGCGCCGCGCGCGGGCGCGGGAGCTTTCGCGCGCCCTTCTCGGAAGGCGCAGGCGCTCCGGTCTTCTCGGTGTGCGCGCTCTCGCGCTCGTCGATGTGCTCGGGCCGGGAATCGGAGGATGTGCTCACGGGACGAACTCCACTTTCGACATCTTGAGTTGGCCGTCGACGCGTTCCACGGTGACGCTCAACCGCCAGGCGCGCGGTTCCTGTTTCGCGCCGGCGGAATTGGTGACCTCGGAGGTCGCCGCGACCAGGACCACCGCCGAGTCGTCGGTCATCGACTGCACCGCGGCCGCGTCGACCCTGCCCTGGGTGGCGACCTTGGACTGCTGGATCACCTTGGCGAAATCGTCTGCGCGCGACTGGAAATCGTTGCGGAAGGCACCCGTGGAATCGTCGAGCACGCGCTTCACGTCATCGGCGGCATGATTGAAATCCAGTGAGGTCAGCGTGGTCACGCCCTGCCGCGCCGCCGCCACGAACTCCGCTTCGCGATGCTGCTTCGCGGTCACATCGTGATGCCGCCACATCATGTATCCGCTGCTGCCCAGTCCGGCGCACAGGACGATCGCCGCGACCGCCACACCGGCCGTGCGCCGCCGGATGTGCCGAACGGCCCCCAGCCGTGGTCTTTTGTGGCGTCTGCTTCCTTCGGGCTTCGAGCCGGGATCGTTCGTTGCGGCGGGTTCGAGATCCGACTCGGGCTCGGCATCGGTAGCCGCGTCGGAGGCCGCGTCGGCATGGTCATCGTCGAGGGTCCGCTCGGCGGTTGTCGCGGGCTGCCGGGCTTGCCTGTCTTCCGAGCCATTGTCTTCCGGGCCGGGGGCGGGGTCGTCGCTGTCCGGCGTGTCGTCAGCGTTCGGCTGTGCGCTCGCCTGTACGGCGGATCCGGCGCGGCGGCGCAGCGTGGCCGCGCGAGCTCGGGCGCGGGCAGCGGCTGCCACCGCCTCGGCGGCTTCGGCCTCGGCCTCGGCTTCGGCGGCAGCCAGCAGCAGATCGCGATCGGAGATATCACCGGTATCCGGCGGCGAGGGGTGTGTTCCGGACGTCACTGCGCGCTCCGTTCGTCGGGCCGGTGGCTGGCAGACCTGCGAGAACAATACTTCCACGCATTGAGAACCTTACTCTACCTTCGACGCGCAGCGAACACCCTAGATATAGCGGGATCTGCATGTAACCTGCGGGATTGTCATTAACAGTTTTAGAGAATATCCTTCTCTCACGGTGGAGGGAGGCGCCATGACCCGAGGTCCGCAGCCGCCTGCCCGTGTGCCTGTCCGCGGCCGAGCCGCATTCCGGAGATTTCCGCAAGGGGTGAACCAGTGACCATCAGCGCGGCCGGCGACGTCCACTACGACCCGTACGACGTCGAACTCAACGCCGATCCCTATCCCATGTTCAAGCGCCTGCGCGACGAACTGCCGATCTACTACAACGCCGAGCACGACTTCTACGCGCTGAGCCGATTCGAGGACGTCAACGCCGGCCTGATCGACAAGGACACCTTCGTCTCCGGCCGCGGCGCGATCCTGGAGCTCATCAAGGCGAATATCGAAATACCGTCCGGCGTATTGCTTTTCGAGGATCCGCCGGTGCATACGATTCACCGCAAACTGCTCTCCAGGATGTTCACGCCGCGCAAGATCAAGGCGCTGGAATCGAAGGTGCGGGACTTCTGTGCCGAAAGTCTCGATCCGCTGATCGGTACCGGCCGCCTGGACTTCATCGCCGATATCGGCGCCCGGATGCCGATGCGGACCATCGGCATGCTGCTCGGCATCCCGGAAGAGGATCAGGAGGCCATCCGCGATTTCGCCAACGAGCAGATGCGCACGGAGGAGGGCAAGCCGATGAAGGCCGCCTCCGAGGGCATGGTGTCCGGCGACATCTTCGGCCCCTATATCGACTGGCGCGCCGAACATCCTTCCGACGACATCATGACCGAACTGCTCAACGTCGAATTCGTCGACGAGACGGGCACCGAGCGCCGTCTCACCCGCGACGAACTGCTCATGTACGTGAATGTGGTGTCCGGCGCCGGGAACGAGACCACCACCCGCCTGATCGGCTGGGCCGGAAAGGTTCTCGCCGATCATCCCGACCAGCGCCGGCTGCTGGTCGAGAATCCGGCGCTCGTCCCGCAGGCGATCGAGGAACTGCTGCGCTTCGAATCGCCCGCCCCGCACACCTGCCGCTACGTCACCCGCGAGGTCGAGTACTACGGGCAGAAGGTGCCCGAGGGGGCGGTGCTGATGTTCCTGATCGGCGCGGCGAACCGCGACCACCGCCACTTCGCCCCGGACGGAGACGTTTTCGACATCCGGCGCGCACCGCAACCGCATCTGGCGTTCAGCGTCGGCACCCACTTCTGCCTGGGTTCGGCGCTGGCGCGCCTGGAGGGTCGCATCGCACTCGAGGAGATCCTGAAGAGGTTCCCGGAGTGGGAGGTCGATATGTCGCAGGCGCGGCTGTCGCCGACCTCGACGGTGCGCGGCTGGGAAAGTCTGCCCGCTCGCACCTGAACCGGTTGTCGCGCAGGCGGATCGCGAAGGCCCGGCCGACGCCTCGAGACCGCGCCGGAGGCGAGTTCGTCTCCTGGATGCAATGATCGGACTCGCACCCGTTTCTGATCGAGGTCGAGGAGACAGCAGATGAGCTTTCCGCAGCGGTACGGGCCGTGGGCGTTGGTGGTCGGTGCCGCGCTGGGATTGGGGGCCGAATTCTGCCGTCAGCTCGCCGAACGCGGCCTGAATCTCGTCATGGTCGCGCTGGAGAAGGACGAACTGGACACGCTGGCAACGGATCTGGCCGACCGCTACGGAATCCGCACCCACGCGGTCACCGGCGACATCACCGCGCCGGAGGTGCTGGAATCGGTGGCGCTGCTGGTCGACGACGTCGAACTCGGCCTGGTCGTCTACAACGCCGGGCTCTCGGTCTGTGGCATGTGGCTGGACACACCGCTGGAACGGCATCTGAAGACGATCGACATCAACGTGACCGCGATGATGACCGTCCTGCACCGATTCGTGCCGCCGATGATCGAGCGGGGTCGCGGCGGGGTGATCCTGCTCAGCTCCATGTCCGGCCTGCTCGGCACCCCCATGTACGCCTCGTACGCGGGCACCAAGGCGTTGACGCTGAATCTGGCCGAATCACTGTGGGACGAATGGCGTCCGCACGGTGTCGACGTCGTCGCGGTCGTTCCCGGCCCCACCGACACCCCCGGCTACCGCGCCGACCAACCGCGCACGGTCCGCAATTCCCCGAAGGTGATGCCGGTCGCCCCGGTGGTCGCCGCCGGCCTGGCCGCACTCGGCAGACAACCCTCGGTGATTCCCGGCCGGGCCAATCGCTTCAACGGCACACTGCTGTCCCGAATTCTGCCGCGCAGGACAGCCGTCGCCCTCATGGGCAAGAACATGCGAGAGATGTACGCCGGGAAATAGACGGTGGCGACGGCTCGGGCGGCGCGTCCGAGCGACGTGGAGCCGAGCCGAATTCGCGTGCGGGTTCAGGATGTGAAGCGCGCGTCGACCCAGGCGAGGGCGTCGGGAAGTGAGGCTTGCAGGATGCCGCGGTGGTCGACGCCGGGGTAGGTCCGATAGGTGACCTGCTGATCGGCCAGGCGCAAGCGGGCGACCATCGCATCCGTCGCGCGCGGGGGCACCGTCGTGTCGGCGCTGCCCTGCAACACCAGCAGCGGTACGTCGACGCGCTGTGTGCTGGGGTCATTGTCGGTCAGTACGCGGAGCAGGGGTGCGGCGTCGCCGAGCGGGCTGAACGCCGCATCGGCGGGCAGGCCGCCCCAGCTGTCCGGTGCGCGCAAGGAGCCGAGGCATCCGGTGTCGGCCTCGGGCAGCAGGCTCAGTGCGCGCGGGGTCAGGAAGCGGGACGGATCGATGTTCTCGGCGGTCTGCGCGCCGCGAATCAGCAACGGCAGGAACGCATTCGAGTCGCCGAGCGTGCCGGCCAGGACTTCGCCCGCCCCGACCGTGCTCACCACCCGCTGCGCTCCGATGCCGAATTCCACCTGCGATGCCGGGGCGAGTGCCACCACACCGCGCAGATCGAGTCCGGGCGCCCAGGCGCGGGCCTGCGCATCGGTGAAGACGGCCGCCTGGCCGCCCTGCGAGTGGCCGATCGCCGCCCACCGCGTGCCGATCGATGCGTCGAGTTCGCGGGCGGCCAGGGCCATATCGGCCACGGCGCGGGCCTCGGTGGTGCCGATCAGGTATCCGTGCGGGCCCGGGGTGCCGAGCCCCTGATAATCGGTCTGTGCCACCGCGTATCCGGCCGCGAGCCAGCGCTGCTGTACGTCGCGCACCTGCGTGGTGTAGTCGTGGTCGGGGTAGTCGGGACCGGTGTCGCGCGAGGGTGCGCAGATATCGGCCACCCCGGTGGTGCCGTGCGCCCACGAGATGAGCGGCCAACCGTCCGGTGGTGGTGTGCCGCCGGGCACCGCCAGCGTTCCCGAGACGGCGACCGGATGGCCCTGCAGATCCACCGAGCGATAGAGGACGAGCAGATTCCGCGCCCCGGGCAGGCCCGGATCGCCGGTGATACTGCGGGCCCGGATCACCGAGCCGTGCGGTCCGGCGATCGCCTCGGCGGGTGCGTTGTAGAACGCCTGCCCCTCCGGGACGGCCGTCGCGCCGGTGGGGTCCGCCGATGCGCCCGCGGTCGTGGCCGCGATCGAGGCCAATGCCGCGACGACCACCAGCGGACCGTGACGTGCCCGGCGATTGCGGGCGATCTTGGTCGGTGTCGAATCGCGAGACATGAGTCCAACATATCCGGGCCGTGTGACGACCGACCACCGCGCCGGAATCATTGTGGCTCAACTTGTCTGCATATCGATACCTGCGCGCAACTCGCCGGTTCGGCGGTCGTGGCGGAAAGCGCGACGCTATGCGCTGAAAAATTGCTGACATGACGGTAGTCGATGCCTGCGACGGCGTGATCCCACTAGCCTGTGCGCCCGCGAATCCGTCGTTCATTCGGAACGAACGATGCTGCCTCCCGCTCTCCCCGGTAATCTCGGCGCGGATACCGCTCGCCGAGACGAAGTGGAGCCACTATGACGGAATCAGCTGACGCGCATACCGCCGACGAACCCGACCGGCCCATCGTGGTCGGCGTCGACGGCTCGGAGATCTCCTATCAGGCGGTGGCCTGGGCCGCGGTCGATGCCGTAATGCACGGGCGGCGTCTGGACATCGTCACCTCGGCCACGCTGCCGACCGGTTTCGGCTCGGAAGTATGGACCGGTGGGGCCGATTGGGTGCGCGAGGATGGCGAGCGCATCGTCGCCGAGGCGCGCCGGATCGCGGGATTGGTCGAGGGGCCGCTGGAGATCAACGCCGAGCTGGTGTTCGATCCGATCATCCCGACCCTGATCAAACGGTCGGAAAGGGCCTACCGCGTGGTCGTCGGCAGTCGTGGGCGCGGCGCCGTCCGGCGGGCGCTGCTCGGTTCGGTGAGTTCGGCGGTGGTGCAGCGGGCACACTGCCCGGTCGCGGTGATTCCCGGAAATTCCGCGACCGACATGGTGACCGCGGCGAAGCCGGTGGTGGTCGGCGTCGACGGCACCGAGAACAGTGAACCCGCGATCGGCGTCGCCTTCGACGAGGCGTCGCGGCGGAAGGTGCCGCTGATCGCCGTGCATACGTGGAGCGATATCAGCCTGCCCGAGGTCGCGGTGGCCGGTTGGGACACAGTGCGCGAATCGGAGCGCGCTGCTCTCTCGGAGAGTCTGGCCGGATGGCGGGAACAGTATCCGGATGTCGATGTGCGGCCGGTGGTCTGGGCCGATCGGCCGGCACGGGCGCTGCTCGCCGAATCCGAACATTCCCAGCTGGTGGTGGTCGGCAGCCACGGCCGCGGCGGATTCACCGGAATGCTGCTCGGTTCGACCGGCCATGCCCTGTTGCAGTCGTCCGAATGCCCGGTGATCGTGGTGCGACGGCGGTGAGACGCACGCCGGGCGACCGACCGGCCGCCCGGCGTCATCCGCCGATCACACCGCCGAGAACTCCAACTCCGGCTCGTTCGCCGGCACCATGCTCACCGGCAGCGCCGCGAGCCCGCGAATCAGCAGACTCCTACGCCAGGTGGTGCGCTCCTCGATCGGCGCGGAATCGTTGACGACCACCGCCGTCCACGCGCGGAAGTCGTGCTTGTCGTCGTCCGGTACTCCTAGCAGTTCGCACGCACACCATCCGCGCGGCCGGGATCACCGGTCTCGCGCAGCGGTGTGAGCCCGATTCCCGGGTGTGTCGGGTCTCCGGCGAGGGTGCGAAAAAAAATTCCTAGCGAAACGAAGGGTCTCGAGGAGCTGTCGAGCCCGTCGGGTGATGTGGTGCGTGCACAACTCCGCACCCCGGTTCCGCGCGAGGCGAAACTTCCGGCCGGAAGTGAAACGTGTTGTCGAGCAAGGTAACTCGCCGGGCGGCGGGCGGTTCGCGCCGCGGACCCTGGTCCGGTTCGGTGTAACCGATTCCGATCGGAAGTTGCTGAAAAGTAGCTATAAACGAGTAGGAAGGAGGCTTCTGGTTTTAGAGGAGGTGCTTGCTTGAAAAGTGGACGCTTGATATGTTGCCTCGGTCACTAACCGGTACCGGCCGTGACCGATAACTCTCAGGCGTGATTCCGGCGACTGAGAGGCGATTGAACACGCTCACAAAGGAGATTCATCGATGGGTTCGATGGAAGACTTGCTTATCGCGTTGATTCCGGCCCTGGGCTCCGCAGTTGCGGGTGACGGACTGTGGGAGACCTTCCTCGGCTCGCTCGGGAGCATCGTCAAGTAATTCGGCGGAACCGCTCGTATTCATCGAGTTGCGCGCGGTGACTCGAGGCACGGATATTTAGGAGAAAAATATGGGATCGCTCATCGACATTCTGGGAATGGGCTCACAGAGCGCCGGTTCCGTCGGAACCACCATCGTGAACGCGCTCATCACCCTCAGCGGTGGTACCCCGGCCGCCGGAAAATAGTCCAGTTGTCGATTGTGGGGGCTCACTCGAACCGGGTGCGCCCCCACAGTGGTGTGTAGAGGTGGTAGTGGTGTCGAGCGGTACGAGGAGCGGCGTGGTGCGCGCGATCGCCTGTCTGGTGGCATATCTCGGCGCGGCCGCCCTGCTGTGGACGTCGGTCGCACCGACCGTCTCGGCCGCGCCGGCGGCGCACATCGTCAGCGAAACCACAGATCCTGGAGGTGTACTCCAGATCAGCGTCCACTCACCGTCGATGGATCGCGACATCCCGCTGCAAGTGCTGCGTGCGAAGGACACCGGTACCCCGGCGCCCACGCTGTATCTGCTCAACGGCGCCGGCGGTGGCGAGGACGCCGCGACCTGGCTGGCGCAGACCGATGCCGCGGACTTCTTCGCCGACAAGCACGTCAACGTGGTGATTCCGATGGAGGGCGCGTTCAGTTACTACACCGACTGGCAGCGCGACGACCCCGGCCTGGCGAAGAAGTTGAAGAACAACGGCCGGAACATGTGGGCCACCTTCCTCACCGAAGAACTTCCGCCCGTGATCGATTCGGCCTTCGGCACCACCGGTGCCAATGCGCTGGCCGGCATCTCGATGGCCGGTACCTCGGTGCTGGATCTGGCGATCGAGGCGCCCGCGCTGTATCGGAGCGTGTCCGCGTACAGCGGTTGCGCGATGACCAGCGATCCGATCGGCCAGTCGTTCATCAGCTTGGTGATCAGCCTGGGCAAGGGCGATGCGACGAATATGTGGGGACCGGTCGGGGGTGAGGGCTGGAAGGCGCACGACCCCTATCTGCACGCCGACCGGCTGCCGCGCATTCCGATGTACATCTCCAGTGCCAGCGGACTTCCCGGCCGCCACGACAGTCTCGCCGACCCGAGCGTGCGGGCGGACACCGGGGTTTTGGCGAATCAGGTTCTCCTCGGCGGCGGTATCGAATCGGCGGCGAACTACTGCACGGCCAAACTCGCCCAGCGCACCCGGGAACTCGGACGCACGGACATCACCTACAACTTCCACCCGGCGGGAACCCACTCGTGGGGCTATTGGCAGGACGACCTGCACAAATCGTGGCCGATGATGGCCGCGGCCATCGGCGCGAACTGAGCCGCTCCGCGCCGCCGCGCGGCCATCACCCCTGTGCCGTAAGCCGTTCACTCAGTTCGCGGAACGAGCGCAGCAGCAGTTCCCCGTACCGCGCCGGATCCGGGAGCATGCCGGTATCGGAGCTGACCGCGATCACCACCTGATCGCCCTGGGAGGTGATCAGATGCCGCAGGCCGTCGCCGTCCGTGACCGGGAGGACGCCGAAGGCGCTGATCACCGGTGCGCCGAGAAATTCCAGCCGGTCCGCGACCGGCGGCACATTGCTGACGGTGGTGTTGGACAGCGGCACTGTGGCGACGTCGTCGAAAACCCGCTGCGCGCGAGCCCATCCGGCCAGTCGCAACAGCCAGGCGGGTGAGGTCTGCATCCGGCTCTCGCGCACGATCACCGCCGGGTCGGCCCAGCGCCGCTTCTCCTCCTGGGCCGATTGCCGGATCGCGCGCAGGCGTTCCAGCGGATCGGTGAGATCGGTGTGCAGGTCCACCGACATCTGGCACAGCTGATTCGCCGAATTCCACCGGGCCAGCCCACGCATCGAGATCGGCACCATCGCGCTCAGGGACGCGGACGGGGTTTCGGCCTGCTCGGTGAGATAGGCCGAGAGCGCGCCCGAGACGACGGCCAACAGCAGGTCGTTGACCGTAATGCGCTCGGCGGAGGCCGCTTTAGCCGCCCTGACCTGTGCGAGCGGCAGGGTGA
Organism: Nocardia sp. NRRL WC-3656; assembly: GCF_000720265.1. Classification (NCBI taxonomy): domain Bacteria; kingdom Bacillati; phylum Actinomycetota; class Actinomycetes; order Mycobacteriales; family Nocardiaceae; genus Nocardia; species Nocardia sp. NRRL WC-3656. The sequence continues at coordinate 126,299 of NZ_JOJF01000012.1, read as the reverse complement.
CGAGATCGAAGGCGGGCCTCGCGCCGATGCGGCGATTGAAGCGGGTGGCGGGGCGCAGCGGAATCGGTTCGCGGAGTAGGTTTTCCGCGACCTCCGCCTGGACCGTGCGGGCCGCCGCCCGCGTGCGGGCCACGCCGGAGACGAAATGTGCGAACCGATACGGCGTGACGGCGGCGGCGCGCAGCAGCGCGGAGGGCTGCGACCAGCGGCGATCGATCGTGGGGAGTGGCGGATGAGTGTCCGCGGTGCCGAACAGTTTCCGCTCGAGTTCGCGGGTGGCCACACCGTCGCCGACGCTGTGATGGAACTTCAGCACCACGATCGTCACCGGCTCGGTGGTCTCGGGAAAGCCGTGTACGCGGTCGAACAGGTGCAGTTCCCACGGCGGACGGGTGAGATCCATACGGGCCGCGGCGATCTCGGCCAAGCGACCGCGCACCTCGTCCCAGGGCCACGACGCGCGTTCCTCGATCGTCACGTGATGGTCGATGTCGAAGCCCGAGTCGGGGACCCAGTACGGCAGGTCGACATCGCCCGGTACGCGTTCGAGCCGGCGGTGGAACAGCGGTGCGTAGCCGAGCCGCTCCCGCATCCAGGCCCGCACCTGTGCTCGGCTCACCGCTCGCCCATCCGATCCGGCCGGGTCCGTCGCGCCGGCGAAAACATAGGCGGCGACGATATTCGACGGATGCCGTTCGAACTCGTCGTAGACGAATACCGCATCGCGCGGACTCAGCTGTTCGGCGGTGACGTGCGGAGCGCTGCTCGTATCGCGGCTCGTTTTCGTCGTCATGAATTACTCCTGACCGGACATTGTGCGGGCGATGGAGAATAGATCCGCACAATTCTTTCTGCGGCGGATACTACCGTCGCGTCGACGGATACGGCGCGGTGGTGGTCGGCATATCCGGCGCGGTGATGTGCGGGCTTCGAACAATGGCCACAACCGCCGCGATGAATGGCGAGAACTCCGTCGAACCGGGACCGCGACCGCCGGCGCAGATTCCGGCGGCGCCACCGAGCCGTCCGCACCCTTCCGTACGGTAATAGCTATTGCGCATTATTTCGGTTCGGCAGTGTCATAGCCGATGCGTTATCCGCATGATTGCCGTGAACGCGCCCGAGTCGGTTCGATAACCAAGATCGCTCGTGAATTGCAAGTAGCGCCTCCCATTGCTGGGAGTGGCTTCCGGTTGTGCGCCGGGGCAAGTGCTGGCATCGTCTTCCCCGCGGGACAGCAGCGGGCGTGAGGGATGTGATGAGTTCTGAATCCAACCGGCCGCCCGGGCACGCGCCGCAACCGTTCGGGCCGCCGGTGGGCTCCGCCGATTGGTATTCGCCGCCCCGTCCGCCGCAGCCGCCTCCGCTGCGGGATTCGCGTCCCGCGTCCTCGCCGCCGCGGATCGTCCGGCGCCCGCCCGAGTCGCCGGAATGGGCGATCGATCCCGATGCCATCCAGCTCGCACTGGGCCCGGCCACTCGTCCGCCGCGCCGGCCTCGTGGCCGTAAATGGTGGATCGCCGCATCGGCTGCAGTCGTCGTCCTCGCGCTGGCCGGTGGCGGAATCGCGCTGGCCGTCACGGCCACGCGAAAGGAACCGGGTACCGCCGCCGCGATCGTGACCTCGACGACCTCCGCTCCGGCCGGCTCCGCCGAAACGTCCGCCCCCGCTTCTGGGCCGCAGACGTCGGCCTGCCCAGCGGAGGCGCACGACGGCATCGTGGTGGGCAACGGCGCCGGTGGCGTCACCGACGGGCCGAATTCGATTCTGGGATTCGAATATTCGTACTACACCGAGCGCAGCGGCGAGCGCGCCCAGGCCTTCGTCGCGCCGGATACCGTCAACGTCGCTCCCGCTGTGGGGCTGCAGCAGGCGATCGACACCGTGATCCCGGTCGGGACCACGTACTGCGTCCACATCACCACACGCGAGCCGGAGCTGTTCGATGTGGATATCGAGGAGTACCGGCCCGACGGCGGTCACACGACCTACCGGCAATCCGTGCGCACGGTCGTCCGCGACGGCCGCACCCTGCTCTACGAGATCCGCGGGCGGTAGCGGCCGATCCGGCGGGGCTGTACCGATGCCGTGGGCGCCGGTACGCTGCGAGATGCCGCGCTGAGAGGATGTGCCATGGATACTCGCATTGTTTCTCGGCAGTGCACCCTGTGTGAGGCGCACTGCGGAATTCGGGTCACCGTCGAGGACGACCGCGTCGTCCGGATCGAGGGAGATCCCGACGATGTGCTGTCCCAGGGATATATCTGTCCCAAGGCCACGGCGATGGGTGCACTGCACCACGACCCGGACCGGCTCCGCACGCCGGTACGCCGAGTCGGCGATCGGTTCGAGCCGATCGGATGGGACGAGGCGTTCCGGGAGATCGGGCAGCGGCTGCGCGGGATCCGCTCCGAACACGGTCCGAGCGCGATCGGCATGTATCTGGGAAACCCTGCGGCACATAGTTCTTCGGTGCTGTACGGCGTGCTGCTGCGGGTGGCGCTGCTGACCCGCAACTTCTTCTCCGCCTCGTCGATCGATCAGTTCCCGCAGGAGTTCGCGGCCTGGCGGATGTTCGGATCCAATGTCCTGATGCCGGTCGCCGATATCGATCGCACCGACCGGCTGGTGATCCTGGGGGCCAATCCGGCCGTGTCGAACGGGTCGGTGACCACCATGCCGAACGCCAAACAGCGCATCAAGCGGGTGCGGGAGCGCGGCGGCACGGTCGTGGTGATCGACCCACGCCGCACCGAGACCGCGCGGCTGGCCGACCAGCACATCGCGGTCGTCCCCGGTGGGGACGTCTATCTGCTGCTGGCCGTGCTCCATGTGCTGATCGACGAGAAGCTGTGCGACGAGCGGGCGGTGCGCGCGCGCTGTTCGGGCTGGGAAGAGCTGCGCGAGACCGTCGCGCAGTGCACTCCCGAACTCGCGGCCCCGCACGCCGGTGTCGACGCCGAGACCATCCGCGGTTTCGCGCGCGACCATGCCGCGGCCCGCTCGGCCGTGCTCTACGCGCGGATCGGGGTGTGTCAGCAGGTGACCGGCACGCTCACGCACTGGCTGGTGAACACGATCAACGCGGTGACCGGCAATCTGGACCGGGCGGGCGGCCAGATGTTCGCGACCGCGCCGGTCGACGCCGCCCGGTACGCCAAGTACCTGCCGATGGGTCACGGGGCGTGGACCGATCGGTCGGGCCGCTACAAGTCCTTCCGATCCGAACTGCCGGTGGCGGCGCTGGCCGACGAAATTCTCACCGAGGGCCGCGGGCAGATCCGGGCGATGGTCACCTACGCCGGCAATCCGGTGCTGTCGACGCCGCAGCGCGGGCGCCTCGACGCGGCGCTGGAATCGCTGGATTTCTTTGTGGCCGTGGACATGTACGTCACCGAGACCACCCGGCACGCCGACATCATCCTGCCGCCGGTGTCCCAGCTCGAGCGCGAGGACGTCAATCTGCTGTTCCCGGTGTTCAGTGTGCGCAACAACCTGCGCTACGACGCCAAGGTTTTCGAGCCGCCGGCCGACGGGCTCGAGGACTGGCAGATCATGGCCCGGCTGGTCACCGAGGTGGTGCCGCTGCCCGCGCGACGCCTCACCGGCAAGGCGCTCAACGCGGTATTCGAACGACTCTCGCCCCTGCGGTTGGCGGCCCTGGGCATCGCGGCCGGTCCGTACGGCGTGCTGCGCCGCGGCCGGGCGGGCCTGACGATCACCAAGCTGCGCGCTTCCGCGGGCGGTGTGGATCTCGGACCGCTGCGCCCGCGCCTGCGCACGCTGATCGGCACTCGCGACCGCAAGGTCCGGTTGGCGCCGCAGGACTTCCGTGCCGAGGTCGCGAAGCTGCTCGCCGATCTGCCGGCCACGCCGCGCACCGCGGCCGACGGATACGATCTGCGCCTGATCGGCCGGCGCCACCTGCGCAGCAACAACTCCTGGTTGCACAACGTCCCGGCCATGGTGAAGGGCCGCGATCGCTGCACCGTGCTCATGCATCCCGTCGACGCCGGCGCGCGCGGGCTGACCGACGGCGAACCGGTCACCGTCTCCTCGCCGAGCGGTTCGATCGTGGTGACCCTCGAGGTCGGCGACGATATCCGCCCCGGCACGGTCGCGATCCCGCACGGCTGGGGCCACCGCGAAGCCGGCGTGGGCTGGCGGGTCGCCGCCTCCCTCCCGGGCGCCAATGTCAACCTCCTCCACGACCCGGCGCTGGTCGACCCGCTGTCCGGCACGGCCGCGGTCAACAACACCTGGGTCACGGTGAGCGCCACCGCATAGCCGGCGCGACAGCGCCTACGGCCCGGTATCTTTCGAGCGATCGAACGCTCTCGGTACGGATGTGGTTGGCTGTACCGTCAGCGGATACGGGCCGATCGACCGGAAGGGTGTCATGGCTGAGGAAGTGCTCGCGGAGATGGTGTCGACCGTCTTCCAGATCGTCGCGCAGGAGGGTGCGGCGGTGCAAGAGGGTGACACCCTGGTCCTGCTGGAATCGATGAAGATGGAGATCCCGGTGGTGGCCGAATCGGACGGAACCGTGGCCTCGATCAATGTGAAACCCGGCGATGTCCTCCAGAAGGGCGATCTGATCGCCGTCATCTCGTAGCTTCGGCCGCGACACGACTTCGGCCCGCGGGCGCGTGCCGTAGCCTTTGTTTCCGTGTCCACTCTTAGTGATCTGCTCGCCGAACACACCGATCTCCCCGGTGCGGCGGTGGATCATCTGCAGCGCGTGGTGGGGGATTGGCAGCTGCTGGCCGATCTGTCGTTCGCCGATCTGCAACTGTGGGTCGGCATCGGCCCGGTGACCGACGGTGCCGATGTGGTGTGTGTCGCACAGTGCCGGCCCACGACCGCCCCGACGGTTCAGCCCGACGATCTGGTCGGGTCGCTGGCCTCCCGCCAGGATCATCCGCAGATCTTCCAGGCCCTGAGTTCGGGGGAGATCGTGCGCGTGGAGGGCGACGGCGAATCCACCGGCGTCTACCACCCGACCCCCGCACGAGTCATCCGCGAGGGTATTCCGGTGCGCTGCGGCACCGATGTCATCGCCGTGCTCGGCCGCGATACCGATATGCAGCGCTCGAAGGTCCGCGGCAGCCTCGAACACGCCTATATGAGCTGCGCCGATGATCTGTGCCAGATGATCGCCGACGGCACCTTCCCCACGCTGGAGGACCGCACCGGCTCACATTCCAGTCCGCGCGCCGGGGACGGCTTCATCCGTCTCGACACCGACGGCCTGGTCGTCTACGCCAGCCCGAACGCGCTGTCGGCGTATCACCGCATGGGCCTGCAGAGCGAATTGGCCGGACAGGATCTGGCCCAGTCGACCCGTTCCCTGATCACCGATCCGTTCGACGCGCAGGAGGTCGTCAGCGACATCCAGGCCGCGTTGGCCGGCAAATCGGGGCGGCGGATGGAGGTCGAGGCCCGCGGTGCGACGGTGCTGCTGCGCACGCTGGTGCTGCGCCCGCACGGTGAACTGGCGGGTGTCGCGGTGCTGGTCCGCGATGTCACGGAGGTCAAGCGCCGCGACCGGGCGCTGCTGTCCAAGGACGCCACCATCCGCGAGATCCATCACCGGGTGAAGAACAACCTGCAGACCGTCGCCGCGCTGCTGCGCCTGCAGGCCCGCCGCACCGAGAACGAGGAGGCCCGGGTGGCGCTCACCGAATCGGTGCGCCGCGTCACCTCCATCGCCTCCGTGCACGAAATGCTGTCGATGTCGGTGGACGAGGAGGTCGACCTCGACGAGGTGGTGGATCGCCTGCTGCCGATCATGGCCGATGTGGCGACCGTGCACACCGCCCGCATCAAGGTCCGCCGCGACGGTTCGCTGGGAGTTTTCTCGGCCGAACGCGCGACCCCGTTGGTGATGGTGCTGACGGAATTGGTGCAGAACGCCATCGAGCACGCCTTCGATGCCGGCGAAAACGGAACTGTCACAATACGTTCCGAGCGTTCGGCGCGCTGGCTGGACGTCATCATCAGCGACGACGGGCGCGGGTTGCCGGAGGGATTCAGCCTGGAGGGTTCCGATCGGCTGGGATTGCAGATCGTGCGCACTCTGGTCACCGCGGAACTCGGGGGCTCGATCGGTTTGCATCCGGGCGCCGATATCGGCACCGACGCGGTGCTGCGGGTGCCGCTGGGCCGTCGCAACTCACGCTGAAAGCGTCCCGCGCAAGCACCGCCACTCGCGGAAATCGGATAAGTCCGAATCGCCGTCGGACGGTTATGTGAAATAGAGCGGGAAAACAATCCGGCAACAAAAACAGTGAAGCCCGGCACCTTTCCGGTGCCGGGCCGAAATGCGTTACCGGTCGAGGCTGTGCGGTTTACTACGAGCCGGTAACGCCGCGCGTCTCAGACGACGCTGCGAGTGCGGGTGCGGGCGTTGCGCCGCTTCAGCGCCCGGCGTTCGTCTTCGCTCATACCACCCCACACGCCGGCATCCTGTCCGGAGGACAGGGCCCAGGACAGGCAGTCGGCGGTCACGGGGCAGCGGGCGCAGACCAGCTTGGCATCGGCAATCTGCGCGAGCGCCGGACCACTGTTACCCACCGGGAAGAACAGCTCGGGGTCCTCGTCGCGACAGATGGCCTTGTGGCGCCAGTCCATTCCTCTGCTCCTTTGCATGGGCGCCGCAAGGCGCCGCTGGTTTGTGGTCCGTTCACTTGTGCGTCTCGAATGTTTCCGCACGGTTGCTTGTGAATGCTTTCACGAACACCGTAGATGTCAATAGCCTTCGGGTGCACCGTGGGGAAGCTCACGCTCTAAAGCCCTGAAAAGCCGGGCCTGCGGAGTCCTTTGTACTCGCTTGTGCTGGTTTCCGCAGCACAACTGCGATGTTTCTCAGTTGTGTCGGCTGGATTCCGGCTTGGGAGCGACTACTTCGAGCACCTCCGGCACCGAGGTGAAATCCACCACGTTGCGCCGGCCGATGAAGTCGCCATCGATTTGCAGACCGACCTCGTCGTCGGCCTCGATTCGCACCGAAGATACATCGTCGACGCGAAACAAATTGCGGGCCTTCGGATCTCCGTCGGAAGCCAGGAGTTGCCTGGCGACCGACAGTGTCGGCAATACCCTCATCGTCCGCATCGCAAACACACCCAGTCCGCGTTCGAACGTCGTTCCGGGATTGGTGCGCACCGGGGTGTTGTCCAGATACGTCCACGGGCTGGTGTTCGTCACGAAGGCGTAATGCACGCCCGGCACCGGTTCGTGTCCGGGAACACGCACGGTGATCGCGGGCTCGCGCCGCTTGGCCCGGAAGAATTGCCGGACCGTGGTGCGCAGATAACGGGCCGGGGTCGCGGCGTGGCCCGCGGCGCGGCTGCGATCGATCGCCTCGCACACGTCGGCGTCCAGCCCGACGCCCGCGCTGAACGCGCACCAGCGGCCGTCGGCGACCATCAGGCCGATCCGGCGATCGCCGGCATGCGCCTCGCCGTCGTCGAGCGACAGCAGATCGATGAGCTGATTGGTCGCGGCCACCGGATCCGCTTCGATACCCAGCGAGCGCGCGAACACGTTCGCCGAGCCGCCGGGGATCACCCCCAGTCGCGGGATCCAGGTGCCCGAACGTTGCGCGGCGGCCGATTCCGCGGCGCCGGCCGAGTCCGGCCCGGACGTGGCCTGTTTCGGCAGGGGGAGGAATCCGTTGACGGTCTCGTTGACCGTGCCGTCGCCGCCGTGCACCACGATCAGGTCCATCTCGGCATCGGTCGCCCACTGCGCCAATTCGGCGGCGTGGCCGCGATGCTGGGTGTGGGCCACGATGAGCTGGGTGCGGCTCTCCAGCGCGTGGGCGAGCAGATCCCGCGTGGCCGGAGTGGTCGAGGTGGCATTCGGATTCACGATCAACAGCGTCCGCACCCTCAGCAGCCTACTGAGCGATCGCCACCGGAGCCCGCGGAGGCGACCACGCGTGCGAGGCCCGGTTCGCGCGGTTCTACGCTGGGCGGGTGGCGAAGCAGAACGCGGACAGTGAGAGCACCGGCGGCACCACCGGCGGCGCGGCCGACCCGACTCCCGGCACGGTGCGCGGCGCGGGTGCGCTGGCCGCGCTCGAGGGCCTGATCGGGGTGATCATCGCGATCGTGCTCGTGGTGCAGGGCATCACGTCGGCGGACACCTCCGCGAAAGCGGCCTACGGCACCGCCGCCTGGTTCGTGATCCTGGCCGGCGCGGTGCTGGCCGCCGGTATCGGCCTGTTGCGCGGTAAGCGCTGGGGCCGGGCCATCGTGGTGATCGCGCAGGTGCTGCTGCTGCCCGCCGCGTGGTACATGCTCAGCTCGCATCGGTTCGAACTCGGCATCCCGGTCGGGCTGGTCGCCCTCGTCACCCTCGGCTTGATCTTCTCGCCGCCGTCGGTGCGCTGGATGGCCCAGGCCTACGACGTCGCCGACTGACGCCACAGCGGCCACAGCAGCGGTCCGCCGCCCGTGGCGTCGAGTTCGCCGCGCAGATCGAAGCCGTAGCGCTCGTAATAGGCGATATTGGCGAACTTGCTCGATTCCAGGTAGGCGGGCGCGCCGGTTTCGTCACAGTGCGCCAGCCGCGGCGCCAGCAGGGCGTGCCCGTACCCCTTGCCGCGGACCGCGGGATCGGTGCCGACGATGGCGAGATACCAGTGCGGTTCGTGCGGATGCGCCTTGCTCATCCGGTCCGACATCCGCCCGACGGCGAGCAGTCGCAATCGGAAGGCACGTGCCAATGCGGGCAGCATCCGCAGCTGATCGCCACCCGACGAATCCCACCGCCCGGGGGGCGACCACACCGCGCCCCCGACGATCCGGCCCGATTCGTCGAAGGCCGCGTCGACCGCCCCGTGCGCCAGGTACAGATGCCGGATCAGCGCGCCGAACATGGTCGCCGCGCGGGCGGGCCGGGTGCGGCCGGCCGGTATGCACCACTGCATGATCGGATCGTCGTCGAACGCCAGACCCAGTACCCGGGCCAGTTCCGGCACTTCGGATTCCGTCACGGGACGAACGGTGACCTCCATCGGTCCACCCTATCGGTCGAGGTCGGCCAGGCGGCGGTCGAGAAATTCGCGCTCGGCCGCGTTCTCGGTCAGCAACAGGGCCTCGGAGTAGGCGAGCCGGGCCTCGTCGAGCCGTCCGAGTTCGGCGAGGAAGTGCGCGCGGGCGGCGGGGAGATAGCTGTACCCGGCCAGCTGCGGTTCGGTGGCGAGTGCGTCGAGCGCGGCGAAACCGGCGGCGGGATCGCCGGCCATCCCGATCGCGACGGCCCGGTTGAGCGCCACCACCGGCGAGGGCCAGATCCGGCTCAGGACGTCGTAGAGCCCGCGGATCTCCTGCCAGTCGGTGGCGTCGTAACTGGGCGCCTCGGCGTGAACGGCGGCGATCGCGGCCTGCAGCGCGTAGCGGCCCGGCCGCCGTCCCAGTGCGAAGCGGACCAGCGCGATGCCCTGTCCGATCTCCTCCCGGTCCCAGCGCGTGCGGTCCTGATCGGCCAGCGCGACCATGGCGCCCTCGGGGGTCACCCGCGCCGCGCGGCGGGCGTCGGTGAGCAGCAGGAGGGCGAGCAGGCCGGCGATCTCCGGATCCTCGGGCAGCAGACCGTGCAGCATCCGCGCCAGATCGAGGGCGCGTTCGGTGAGATCGCGGCGGATGAGGTCCTCGCCCGACGGTGCGGTGTGCCCGGTGGTGAACAGCAGATGCACCACCGCCAGCACGGCCTCGATGCGCTCGGGCAATTCCGCCGGGCCCGGCACGCGGTAGGGGATCCGGGCGGCGGCGATCTTCTTCTTGGCGCGGGTGATCCGCGCGGCCATCGTCGGCTCGGCCACCAGGAAGGCGCGCGCGACCTCGGCCGTCGTGAGTCCGCAGACCAGGCGCAGGGTCAGCGCGACCTGGGTCTGCGGGGCCAGTGCCGGATGGCAGCAGGTGCAGATCAGTCGCAGACGGTCGTCGGGAAACTGTGGGTCGTACGGGTCGATCGCATCGAAAACGCCTGTCTCGGTGGCCTTTTCGTCCGCGATAAGCAGCGGCAACGCCCGGCGCGCGGTGGACCGGCGGCGTAGCAGATCCAGTGCGCGGTTGCGCGCCACCGTGGTCAGCCAGGCCGCGGGCCGGGACGGAATTCCGTCCGCGGCCCATACCATCAACGCCTGGGCGTACGCGTCCTGAACGCATTCCTCGGCGAGTTCGAGGTCGTGGGTCACCCGCACGGTCGCCGCCAGTACGAACGCCCACTCCCGGCGATGCGCGTCGGCCACCGCCGCGGCGACCCGGTCGGGGCCGCCGCGATCGGTCGAGCCGTGGTCGGAGCAGCTGTCGAGCACGGTGCGGCTCAGCTCAATTCGAGGATCGGGCGCACTTCCACGCCCCCGAATTCCATCGGCACCCGCCGGGCGATGGCGATCGCGGCGTCGAGGTCCTCGGCCTCGACCAGGTAGTAGCCGCCGAGCTGCTCCTTGGTCTCGGCGAACGGGCCGTCGGTGATCACGAAGTCGCCGGCGCCGTCCGGCCGCACACTGGTGGCGGTGTGACTGCGGTGCAAGGCGTTTCCGCCGCGCAGCGCCGCCGCGTGGTCCTCGCCGAACTGCCGGTGGCTCTCCGCCATCGCGCTGCCGGACTCCGGTTCGGCCGCGGCACGCTCGTCCTGGTAGATGAGGATCAGATATTGCGACATGGTTTCGTCCTCCGAGTAGGTGGCCCGCCTTTCGAGCCATTCAACTCTTCGACGCGCACCCCGCCGCGGAATCGACACCGGCGCGAGAAATTCTCAGGAATTTCCGGAATCGGCGAGCCGCGCGAGCGCGTCGCCGGCGAGCCGGAAGCCGGTCCACTCGTCCTGTGCCACCGCGCCCAGCCCGCGGTAGAACTCGATCGAGGGCGTATTCCAGTCCAGCACCGACCAATCCACCCGGGTGTAGCCGTGGGCCACGGCCTCGCGCGCCAGCTCGGCGAGCAGCGCCTTGCCCAGGCCACGACCGCGCGCCTCGGGCCGGACGTAGAGATCTTCCAGGTAGATGCCGTGCTTACCGGTCCAGGTCGAATAGTTCAGGAACCAGATCGCGCATCCGGCGACCCGCGCATCGACGGTCGCGACGTGGGCGAACACCGCCGGCGCGGGACCGAACAGCGCGGCGTGCAGGTTCTCGGCCGTCAGCGCGCACTGTTCACGTGCCTTCTCGTATTCGGCGAGGTCGTAGACCAGTTCGACGAGGGCGGGCACATCCTCGGGCGTGGCGCGGCGGATCATCGGCCGGCCTCGGGCGGCACGATATTGTGCGCCAGAATTGTGGCGGCCTGATGATCGTGGCCGAGCACGCTGATCGCGGCGGTGGACAGGAAGAAGCGTCGTCCCTCCCGGGCCGGGAAACCGGCCCAGCGCGCGATCAGCACCCGGGAGAAATGTCCGTGCCCGACCAGCACCACATCGCGGGTGCGCAGCGCGGGCGCGACGGTTTCCAGCACCCGGTCGGCCCGCGCGCCGACCGCGTCGACGGATTCGCCGCCCGGTACGTCGCCGGTGAAGACGGTCCAGCCGGGGGCGGTTTCGCGGATCTGCGGGGTGGTCAGGCCCTCGTAGTCGCCGTAATCCCATTCGACCAGTTCGTCGTCGATCCGCGGATCGGGCAGCCCGGCCAGTTCGGCGCTGTGCACGGCACGCTTCTTGGGGCTGGTCAGCACCAGCGGATCGCTCAGGTCCAGATCCGCGAGGACCTTTCCGGCTGCTCGCGCCTGTGCTTCGCCGCGTTCGGTGAGCGCGATATCGGTGCGCCCGGTGTGTTTGCGTGCCGCCGACCACGCGGTCTCGCCGTGCCGCAGCAGCACCAGCCGATAGTCCCTGTCCGATGCACTCATGATTCCGATCATGCCGCACCGCGGGAGCGACCGGCCGGACGGATCGACGCGAGGGTTCAGCTGGTTCCGTGGAGCCGGCCGCCCCGCAACTCCAGCACCACCGGCCCGCTCACGGCCAGTGAGATCGGCTCCCCGTGGTAGTCGCTGCGCCGCAACGGGATCCGCTTCTGCTGGGCGCCGCTGCCGGGATCGAGGGCCGCGATGCCGTCGGCCACCGGCACCAGGACGTTGCCCGCCATCATCGCCGGCGCGCCCAGGGCGTCCGGTGCGGTCCACAGCGGCTCGAAGGTGCTCGCGCTCAAGGCGATCACGCTGTTGCCGGTGAACACGAAATACGCCGAGCCGAGCCGGGTCACCGTACTGTTGTCGGCGATCGGCGCGGAGAGACGGTGCACCGCAAGTGAATTCGCGTTGGCGTCGTAGATCGCGAATTCCGGTGGGGCGGCGTCGGTTCCGGGTAGATACAGGGCGATCCGGTTGTCCGCGACCGCGATCACCCGGGCGTTGCCGGCCGCCGCACCGGGTTCGGTCAGGACGTGCGAGCCGTACTCCTCCGGGGCGGAGGCGTCCTTCGGCGCCGGATTCAGCACCGTCAGCCGGTCCGCGGCGTCGTCGGGGCAGCGTTCCAGCACGGCCAGGCGGCTGCCACCCGAGGCCGCCGACAGCAGCGTGCAGTCGTGCCGGGGTTGCGTGTGCGGGTTCACCCGCGCGTCGACGTAGCCGTATTCGAGGGTGCGGACCAGATCCGAACGCCACATCTCCAGCCGTCGTGGTCCCTGCGCCAGCGCATAGGTGCCGTCGGTGGACAGCCGGACCTGCGAGTCCATATAGCTGCTGCGCGCGGTGCGCCGGCGCCCGTCCTCCGCGCCGAGCATCGTGGTCTGGCTGCACCCGCGCGGATCGCGGTAGGTGGCGATCACGGTGGCGAACTGGCTCTCCAGCGCGCACAGGGGCAGATCGCGCTGGTATTTCCAGAGCTCTCGCCCGGTGGTCGCATCGAGACCGCGGACGGTGCCGCCGTCGCCGGTGATGGCGACGCCGCTGGAGGTCAGCGCCCGCGCGGAGACGCCGTCGGGTGCCTGCCACCGTTCGGTGAGGGCGTCCGGCAGCCGATCGGCCGCCGGCGCCACCGAGGCCGGATGGGCCGCGGGATCGGATTCGGTGCCGCGCGCGTCGCTCGTCGACCACGCGACAGCGGCCGCGATCGCCACGACAACGGCGATCGCGACTGCGGCATAGAGGTCGGCGCGCGTCCGCCGCTCGGGTGCGAGCACGTCAGCGAGACTAACCGATCCGGCGACTAGGCCGATGCGGCAGTCTGATCGCCACCCGTCGCCGCACTACCGGACTCGTCTGCCGAGGCGTCACCGCCCGTGGTGTCGCCGCCCTCCGCGGCGGGCTTGCGGCGCCGGCGGCGGCGACGCCGCGCCGGCTTGTCGCCCTCGGCGGCTTCGCCCGCGGGCTGTTCGGCCGGAACCGATTGCGCCGCAGTGCTTTCCGCGGTGTCCGTCGCGGACTCGGCCGACTCGGCCGTGGCGCCCTCGGGTGCGTCGACCGCCTTACCACCGCGGGTGCGGCGGCGATTGCGCTTGCGCGGCTGGCGTGACTCCCGCTCCACCACGACCGCATCCGTTTCGCGCGCGGGTGCGCGCCGCACGGTTCCGGTCGCGTTCTCCGAAATGCCGAGATCGCTGCGCAGGTGCTCGGAGCGTGAGTAGGTTTCCACCGGCTCGGGCATCCCCAGGCCCAGCGCGGAATCGATGCTCTTCCAGCGATGCAGCTCGTCCCAGTCGACCAGGGTGACCGCGACACCGGTGCGCCCGGCCCGGCCGGTGCGGCCGATGCGGTGCACGTATGTCTTCTCGTCCTCCGGGCACTGGTAGTTGACGACGTGGGTGACGTCGTCGATATCGATACCGCGGGCGGCGACATCGGTCGCGACCAGCACGTCGATCTTGCCCTTGCGGAATTTGTCCAGCGCCTTCTCACGCGCGATCTGACCCAGATCGCCGTGTACCGCGCCGACGGCGAAACCGCGTTCGGCCAGATCGTCGGCGACCTTCTGCGCGGTGCGCTTGGTGCGGGTGAAGATCATGGTCGCGCCGCGGCCTTCGGCCTGCAGGATGCGCGCGACCAATTCGCTCTTGTCCAGCGCGTGGGCGCGGTAGACGAATTGCGCGGTGCGATCGTGCACCGCGGAATCGGAGGGTTCCTCGGCCCGGATATGCGTGGGCTTGTGCAGGAATGTCCGGGCCAGTGTGATGATGGGGCCCGGCATGGTCGCCGAGAACAGCATGGTCTGACGCTGGTCGGGAACCATCGACAGAATGCGCTCGATATCGGGCAGGAAGCCCAGGTCGAGCATTTCGTCGGCCTCGTCGAGCACGAGGACGCCGACCTTGCCGAGAATCAGATGCTGCTGTTCGGCCAGATCCAGCAGACGGCCCGGAGTGCCGACGACGACGTCGACCCCTTCGCGCAGCGCCGCGATCTGCGCGTCGTAGGGCCGTCCGCCGTAGATCGACGTGACGCGCAGCCGGCCCCGCTGATTGTTCAGGTATTTACCGACATTCTCCAGATCCTGGGTGACCTGGACGCACAGTTCCCGCGTCGGCACGATGACCAGTGCGCGGGGCGTGCCGTCCAATGCCGTGGTGCCGGAATCGGCGGTGGAAATTCGGTGCAGCAGCGGTACGCCGAATCCGAAGGTCTTACCCATACCGGTGCGGGCCTGGCCGATCAGATCGTCACCGGCCAGCGCGAGGGGGAGGGTCAACTCCTGGATGGCGAATGTGTGTTCGATTCCGATCTCGCCGAGAGCGCGCACGATTTCGGGGCGAACGCCCAATTCGGCGAATGTCGGAGTGGTGTGGGTGGAGTCGAGTTCCGCTGTCAGCAGCGTGTCCGCCAACCCGGGTTCTTGTTCGACGGTGATCTTGCTCAGGATTCGTGCCTTCCTCGTGTTGATCGCATCCAGCGCGCACGAGGGTGGATTGGGACCGGATTTCCGGGCCACCACATTTCCGGCGGGTTCCACCTGCACTCTCGCCACCCGGATCGCTGTCCGGGTGCGGCGCAAAGGGGTCGCGGATCTGGTGCGCGCACATTTTCGGCGGGCTTCGGTTACCCCTTGTCGCACTGCCTCGACCACCGGTCCCGATAAACCGGCCGGGATATGGCGGTGCGAGCGAAAATTTCCGTTGCCCATAGAGATTGTAGCGTGATAGCTTTCTTCGCCTCGCTCGCGCTGTCGTGGGCGGCTGCTCGGTGTCCGGTCCGGCTGCGGCACACGGTAATTCGTCTGACCGGCGAAATTGCGCGGCCGATGAGAACGGCGATTGCCCGGAAGTATGTGCAGGCGTGCCGCGGGTTCGATATGTCCGCTTTTCCCCCGGTGCGAGCGGATTCCGCGGGCGGTCCCGGCCGGGCGTGGCCCAGCCCACATATGTGAGACGGTGTGTCACACGATAAATTGGTCGCCGTGAGCTTGGCAGAGACCGTGGGCGTCGCGGCCCGCAACGCATGGGCGCTGACCTTCGGCGACGGCATCGAAGCGCCTGTTCCCACTCCCTCGACGGTGCTCTGGGGCGAACCGCACCGGCTGCTGCGACGCTACGACGTCGATCCCGCCGGGCCCCCGCCCGCCGACGGCACGGCGGTGCTGATGGTTCCGCCGCTGGCGGCCCCCGCGGTGTGCTTCGACCTGCGCCCGGACCAGAGTATGGCTCGCTTCCTGCTGGAGATCGGCCGCCGCCCGTATCTGGTCGACTACGGCGAGATCGGCTTCGCCGACCGCCGCATGGGATTCGAGGACTGGGTCGACGACATTCTGCCCGAGGCGGTGCGCCGCGTCTCGGCCGATCGCGACGGAGCTCCCGTCGATCTGGTCGGCTGGTCCCTCGGCGGCGTGCTGTCGCTGCTCACCGCCGCGGCCGACGCGACCTTGCCGATTCGCTCCGTGACCGCCGTCGGCGCACCGCTGGACTACAACCGGGTGAACGGGGTCCCGCAGGTGCGCGCGCTGGCGCGCATCGACGGCGGGCGCACGGTGTCGAACCTGGTCCGGGCGGCCGGCGGTGTTCCGGCGCCGCTGACCCGCCTCGCCTACCGCGCCGCGGCCTGGGAGCGGGAATTGCGCCGGCCGATGTTCCTGGCCGGCAATCTGACCGATTCGGCGACGCTGGCCCGGATGGAGACCATCGACCGGTTCCAGTCCCGGCTGCCCGGCTACCCCGGCCGCTTCTACAACCAGCTGTGGAGCCGGTTCATGCTCGCCAACGACATCGGCAACGGCGTGGTGCACGTCGGCGCCCGGCCGATCGAGCTGGCCGAGATCACCGCGCCGGTACTGCTGGTGGGCGGGACCGACGACGTGATCACTCCCGCGGCGGCGGTGGCGCACGGGCAGCGAACGCTGACCGGCGCCCGCGAGGTGCGATACCAGACCTCGCCCGGCAGTCATCTGGGCATCCTGATCGCCCGCGACACCACGTGGGGCTACCTGGAGAAATTTCTGGGCGACCAGGCATGATCCGGCGGCGCGGCGGCGACAGCTGTCCGCCGGTTCGGACGTGCCGGTGTGAGGCGCGGCCGGCGGGGGAACTCTTTTCGGCGCCGCGCCGCCGCCCCCTCCGGGCGCCGACCTACTAGGGTGGTGGCCATGGGTGCAAACACATTTGGCGCGCTGGGTGTTTCGACCGAATCCGATCATCGAATCCCCGCCGACCATCTCGGTGTCACCGATCTGTTCGCGGTTCTCGCCTACGGTGAGATCTCCGCGTTCTACCGCCTGGCGGAAGAGGCGAAACTATCGCCCACGCTGCGGGGCAAGGTGGCGGTGGCGAAGATGGCCGCCGCCGAGATGGAGCATTTCGAGACGCTCGAGCGGGCGCTGCAGGGGCGTGGCGTCGACGTCTTCGACGCGATGGCGCCGTTCGTGCGGGCCCTGGACGCCTACCACGCCTCGACCGATCCCTCGAACTGGCTCGAGTCGATGGTCAAGTTCTATGTCGGCGACGGTATCGCCGCCGACTTCTACGCGGTGCTCGCCGATGCGCTGGCGCCCGAGGTGGCCGCGGTCGTGCGCGATGTGCTGGCCGAGACCCACCACTCGGAATTCGTCATCGAGGAGGTGCGCCGGGCGGTCACCGTCAGCCGCTCCGAGCGCGACCGGCTCACGCTGTGGGGCCGTCGGCTGCTCGGCGAGGCCATCACCCAGGCGCAGTACGTGATGGCCCAACGCGACGAGCTGACCGAACTGGTGCTCACCGCCACCGGCGACCTCAACGGGGTGGCGGCGCTGTTCGAACGGATGCAGAACTCGCATGCCGAGCGGATGCGGGTGCTGAGCCTGGGATGAGCCGCTCGCGACGGCCGTCGGGACCGGCGGCTGTTCGCTGACAGCACAGGCAGGCGCGTCGTCTCCGACCCGTTCGCTGCACTAGCCTGGGCAGCGACACCATCTGGACTCTAGGAGGTTGGCCGTGGAGGTCAAGATCGGCATTTCGGATAGCCCGCGGGAACTGGTCATCGCCAGCTCGCAGACCCCGGAGGAGGTCGAGGCGCTGGTATCCGGCGCGCTGAGCGGTTCGGGCGGTGTGCTGACCCTCGAGGACGAGAAGGGCCGCAAGTACCTGATCCAGGCCGCGAAGGTGGCCTACGTCGAAATCGGCACCTCCACCAGCGGCCGCGTGGGTTTCGCCGCGGTGTGATTCTCCTGCGGCGAGCGAACTCGTCGCCGCTGTATCGAACTCGAAAGGCCCGGATCCGCGGTGGCGGATCCGGGCCTCGTCGTCGTTTCGGGCGCGGGCGCTCTCAGCGCTGGGAGAGCGGCACGCGGGACAGACCGCCCCAGCAGAGCTGGACGGTGGTGTCGACGGCCTCTTCCTTCGGGATCGGCCGGTCCGCCTCGAGCCAGTAGCGCGCGGTGATCTGGCTGGCGCCCACGAGTCCCACGGCCAGAATGCGGGCGCGGTAGGGGTCCAGTCCGGAATCGTGGGCGACGAGGTCGAAGACCGCGTCCACACAGGCCTCGGTGGCCTGTTCGACGCGCCGCTGCACCTGCGGCTCGCTGGTCAGGTCGGATTCGAAAACCAGTCGGAAACCCTGGGTTTCGTGGTCGACGAAGTCGAAGTACGCCGCGACGGCGGCCCGGACGCGCTGCCGGTTGTCGGTGGTCGACCGCAGCGCCTGGCGGACACTCGACACCAAAGCGTCGATGTAGTTCTGCAGGACCGCCAGATACAGTTCGAGTTTACTCGAAAAGTGCTGGTACAGAACGGGTTTGGAGACGCCGGCGCATTGCGAGATCTCGTCCATGCCGGCGGCGTGGTAGCCGCGCAGCACGAAGACCTCGCTGGCCGCGGCGAGCAGCTGGGCACGGCGCGCCTCCCGGGGTAGGCGAGTTCCGCGCTTGCTCGGTGCCATGGCCTCGGACGACAGTCGCGAGGACGTCATCCGGTCCACGAGGTCAGTCATTTCGGTTCTCCCAGTCGATTCCCGGCGGGAACGTGGATGTGCACGGTATTCAACGAACGATACTCGTTCGTGATGCAGCCCGCTGCGGGTCGGCTGCACTGGCTGGGAAGCCGATCCCGTTCCTGCCGTTGTGGTATTCGAATAACCTTCCACACCTATTGGCAACCTGTCAGTAACTGGCCGCCGTGAGAAATCTCGCACAGTGGTGAGATTTCTCGCAACCCCGGCCGGTCAACGGCAGGTACGTAGATGTCGCCGAACGGCCTGTGAGAATCTGTTCGGGTGAGCGAACAACGGGGCAGAACGACCGGCGGGCCCGATTCGCCTCGCCCCGCAGGTGTTCTGGCCGCGCGCGCGGAATCGGCCGCTACCGGTCGGCGTGACCGGCAGCAACCTACGGAAAGCTCCGAATTCTACGATCCGCTCGGCCTGTATTCCGGCAACGCCCACGGCGATCGTTCCCATCAACCGCTGCGTGCGAAATGGGATCCGACCGGCGCCCACGACGCGGCGAATCGGCCACGGCCGGAACGCGATACGAAGAAGCAGAGCGCGCTGGGGCGGTTCGTCTCCACCTACGGCTGGCGGGCCTACGCGCTTCCGGTGCTGGTGATCATCACCGTGCTGGTGATCGTAGACGCCGTCAAGGGGGGTACCGACACCTCCGGCGGCTCCACCCCCGCCCTGGGCCGGCTCAGCCAGCACACCAGCAAGGCCGGCATCATCGGCGCACCACCCAAGGGCGACGGTAAGTTCGCCGGCGATCCGCCCTCCGGCGCGCTGCCCGCGGGTGGGGCGTTCACGGAGACCGCGGCGGGCACCTGGCATATCGTTCCCGGCGCATCGGCGCAGGTCGGGGCCGGTCAGGCGCATCTGTTCACCTACACCGTCGAGGTCGAGAACGGAGTCGATACCACCTCGCTCGGCGGGGACGATTCGGTGGCCAAGATGGTGGACGCGACCCTGGCCAACCCCAAGAGCTGGAGCCACGATCCGCGCTTCGGCTTCCGCCGGATCGACAACGGCGAACCGGATTTCCGGGTCTCGCTGACCTCCCGGCAGACCACCAAATCGGCCTGCGGTTTCGAAATCCCGATCGACTCCTCCTGCTACAACTCCGACCTCGGCCGCGTGGTTCTCTCCGAGGTGCGCTGGGTGCGCGGCGCCACCGCCTTCGAGGGCGATATCGGCTCCTACCGGCAGTATCAGATCAACCACGAGGTCGGTCACGCCATTGGTTACCACGAGCATCAGCCGTGCGAGATCGACGGCGGATTGGCGCCGGTGATGATGCAGCAGACCTTCGGCACCCGTAACAACGACATCGCGACCCTGGACCCGCAGGGTGTGGTGCCGATGGACGGGAAGAAATGCCGGTTCAATCCCTGGCCGTATCCGCGGGGCTGAATTCGCCGGTACCGCTCACCCACCCGGACCCGATGGTGACGGATGCGGCACGATGGTGGGGAAGAACGGCCCGATTCGCCGCGTTGCACCGATCAGCCCTGACGGCGAATTCGATTCGAGGAGTCTGCGACGTGTCATCACCACAGTCCCTGCCGCCACTGGTCGAACCGGCCGCGGAGCTGACCAGGGATGAGGTCGCCCGCTACAGCCGGCATCTGATTATTCCCGATGTCGGGATGGACGGGCAGAAACGCCTGAAGAATGCCAAGGTGCTGGTGATCGGTGCGGGTGGTCTGGGCTCGCCGGCGCTGCTGTATCTGGCCGCCGCCGGTGTCGGCACGCTCGGCATCGTGGAGTTCGACGAGGTGGACGCGTCGAATCTGCAGCGGCAGATCATCCACGGCGAATCCGATATCGGCCGCAGCAAGGCCGACAGTGCGCGTGATTCGATTCTGGAGATCAATTCCGGCGTCGAGGTGGTGCTGCACAAGATCCGCCTGGAGCCGGAGAACGCGGTCGACCTGTTCGCGCAGTACGACCTGATCGTCGACGGCACCGACAACTTCGCCACCCGCTATCTGGTCAACGACGCCGCCGTGCTGGCCGGTAAGCCGTACGTGTGGGGGTCGATCTATCGGTTCGAGGGCCAGGTGTCGGTGTTCTGGGAGGATGCCCCCGACGGCCCGAACGGTGAGAAGCGCGGCATCAACTACCGCGACCTGTACCCCGAGGCGCCGCCGCCGGGCATGGTCCCGTCCTGCGCCGAGGGCGGTGTGCTGGGTGTGCTGTGCGCGTCGATCGGTTCGATCATGGTCACCGAGGCCATCAAACTGATCACCGGCATCGGGGAGACTCTGCTCGGCCGGCTGATGGTCTACGACGCACTGGATATGAACTACCGCACCATCAAGCTGCGGCGCGATCCCGAGCGTCAGCCCATCACCGAACTCATCGACTACGAGGCGTTCTGCGGTGTGGTCTCCGAGGAGGGCCAGGCCGCCGCGGTGGGTTCCACGGTGACCGCGCGCGAGCTCAAGGACATGCTCGACGCGGGCAAGGACGTCGCCATCATCGACGTCCGTGAACCGGTGGAGTGGGACATCGTCCGCATCGACGGCGCGACCCTGATCCCCAAGGACCGCATCCTGTCGGGCGATGCGCTCGCCGAACTTCCGCAGAACACACCGATCGTCCTGCACTGCAAGACCGGCATCCGCTCAGCGGAGGCACTGGCTGCCTTGAAGCGCGCCGGATTCTCCGACGCGACCCACCTCCAGGGCGGAATCGTCGCCTGGGCCAACCAGGTCGACCCCAGCCTGCCCGTCTACTGACGGTGGTCGTTTCCGTGCCCTGACCTCCGGCGCGTTGTCTCGAGTGGACAAGTCGGCGGGGTTACGGTACGGCCGTGACATCTGTCGAACCTCCGGAGCATGTGCGGGCCACCTTCGGGCTGCGCGAAGTGTCCCCGGTCGCGCTGGGCGACTGGGACGGTGGGTGGCGGTGCGGAGAGGTCGTGCTCAGCCCGGTGGCCGACCACGCCCGGGCGGCGTGGTCGGCGAAGGTCCGGGAAACACTGCAGGTGGACGGGGTGCGGCTGGCGCGGCCGGTGCGCGCCACCGACGGTCGCTACGTGGTGTCCGGCTGGCGTGCCGATACCTATATGGACGGCACCCCGGAACCGCGCCACGACGAGGTGGTGTCGGTGTCGCTACGACTGCACCACGCCACCGCGCGGCTGGAGCGCCCGCGCTTCCTGGTCCAGCAGCCGATCGCGCCGTGGGTCGATGTCGACGTGTTCGTCGCCGCGGACCGGGCCGCGTGGGAGTCGGTGCCGCTGCGCAGCCTGAAAGCCGGCGGCATGCTGCCGGTGACCACACCGGACGGCCGCCACAGCATCGATATGCTGGCGCAGCTGGCGACGCTGCGTAAACCGGTGCAGATCCCGTCGCAGCTGGTGCACGGCGATCTGTTCGGCACGGTGTTGTTCGCGAACGGCCAGGCGCCGGGGCTCACCGACATCACCCCCTACTGGCGGCCCGCGTCCTGGGCGGCCGGGGTGATCGTGGTCGACGCGCTCTCCTGGGGAGGTGCGGATCCGGGTCTGCTCGAGCGATGGTCGGATCTGCCGGAGTGGCCGCAGATGTTGTTGCGCGCGGTCATGTTCCGGCTCGCGGTGCACGCGCTGCATCCGCGGTCGACGGCGGAGGCGTTTCCCGGTCTGGCGCATACCGCCGACATGATCCGCTTGATGCTCTAGCGGGCCCGCCGATCGGATGCGACCGGCGAGCCCGCAGTTTGTGCGAGGGTCTCAGATGCCCGCGTGGGCCAGTGACGGCACCCGCCCGACGGCGAACGACGAGCGCAGATAGAACCACCAGGTGAGCCCGCCCATCATCAGGAAGGCGACGGCGTAGGCCCAGAAGGCCGGTGCCATCCCGCCGAAGTGGATGTTGGATTCTCGCAGCGCTTGCTGCAGCACCCACCCGCCGGCCGCGCCCACCGCGCCGACCACACCGATCGCCGCACCCGCCTGCCGCTTGGCCGCGGCCAGCGCGGTCGCCGGGTCCTGGCCGTGTTCGGCGGCGCGGCGCTTGGCCTCGGCGCCGAAGATCGAGGGGATCATGCGGTAGGTGGAACCGTTGCCGATGCCCGACAGCACGAACAGCAGCAGGAACGAGATCAGATACAGCGGGAAGTTCTTCACCGAGAGCGCGGCCACGATCAGCGCGGTGGCGCCGGCCATGCCGGCGAAGACGTAGACCGTGATCCGGGCGCCGGTGAACCGGTCCGCGATCCAGCCGCCGAACGGCCGGCTCAGCGATCCGACGAACGCGCCGAGGAAGGCGAGATTGCCGATCGTGGACATCCAGCCGATCTTCGCCAGGTCGGGGAAGGTGGATTTGAGCAGGGTGGGGAAGGCGAACGAGAAGCCGATGAACGATCCGAAGGTGCCGATGTAGAGCACCGCCATGATCCAGGTGTGCCGATTGGTCAGGGCCAGCCGATAGGAACTGCCGTCGGATTTAGCGCCGGTGATCGAATCCATGTACCGCAGCGCGCCGAACATGGCGACGAGGATGAACGGAATCCACACCAGCACCGCGAGGGTGATGCCGAATCGGTAACCGGCCGGATCCTTGGCCATGAGATGGGTGCCGAGGGTGATGATCAGCGGCACCAGCAGCTGGGTCTGCGCGACGCCCATATTGCCGCCCGCGGCGTTGATTCCGAGCGCGGCGCCCTTCTTCCCCTCGGGATAGAAGAAATTGATATTCGCCATCGACGAGGAGAAATTGCCGCCACCCACGCCCGCGAGCGCGGCCAGCACCATGAACACCCAGAACGGCGTGCCGGGCTGATTGACGAAATAGACCAGGCCCAGCGTCGGCAGCAGCAACATCCCCGCGCTGAATACGGTGAACGCGCGGCCACCGAATTTCGGGATGGCGAAGGTGTAGGGCACGCGCAACGCGGCGCCGACGAGTGTGGGGGTGGAGGTGAGCAGTAGCGAATTGCCGACGGCGTCGGGGCCGCTCAGATAATGAAAGCCCGCCGAACCCATGGCGGTGACCACGCTGGCCCACAGCACCCAGATGCTGAATCCGAGATTCTCGGAGAAGACCGAGAAGGCGAGATTCTTACGGGCGGTGCGTTTTCCGCCGTTCTCCCAGAAGGTTTCGTTGTCGGGCTCCCAGTGATCGAGCCAGCGGCCGCGGGCTCGATAGTGGAAGTCGGGAGCGGCGGTGGCCGATATCGCGGCGTCGGTGGTAGTCATCGGCGCGTTCCTCTCGAAGGGGTGCGACCGCCCTCATCTCGGGGACCCTGAGGTGCGGGTCCGGCGGTCGCATCCACGGTAGGAAGGCGAAATTACGTCCGATTCACGCTCCGTGACGTTCGCAGCAACACTCGCTCACCCCGCGACCGGCACCATGGTGACGAATCGTTTACCTGCCGGCGGAATCCGTCACCGTTCGGGGTATTCGGCGATGAGCGAGCCGAGGAAGCAGTTGGCGGCGCGAGCGGCCCGATCGGAGTCGCCGTCGATCACGGCGTGGACCAGCTCGGCGTGTTCGTCGTGATACTGATTGCCGTATTTGGTTGTGCGGGAACGAATCACGTCCTCGATCACCGGCAGCAGCGAATCGTAGAACTCGAGGTAGACGGTGTTGTGGCTGGCCGCGACGATGGCGCGGTGCAGGGCCACGTCCGCGTCGACCGCCGCGGTGCTGTCGGTATCCCAGACCTGGCTGCGCCGGTCGAGCAGTCGCAGCAGGGTCTGCACGTCGTTGTCGTCGCGGCGCTGCGCGGCCAGCCGGGCGGCCTGTACGTCGAGGGCCTGGCGCAGTTCCAGGACGTCGCGTTCCACGGCGTCGGCGAAGTATTTGGTGAGGGTGCCGCCCAGATCGGACGCGGCGATGACGTAGGTGCCCGAACCCTGCCGGCGTTCGAGCATGCCGGCGTGCACGAGCGCCTGCACCGCTTCGCGCACGGTATTGCGGCCGGTGCCGGTCAATTCGGTGAGTTCCGGCTCGGTCGGGATGCGAGAGCCGATCGGCCAACGCCCCGAACGGATTTCAGCGCGCAGCTGTTCGGTGACCTGAGCGATGAGGCTGGTGCGCCGGACTGGTTGCACGGCCAACAGAGTACCCCTCCTCACATTTGTTGCTCGCTTTCATCCAATCATCCTATGATTTCTCGGTGACGGTTACCAATCTGCAGTCGACTACCGACATCCGGCGCCGCGGCCTGGCCGAGGGCCGGATTCTCGTCCTGGTCGCGATCGTCGTCTCGGCGCTCACGCTGCGTGTGGCGGTCACCGCCTTCACCCCGCTCGCCGAGCGCATCGGCGCCGATATCGGCTATTCCACGGCCATTGTCGGTGTCTTCGGCATGATCCCGACCGCCATGTTCGCGCTGGCCGGATTGATCACCCCGATCTTCGTGCGCCGACTGGGCCTGGAACGCACCGCGCTGGTCGCCATGTGCATGGCCGGGGCCGGGCAGCTCACCCGGGCGCTGGTGCCCGACACCTGGGAGTTGCTGAGTCTGTCCGCGCTGGCGCTGGCCGGTATGGGCATCGGCAATGTCGTGATTCCGCCGCTGGTCAAGCGCTATTTCGCCGATCGGCTGGCGGTGCTGAGCTCGGTGTACATCACGATGGTGCAGATCGGCACCGTGGTGCCGGCGCTGATCGCGGTCCCGGTCGCGGACGCGGCCGGCTGGCGGGTCTCGCTCGGGTTGTGGGCGCTGCTCGGTTTCGCGGCCGCGGTGCCGTGGCTGGGTGTGCTGCGTGAGCGGCGCGGCCGCGATCGCGTGGACACCACCGCGCTCGCCGAGGTGCCGGGCGAACAGCCCGCGCGCGCCGGGAACATCCGGCGTTCGCCGCTGGCGTGGGGGATGGCCGCCATGTTCGGTATGACCTCGTTGATCACCTATTCCATGTTCACCTGGCTGCCCAAGATTCTCGCCGATGCGGGCGCCGACGCGGCCTACGGCGGCACGATGGTCGCCTTCTTCTCCTTCATCGGTTTGGCGGCCGCGCTGACCGCGCCCTCCTTCACCGCCCGTATCCGCAATCCGTTTCCGGTCGTGATCGTCTGCGCCATCGCGTTTTTCGCCGCCTTCGCCGGACTGCTCATCGCCCCGATGGGCGCGCCCTGGCTGTGGGTGCTGCTGCTGGGCATGGGACCGAGCACCTTCCCGATGGCGCTCACGCTGATCAATCTGCGGACCCGCACCCAGGCCGGCTCGGCCGCGCTGTCCGGATTCACCCAGGGCATCGGCTACACCGTCGCGTGTGTGGGCCCGCTGCTGTTCGGTGTGCTGCACAGTGCGGTCGGCGGATGGGGCGCGCCCTTCGCGCTGCTGGCGGTTGCCGTCCTGGTGCTCGTGGCCGGCGCCTGGCAGGCGTGCAAGCCGCGCATGCTCGAGGACACCTGGCACTGATCGGCGTCGGGGCCGCGACCTTTCGGCAATTTCACCGCTCGGGTTGCGCCGCGGTGAGCTTCTGTCCATGATGTGAGCCGACGCCCGACTATTGTGGCCCGGGCCACTCGCCGGTATCGACCTCACCGAGTTCGTGTGTGAGCGTCGGTACTTTGTGACGCACGGAAACCGTTGTGTCATATGGGCGAAACAATGCCCCGGTTCTCACCGGTAAATCGCCGAATTCGTGAGCAACCGTTGATTTGCGCGTCATGTGGCGCAGCATCGCGGCAATACCCGTTTCCTACCTTGGGGCCAACCGGATTTCAGGAGGCCCTGTTGAGCACGCTGACGCGTAACCACGACATCGAGCAGTGGGATGCCGAGGATGTCGCGGCCTGGGAGGCCGGCGGCAAGAACATCGCCCGTCGCAATCTGATCTGGTCGGTCGTCGCCGAACATGTCGGATTCTCGGTGTGGTCGATCTGGTCGGTGATGGTGCTGTTCATGCCGACGGACAAGTTCGGCATCGACGCCGCCGGAAAGTTCTTCCTCGTCGCCATGCCGACGCTGGTCGGCGGCATTCTGCGCATTCCCTACACCGTCGCCACCGCGCGCTTCGGCGGCCGCAACTGGACGATCTTCAGCGCGCTGATGCTGCTGGTCCCGACGCTGCTGACGCTGTACTTCATCAATCAGCCGGGCACGTCCTACACCACGTTCATGGTGGTGGCGGCGTTCGCCGGCCTGGGCGGCGGCAACTTCGCCTCCTCGATGACCAATATCAACGCCTTCTACCCGCAGCGGCTCAAGGGCTGGGCGCTGGGCATGAACGCCGGTGGCGGCAATATCGGCGTTCCGGTGATCCAGCTGATCGGCCTGCTGGTGATCGCCACGCTCGGCAATTCGTACGCCTCGGTCGTCTGCCTGGTGTACCTGGCGTTCATCGCGATCGCCGGACTCGGCGCCGCGCTCTACATGGACAATCTGCGCAATCAGAAGGCCGACCTGGGCTACATGCTGGAGTCGCTGAAGGTTCCGCAGTCCTGGGCGATCGCCTTCCTGTACATCGGCACGTTCGGCTCGTTCATCGGCTTCAGCTTCGCCTTCGGCCAGATTCTGCAGATCGGCTTCAAGGCCGGGGGTGATTCGGCCGCCCAGGCGAGTCTGCACGCCGCGCAGATCGCCTTCATCGGCCCGCTGCTGGGTTCGCTGGCCCGCCCCTACGGCGGCAAGATGGCCGACCGCTTCGGCGGCAGCCGCGTCACGCTGGCCGGGTTCGCCGGAATGATGGTCGCGGCGGTCGTGGTCGCGGTGTCCAGTGTGGCCGCCGACCACAACGGCGGCGTGGCCTCGGGGGCGACCATGGTCGCCCTGGTCTGCGGATTCATCGCCCTGTTCGTGCTCTCGGGAATCGGCAACGGGTCGGTCACCAAGATCATCCCGTCGGTGTTCGACGCGAAGTCCAAGAGCCTCCCGGTGAGCCCCGCGGAGCAGGCCGCCTGGTCGCGCAACACCTCGGGCGCGCTGATCGGCTTCGTCGGCGCGATCGGCGCCCTGGGTGGGGTGGCCATCAACCTGGTGCTGCGCTCCTCCTACGCCTCCACCAATTCCGCCACCACCGCGTTCTGGGTGTTCCTGGGCTTCTACGTCGTCTGCGCGACCGTCGTCTGGTCGGTCTTCCTGCGTCGGCCCGGAATGCGTTCGCCGCGAAGCGGTTCCGGTGTCGTCGCCGAGGCGGAGGCCCTGGTGCTCGAGGCCGAACGGTCGCCGGAAACCGATACCACCCAGTCCAACACCTCGGCTCGCGCCTGACCATCGGAAAGCATCGGAGGACAGTCATGAACACGACAGTCGAACCCACGCAGCGCAAGACCGTGGTGGTCGTCGGCCACGGCATGGTCGGGCACCGGTTCGTGGAGGCGCTGCGCTCCCGCGACGAGGCCGGGCGCTGGCAGATCGTGGTGCTGAGCGAGGAGTCGCAGGCCGCCTACGATCGCGTCGGCCTGTCGTCCTACGTCGGCGCCTGGGAGAAGAGCGCGCTCGCCCTGCCCGGCAACGAATACGCCGGCGACGCGCTGGTGGATCTGCGCCTCGGCGTGCGCGCCGATGAGATCGACCGCGCCGCCCGCAAGGTGACCACCTCCTCCGGTGACGTGATCGGTTACGACGCACTGGTTCTCGCGACCGGATCGTATGCCTTCGTGCCGCCGGTACCGGGCCACGACCGTCCCGAATGTTTCGTCTACCGCACCCTCGACGACCTCGACGGCATCCGCGCCGCGGCGCAGAACGCGGGCCCCGGTGCGGTCGGTGTCGTCGTCGGCGGTGGTCTCCTCGGTCTGGAGGCGGCGAATGCCCTGCGGCTCATGGGAATGACGCCGCATGTCGTCGAGTTCGCGCCGCGGCTGATGCCGGTGCAGGTCGACGAGGGTGGCGGCGCGATCCTCGAGAAGCTGGTCACCGATCTGGGCCTGCACGTGCACACCGGGGTCGGCACCTCGGCCATCGAACCCGCCGAAGACGGTGCGGGCCTGCGGGTTTCGCTGTCCGACGAGTCGGTGATCGACGCCTCGCTGGTGGTGTTCTCCGCCGGTGTGCGCCCGCGCGATCAGATCGCCCGTGATGCCGGACTCGAGATCGGGCCGCGCGGTGGTGCGCTCACCGATCTCGGCATGGTCACCTCCGACCCCAACATCTACGCCGTCGGCGAGGTCGCGGCCGTGGAGGGCACCTGCTACGGCCTGGTCGCTCCCGGTTACACCACGGCCGAGATCGTCGCGGACCGGCTGCTCGGCGGCGCCGGCGAATTCCCGGGCGCCGACCTGTCGACCAAGCTGAAACTGCTCGGTGTGGACGTGGCCAGCTTCGGTGACGCCCACGCCACCACCGAGGGCGCGCTGTCGGTGGTGCTGCACGACGCCGCCAAGGGCACCTACGCCAAGCTGGTGATCTCCGACGACGCCAAGACGCTGCTGGGCGGCATCCTGGTCGGCGACGCCTCGCAGTACGCGGCGCTGCGCCCGCTGGTCGGCAGCGAACTGCCCGCCGAACCGGCCGCGCTCATCTCGCCCGCGGGCGCCGAACTGGGTGCCGACGCTCTGCCCGACGAGGCCCAGATCTGCTCCTGCAACAACGTGTCCAAAGGGGCCATCGTCGGAGCTATCCACGAAGGCGCCTGCGACATCGCCGGGGTCAAGAGCTGCACCTCCGCCGGAACCTCCTGCGGCGGTTGCGTTCCCATGATCAAGAAGTTGCTCGAGCAGTCCGGCGTGGAGATGTCGAAGGCGCTGTGCGAGCACTTCACCCAGTCGCGGTCCGAACTGTTCCAGATCGTGCAGGTGACCGGCATCCGCACCTTCTCGGAACTGATCGCCAAGCACGGCACCGGAATCGGCTGCGATATCTGCAAGCCGACCGTCGCCTCCATCCTGGCCTCGACCTCGAGCGACCACATCCTCGACGGTGAGCAGTCCGCGCTGCAGGACACCAACGACCACTTCCTGGCCAACCTGCAGAAAAACGGCACCTATTCGGTGGTGCCGCGGATGCCCGGCGGTGAGGTGACGCCCGAGCAGCTGATCGAAATCGGGCAGATCGCCAAGGATTTCGGACTCTACGTCAAGGTCACCGGTGGTCAGCGCATCGACCTGTTCGGCGCGCGGGTCGAGCAGCTGCCGCAGATCTGGCAGCGGCTGGTCGACAAGGGGATGGAATCCGGCCACGCCTACGGCAAATCGCTGCGCACAGTGAAGAGCTGCGTGGGTTCCACCTGGTGCCGCTACGGCCAGCAGGATTCGGTCGGCATGGCGGTGCTGCTGGAGAAGCGTTACCGCGGGCTGCGCTCGCCGCACAAGCTGAAGCTGGCGGTCTCGGGCTGTGCCCGCGAATGCGCCGAGGCGCGCGGTAAGGATGTCGGCGTCATCGCCACCGAGAACGGCTGGAACCTCTATGTCGGCGGCAACGGCGGCCTGACTCCCAAGCACGCGGTGCTGCTGGCCGGCGACCTCGACGACGAGACGCTGATCCGCTACATCGACCGCTATCTGATGTTCTACATCCGCACCGCCGACCGGCTGCAGCGCACCGCGCCGTGGCAGGAATCACTCGAGGGCGGCATCGAACACCTGAAGCAGGTCGTGTGCGAGGACTCCCTCGGCATCGCCGCCGAACTGGAGGAGAGCATGGCCCGCCACGTCGCCGGCTACAAGGACGAATGGGCCGCGGTACTGGAGGATCCCGCGAAGCTCTCGCGCTTCGTCACCTTCGTCAACGCGCCCGAGGAGGCCGATCCGACGATCGCCTTCGACGAGAGCGGGGAGCGCAAGACGCCGGTTCTGCTCGGTATGCCCGAACTTCCCGCCATGCCGGCCGCAACTGCCACGCCCGGGAAATAGCCACGTAATCGTGCGGAAACAGGACACCGGTACCTATTAGGTAAGGCGTTCGGAGGAGATTACCGATGACCGTTATCGACACACCGGGCTTCGCACCGGCAACCACCACCGGCTGGACCTCGGCCTGCCGGCTCGATTATCTGATCCCCGGCCGCGGCGTGGCGGTGCTACTGAGAGGCGGACGGCAGGCCGCGCTCTTCCTGCTGCCCGACGGCACGCTGTATGCCGTCGGCAATATCGATCCGTTCGGGCGGGCGGCGGTCATGTCGCGCGGCATCGTCGGTGACCGCGCCGGTGTGCCGGTCGTCGCGTCGCCGCTGCTGAAGCAGGCGTTCTCCCTGCTGGACGGCCATTGCCTCGAGGACGACTCGGTCGCACTGCCCGTCTACGGCGTGCGGGTCGTCGACGGGGTCGTCGCGGTGTCCAACGAACCGGTGCAGTACGGCGGTACGCCGTGAGCGAAGCGCGACCCACCGAATTGAAACCCCTGGACGGCTTCACCATCGGCGTGACGGCCGCCCGACGGGCCGACGAACTGGCCACGCTGTTGAGTCGCCGAGGCGCGAATATCGTTTCCGCCCCGGCGATTCGCATCATCCCGCTGTCCGACGACACCGAGCTGGAGCGGGTCACCCGGCAGTTGGTCGCTGATCCGCCGCAGATCGCCGTCGCCACCACCGGCATCGGATTCCGCGGCTGGATGGAGGCGGCCGAAGGTTGGGGTCTGGCCGAAAACCTCCGGGAGACACTGGCTTCCACGCGATTGCTGGCCCGTGGTCCCAAGGCCAAGGGAGCGATCCGCGCCGCCGAATTGCGCGAGGAATGGTCGCCGGCCTCCGAATCGTCGGCCGAGGTGCTCGATCACCTGCTGGCGGCGGGTGTCGAGGGCGTGCGCATCGCGGTGCAGTTGCACGGTGCGACCACCGAATGGGAACCGGTACCCGACTTCTGTGAAGTACTGCGTTGCGCCGGAGCCGATGTCGTGCCGGTGCCGGTGTACCGCTGGGTGCCACCGGACGACCGCGTGCCGATGGACCGCCTGATCGAGGGCGTGGTCACCTCGGCACTGGATTGCGTCACGTTCACCAGCGCGCCCGCGGTGGCCTCGATGTTGATGCGGGCCAAGGAAACCGGGTTGCTCGAGGGCGTCCTGCAAGCGATGCGTTCCCGGGTGCTGCCGGCGTGTGTCGGCCCGATCACCGCCGCGCCGCTCGAGGAACTCGGAGTGCCGACGTCCATGCCGGGCCGGGCGCGGCTCGGGGCGCTGGCCCGCCATGTCGCCGAGGAACTTCCCCGGCGCGCCAATCGAATTCACGCCGCCGGGCACGAATTGAGCGTGCGCGGCGGCTGTGTCGTGGTCGACGGTTCGGTGCGCCAGCTCGCTCCCGCGCCGATGGCGTTGATGCGGGCACTGGCCCGCCAGCCCGGCCGGGTGGTGTCGCGGGAGGATCTGCTGGCGGCGCTGCCCGGTGGCGGTGACGACACCCACGCGGTGGAGACCGGAATCGCCCGTCTCCGTGCGGGTCTCGGTACGCCGAAGGCGATTCAGACGGTGGTCAAGCGCGGTTATCGGCTCGCCCTCGACCCCGCCGAATGCGTCGACAACAACACCCGCCCGCCGGTGGGCTACGCCCCCTCGCTGCGTCCGCAGCGACCCGCGCCCATGGCGGGGGTCTGGTGAGCGCCCCTGCGCTGGTGCTGGTGGCGCACGGCACCCGCAGTGCGACAGGGGTGCAGATGATCGCCGCGGTGGCCGACGCGATGCGTGCGGAGCTGGAACGTACCGGTGCCGACGTGCCGGTGCGCACCGCCTTCGTCGACGTGCTCGGCCCCACACCCGCCGAGGTGCTGAGCGAGCTGAAGGGTGTTCCGGCCGTGGTGGTTCCGGCCTTCCTCGCCTCCGGATATCACGTCTACCAGGATGTTCCGCGCGAGGTGCGCGACAGCGGGCATCCGGATGTGGTGGTGACCCCCGCGATGGGCCCGGACCCGATGCTGGCCCGGGTGATGCGCATGCGGTTGCACGAGGCCGGGATGCGTTCCGGCGATGCGGTGGTCTTCGCGGCGGCCGGATCCTCCGACGCGCGTGCGCGCCACGATGTGCGGCGGGCGACGGCCATGCTGGCGGAGGAGCTGGGCGTCGCGGTTCGCACGGCCTGTATCGCCACCGGTGAGCCACGGGTGCCGGAAGTCGTTGCCGCGCTGCGAGAATCCGGCGCGCAGCGGGTGTTCGTCGGCTCGTACCTCTTGGCACACGGACTGTTCCAGCAACGCTTGCACGAGGCGGGTGCCGACGGAGTCGCCGAACCGCTGGGCGCGCATCCGGCGGTGGTGCGCCTGCTGGTCGACCGATACCGCGCTGCGGCGGCCGAATTCCTCACCACCGCAGCCTGATTCGTCGACTCCCCGATTCCTGTCCGATCGGACGTCGGCGCATGCTCGAGGGCATGCCGGTGTCCGAGTCCTCGGAGAAAGCGTTGCCGCTGGTGGGTCCGCCTCGTACTCGACGGACCGCCAGAGTAACCACTGTGGCCGGTGTGGTGACCGGTCGCAGTGGTTACGGCGTACGAGTCAGGCGCGCGGGACGACCGTCAGGTCGCCGTTGATCACCGTATTGGTCATCGCGCGGGCGAGCATATTGTGCGGGAATCCGGGTTCGACGGCACTGGCCGCGTCCAGTCGATCCAGGTGTGCCGCATCGAATTCCACATCCAGCGCGCCCAGGTTGTCGCTGAGCTGCGCGGGGGTTCGGGCGCCGATGATGGGAGCGGTCACCGCCGGATTCCGCAGCGTCCACGCCAGTGCGGTCTGCGCCGGTGTCCGGTCCAGTTCCGCCGCGACCTCCTTCACCACTTCGGCGATCGCCAGGCCCCGCGCGGTCAGCGAACCGTTGGCCAGCGCGACGTTCTTGCGGCTGCCCTCCGGCGATCCCGCCGCCGAGGCGTCCAGATCGGCCGCGCTGTACTTACCGGTCAGCACACCGCTGCCGAGCGGCGACCACGGAATCACCCCGAGCCCCAGTTCCCGCGCCATGGGGAACAGGTCGTGTTCCACGGTGCGTTCGATCAGGCTGTATTCCACCTGCAGCGCCACCAGCGGGGACCAGCCGCGCAGGTCGGCGATGGTCTGCATGCGGGCCACCTGCCAGGCCGGGGTGTCGGAGATGGCGACGTAGAGCACCTTGCCCTGCCGGACCAAGTCGTCCATCCCGCGCAGCACCTCCTCGACCGGCGTGGTGAAGTCCCAGGCGTGCAGGTACAGCAGATCGATGTAGTCGGTGTTCAGATTGCGCAGGCTGGCCTCCACCGAGGCGAACATCGACTTGCGGTTGTTGCCACCGGAATTCGGGTCGCCGGGCCGCCGCAGCATGGTGTATTTCGTTGCCAGGACCAGGCTTTCGCGATTGTCGCGCGTGAATTCGCCGAGCAGCCGCTCGGAACTGCCGTTGGTGTAGACGCTGGCGGTATCGATGAAATTGCCGCCGCGCGAGACGTAGTCGTCGAACAGTTTGCGTGCCTCGTCCCGCTCGGCGCCCCAGCCCCAGTCGGCCCCGAAGGTCATGGTGCCCAGCGCGAGCGGGGAGACCCGCAGCCCGGACCGGCCGAGCAGCCGATAGGTGTCGAGAGTGAGCGCCATATCTTCCTCCTCTGTGGATTCGATCTCGACGGCAAGTCTGCGCGGCCGGGACGGGCGCGGTAAGGGAAGGTTTTTCCTGGGATCGCCGGTACCAGCCTCGTCGTAGGATCGACAGCGATGACCGGCACCGTGGAAGCGACACAGGAACTGGGGGCCTTTCTGCGCACCCGGCGCGAACGACTGGATCCGAGTGATTTCGGCCTGCCGCTGCGCCGCCGTTCCCGCCGCACCCCGGGCCTGCGCCGGGAGGAGGTCGCCGATCTGGCCGGTGTGAGCACCGACTACATCGTGCGGCTGGAGCAGGGGCGCGGACTGCGGCCCTCGCCGGAGGTGCTCGACGCGCTCGCGCAGGCTCTGCGCCTGGCTCCCGACGAACGCATGTACCTGTTCGATCTGGCCCGGCAGCGGCCACCGGACGACGGCAAGCCGGCGACCACGGCCTCACCGGAGCTGGCCCGGCTGGTCGCGGATCTGGCGCCGCTCCCGGCGATGGTGCTCAACCACCGCTACGACATCCTGGCCTGGAACCGCGAGATGTCGCGGCTGCTACTGGATTTCGACACGCTGCCGCCGCGGCATCGCAACTCCATGTGGCTGTGCCTGCTCTATCCGGGGATGGGCAATTTCTACGCCGACCGCGAACGAACCGTGCGCGAGGGCATCGCGGGACTGCGCGCCGCCTGGGCCGCCCATCCGGACGATCGCGTCCTGGCCGACCTCATCGACGAATTCCGCACGGACAGTGCCGAATTCGCCGAACTGTGGGAGCGCAGAGATGTGCGGGTGCAGGGCCGGGGCCGCAAGACGATGCACCATCCTCGGGTGGGTGCGGTCACCGTCGCCTACGAAGCGCTGATGCCGCTGCAGGATCCCGATCAGCGGCTGATCATCTACCGCGCCGCCGACGAATCGAGCCAGGCGGCGCTGGATCGGCTCGCCGCCGAGTAGGACCGGCGAAAAAAGATCTCGAGAAAATTCGCGAACTGTGTCGAATGTGCGGGATCGGCCTCGACCAGGGGGTGACAGCGAGATGGACACACCCCCAGGAGCGATCATGACCGACATCAGCACCTTCCTCTGGTTCGCCACCGCCGCCGAGGAAGCCGTCCGGTTCTACACCGAGCACATCCTCGGCGCCCGCATCACCGGCATCACTCGCAGCCCCGACGGATCGGCCTTCATCGTGCAGGTCGATCTGGCCGGACACGCGCTCACGCTGATGAACGGCGGACCCGGCCACCCCTTCACCGATGCGGCGTCCATTCAGTTGGTGGTCGACGGGCAGGACGAGGTGGACCGGCTGTGGGCGGCTCTGACCGTGGGTGGCAAGCCGGGGCCGTGCGGCTGGCTGACCGATCGCTACGGCCTGTCGTGGCAGGTCGTGCCGGCCGAACTGCCGGCGTTGATGGGCGGCGAGCACGCGGCGGCGGCCGGCGCCGCGCTGCAGACCATGTCGAAGATCGATATCGCCGCGATCCGGGCCGCCGTTGCCGCCGGCTGACCGGCTCCGCACACGTCACCGCCGGCCCCTTCCCGGCGGTGACGTGCGGCCGCGCGCGAAGATAGCCCGGCGGATGCGGACCGCGGGTGCCGGAACCGCGGAGGTCGCCGCCTGCGGGCAGAGGCTTCCGGTGAACACGCCTGCCGAGTGCGCTGCGGAGACCGCGACAGGGTGGAATACTCCGCGTATGCACCGGCTCCCGCGCTGTTTTGCTGTCCTGTTCGCCGCGTTCGCCTCGATTGCCGCGATTGTGCCCGCAGTCGCCTCGGCGGATCCCGGCGCGCCCGCCATCGTCGACGTCCATCCGCTGGGCGGTCGCCAATATTCGGTGGTGGTCTATTCCCCGGCGATGAACAAGCAGATCACCGTGTGGATGTCGCATCCGGATTTCGCGGCGCCGGCGCTGTATCTGCTCAACGCCGTCGACGGCGGTGAGGACGGCGGGCCGTGGACCAACCGCACCGACGTCGCGCAGTTCTTCGCCGACAAACCGGTGAACGTGATCGTCCCCATGGGTGGGCGCGCCAGCTACTACACCGACTGGAAGT
This sequence comes from Nocardia sp. NRRL WC-3656, assembly GCF_000720265.1. Taxonomy (NCBI): domain Bacteria; kingdom Bacillati; phylum Actinomycetota; class Actinomycetes; order Mycobacteriales; family Nocardiaceae; genus Nocardia; species Nocardia sp. NRRL WC-3656. Next base: position 90,552 of record NZ_JOJF01000012.1, on the reverse strand, counting down.
CCGACGATCCGGTGCTGGGCCGCAACGAATGGACGACGTTCCTGACCCGGGAGCTGCCGCCGCTGCTGAACTCACGGTTCCAGATGACGGGCCGAAATGCCGTCGCGGGCACCTCGATGTCGGCGACCTCGGCACTCGATCTGGCGATCGGGGCGCCCGGCCTGTACCAAGCGGTCGGCGCCTACAGCGGATGTCCGCTGACCAACGGCCCGATTCCGCAGGCGTACGTGTATTCGCAGCTCGGAGTCTTCGGGGCGAATGCCGGCAATATGTGGGGGATACCCGGTGATCCGGACTGGGCCGCTCACGATCCGGTGGTGAACGCCGATCGGTTGCGCGGAACGGCCCTCTACATCTCCTCGGGCAACGGGGTGCCCGGCGTGCACGACACCCTCGCCGATCCTTCGATCGGCGGCAACCCGGGCGCGCTGGCCAACCGGGTCGCGGTCGGCGGCGTGATGGAGAGCGTCGTCGACTCCTGCACCGGGCAGCTCACCGGTCGCCTTGCGGCCCTGGGCATTCCGGCGACCGTCGTGCACCGCAACGGCACCCACGCGTGGGTGTACTGGCAGGACGATCTGCACGACTCGTGGTCGGTCTTCGCCCCTGCGCTGGGAGTGTAGGCCGGATTCCGGTCAACCGGCCGTCTCCGCGGGATCGGATGTGGTGCGGCGAGCCCGGTCGAGTTCCCAATACGCGCGCAGAGCGGCGATGCGGCCGTCGGCGTCCACCCGATAGGTGAACACCCCGTCGACCTCGACCGTGACCTCCCGGCGCACGCTGGTGACGGTGCCGACGAAAGCTACCTCGGCGCCGCAGGCGTAGGAGTCGCGCATCCGGAACGCGATATCGCTCTCGGCGATGGCGGTATCCCAGAACGCGGCGATCGCATCGCGGCCGCGGTGGCCGTTCCCGGCCGGATCGTACGGCGATCGGCCGATCGGATCCTCCACCACCGCGTCCGAGGCGAACAGATTCAGCCAGGTGGCGCGATCCTTGGTGCGGACGGCGTACTGGGACGCCAGTCCCGCCGCGCGAGCCGGATGGTCGGCCATATCTCTCCTATCGGCAGGCGGCGACGACGGTCTCGCCGTAGCGGGTGATCGCGTCGACCTTCTCGGCGAGACCCCGGGTATCCGGCGCGGCGTCGTGGACGCTGCGGAATCCGACGATCACGTCGGTGACGCCCGAGGCGGCCAGATCTGCGATACCCGCGGTGTCGAAGGCGTCGCGCGCTACCACGTGGATCTGGAATTCGGAGGTCCGCGCCGATGCGGATGCTTCGTATTCCGAACGCAATTCGGCGAGGCGGCGCAGGAGCGTGGCCAGTTCCTCGGGTGTTCCGCCCGCGTGCATCCACCCGTCGCCGCGACGCACCGCACGCCGCAGCGCGGCCTCGCTGTGCCCGCCGACGAGGATCGGAATCGACGCGGTGGGAACCGGATTGATCTCCACGGCGGGTAGGTCGTACACCTGGCCGTGATAGGCGAACTCGCCGCCGCCGCACAAGCCGCGCACGATATCGATACCTTCGTCCAGTCGTGCGCCGCGCCGCTCGAACGGCACGCCCATCATGGCGAAATCCTGTGGCCACGGGCTGATTCCGACTCCCAGTGACAGGCGGTTGCCGCTCAGCACCGCCAGCGTCGCGGCCTGTTTGGCCACCAGCACGGGCGGGCGCACCGGCAGTTTCAGCACGAACGGTGTGACGCGCAGCGTGGTCGTGGCCGTGGCGATCGCGGTGGCGGCGATCATCGGTTCGGCAAAGGGCTTGCCGCGCAGAAACTCTCGCCGCCCGTCGGCGGTATAGGGGTAGCGCGGGTCACCGTCGCGCGGATAGGCCAGGCTGTCCGCCAGGCAGACGCCGGTGAAGCCGGCCTGTTCAGCGGCCCGCGCGAGGTCGACCCAGTGCGCGGGGTCCCCGCCGGCCTCGGCGAAATGGAAACGCATGACCGCCATGGTGGCCGCCGGCCGCCGGATGGGGGGCCGGCGGCCCGGTCAGCGGCCGTCCGCGACGACTCAGCGGGCCGGCGGGTTGACCCGGCCCCCGTTCAGCGACCCACCTGCCGGCGATAGGTCACCTTGTCGAATTCGCGGCCGTACTCGTCGACGGCCACCACGTCCATCTCGCTGGCGAAGAATCCCGGGCGCACGTCGACCCGGATGAACGAGTAGTTGCGGAACCGCACCCGCGACCAGGGCGCGGCCTCGTCCTGTTTGCTGCCCGCCGGCGTCCACACGTAGCTGTTGGGCACCGTGGTGTCGGGCACCTCGTGGCCCCGGTAGGTCTCCGGTGAGCCGGGCTGGAAGCCGTAGCGGGGACGTCCGCCGCCGCCCACCGTGTAGTAGACGGTGCCGTCCGCGTCCGGGTAGACGATCGAATTGTCGCCCGCCGCCTTGGTCGGGCGGCCGCCGCGGATCGGGTCGGTGCGCTCGAAGATGTGGTTGTGCCCCTGGAGCACCAAGTCGACCTGGTAGCGGTCGAACAGCGCGCACCAGGCGTCACGCAGGCCACCGTCGCTGGCATGGGAGTCGGTGGTCGAGTAGGCGCAGTGGTGGAAGAAGCAGACGATGAAGTCGATATTCGGATTCGCGCGGTACTCCGCGAGAGTTCGTTCCACCCAACTGGTCTGGGCGCCACCCGAGTAGCCGGTGTTGGCCTTGATCTCGTAGGAGACGTCGTTGGCGTCCAGCGACAGCACCGCCACATTGCCGTAGGTGAACGAGTACGCCGACGGGCAGCCCGCGGGCCCGTTGGCCGGCAGGTCCAGGCGGGCGAGGTGTCCGCCGTATCCGTGGGTGCCGTAGGCGGCCTCCATGTCGTGGTTGCCGGTGGCGAACATCCACGGCGTGGTCGAGGCGCTGGATTCGATGGCGCCGAAATACACGTCCCATACGTACGGATTGAACTTGTCGAATCCGTCGGGCAGTTTGTCGCCGGCGGCGACGTACCGCGGCTTCTTCCCCGCGCCCGACGGGTCGGCGTAGGCGATATCACCCGCCAGCACATGGAAATCCGGTCGGCAGGCCACGATCTGACGCATCACGTTGTCCGCGTGCGGGACCGCGGGGTCGTTGTCGGGCTTGTAGTACTTGTCGTCGTAGTCGCCCGGAGCGACGCCCGCAGGCTGGGCGGGCGTGTCGTCGGTGCCCTGATCGCCCATCATGGTGAACCGGAAGGGCAGTACCGCGTTGCGCACGCTCGGCATGGCGGTCGACGCGGCGCGGGTGTCACCGACGAATCCGTCGGAGGTGCGCCACCGGTAGAAATGCGGCAGCCGTCCGGGCAGGCCGTCGACCGGCGCGTGCACGTAGAACTGTTCGGCGGCGAGGACGCCGCTGTCGCTCGTGGGGATCTGGGTCACCAGATCGCGCACCTCCGCCTCGACGCTCGCGCCGAGCGCTGGGGTCGGGCCGTGATCGAGAAAGACCTTGGTGCCGCTGGGATTACGCGACAGCTGCGCGGCGAAGCGCAACTGGCCGGCGGCGTCGGGGCCGTAGCCGACATGGCGGCCGCCCACCGCGAGCTGCGCCTGATCGGCATAGGCCCGCCCCGCGAACGGTGAGGTGCCGACTGCGGCCACCGCGGCGGCCGCGGCCGAACCGCGCAGGAAGTTCCGCCGCGACACCGCATGCCGCCGCAGATATCCCCGATGCCATTCGTGCTGTTCGGCCATCGTCATGGTGGCGGCCAACTGCTCGGGGATTCCGGTATCGGGGATGTCACCGGCAGGATTCAAGCGATTCCGCATGAGGTTGGATGCTGGTCCAACCATCGGAGCGGAGCAACCGCTGCGGGTTCCCACGGGCGCGAATTCTCGGTGAATTCTTCGGACGGGCCGCCGCGGCATCGCGGCCGAACCTGTCGGTGCCCGGTGTGAGAATGCCGTATGGCCTATGACGAGGAGTTGGCGGAGCGGATCCGGGACCTGCTCGGGCCCGCCGTGACCGAGACGGTCGAAAAGCGCATGTTCGGCGGGCTGGCCTTCCTGGTCGGCGGCAATATGGCGGTGGCGGCGAGCGGCCAGGGCGGACTGCTGGTCCGGGTCGATCCCGCGCAGGCCGAGGAACTCATCGACGGCTCCGCGGTCGCGCCGATGGTGATGGGCGGACGGGAGATGCGGAATTGGCTGCGGGTGGCGCCGGAGTATCTCGACGACGACGAGGTGCTGCACACCTGGCTGGACCGTGGGCTCGGATATGCCCGGACGTTACCGCCGAAATAGCCGGAAGACGTTGTCCACCAGCGCTATTCGGGCGCCTGCAGGGCGGGGTACCAGATATCGGTGAGGACTTCGGCGGCCGCGGCCGCGGTGACCTCGATCGTGCCCTGCATCGCCCACCGGGTGAAGAAGCGTTCCAGCTGCGCCACCAGTAGCTCGATGCGCAGGCGCGCTTCGTCGCGGCGGGCCTCGGGCCAGCGCGCCAGATAGGCCGGCATCCCGTCGGCGAGCTGCATGATGCCTTCGCGCGCGAGGTCGCGGAACTCCGGTTCGAGTGCGGTCGCCTCGTCCCACGCGGGGAGCAGATCCTTGTTGTCGAAGAACCATTCGATGGCCCGGCGCATCCACGTGGTGAACTCCGCGCGGGAACCGGTGGCCAGGACCCGATCCAGATCCCGGTAGAAGAATTGGACGCTGGCGAGCGTGCCCTGTTCGGCGATCGCCCGCAACACCTCGGTCTTCCCGGTGAAGTGCAGATAGAACGTGGCGCGGCTGCAGCCGACCGCGGCCGCGATGTCGTCGACGCGCACTCCCAGATAGCCCTCGCGCACGAACAACTGCCGTGCCTCCTCGACGATGCGCATCCGCGTCGCCCGCTTCTGCTCATCGCGCAGCGACCCGCGCCGGGCGGTCGAATCCGAAGGCATGACGTCGATGATAGACGCCCGCACACTCACTGGACGCTGTGTCCAGTGAGTGCTACCGTGTGTGCCACGTCACGTCCGGCGCTGCCGCCGAACGCCGCGGTGAGGAACAGAAGATGCGCGCATTGCAATTGACCGGGCCCGGCACGCTGGAGCTTCGCGAAGTCCCGATCCCCGAGATCGGGCCCGCCGATCTGCTGTTGAAGGTCGGGGCGGCCGGAATCTGCCATTCGGACTCCTTCGTTCTCGGGTTGCCGTTCCCGCTGCGCGAGGATCCGCTGACGATGGGGCACGAGATCGCCGGAACCATCGAGGCTGTCGGCACCGAGGTCGAGGGGCGTCGCGCGGGGGAGCGTGGCCTGGTCTACCTGTGCTGGTCCTGTGGCGTGTGCCGGGAATGCGTGAGCGGTAACGAGAACGTCTGCCTGGCGGCCGGTCGCACCGCGATGCCGCCGTGCCCCGGCCTCGGACCCGACGGGGGCATGGCGGAATACGTTCGCATTCCGGCGAATTCGTTCGTGCCGATCGGCGAGCTGGACTTCGCGAGGGCGGCGCCGTTGGCCGATGCGGCACTCACGCCGTATCACGCCATCCGCGGAGCCGCCGACCAATTGCGGCCCGGCGCCACCGCCGTCGCGATCGGCATCGGCGGGCTCGGACATGTGGCGGTGCAGATCTTGAAGGCCACCACCGCCTGCCGCATCATCGCGGTCGACATCTCGCCGGAGAAACTGGAACTCGCCACGGCATGCGGTGCCGATCTCACCCTGACGGCCGACGAGAAAACCGCCGCCCGCATTCTGGACTGCACCGACGGCCGGGGCGCCGAGGCCGTATTCGACTTCGTCGGCAACGACGCCACCGCGAAACTCGCCGTCGAATCGGTCGCGCCGAACGGCGCCTACCGGATGGTGGGACTCGACGGCGGAATTCCGGGTATCGACGCCGGACCCGCCGGTGGGCCCGGCCTGCCGTGGGGAGCCACCGTCCGAAAGTCCTACGGCGGCACCAGAAGTGATCTGTACGCGTCGGTCGCGCTCGCGCAGCGCGGCGCCATCGACGTGTCGGTGGAACGTTTCGACCTCGCCGAGGGCCCCGCCGCATTCGAACGACTCGACCGGGGCCTGATCCGCGGTCGCGCCGTGCTCATCCCGTAAGCAGAAAGGAAGGTTATGACGCGAGCTGCCGACCCGCAGGCCATCGCCGCCCGGATCACCGCCGACCTCACCGGTCCCGGTGGGCCGTTCGAGATGGTGGTCGAAGAGGTTCTGGGCGCGCCGATTCCGGTGATGCGCGATCGGCGGCGCAGTATGGCCGAGCTGTTCCACGCGGGTACGGCCTGGGGTGACCACGACTATCTGGTGACCCCGGACCGACGGATCACGTTCGCCGAACACGGCGCCGCGGCAACGGCTCTCGCGCGCGCACTCGCCGATCGATACGGTGTCGGCAAGGGTGATCGGGTGGGGATTCTCGCCGCCAACACGCCCGAATGGGTGACGACCTTCTGGGCGGCGCAGGTGCTCGGCGCGATTCCGGTCGGCTACAACGCGTGGTGGGCGCCGCGGGAAATCGCCTACGGTCTGGAGCACACCCAGCCGACGGTGGTGGTCGCCGACGCCAAACGCGCCGCACTGCTGGCCGAGGTGGCGACCGATATTCCGGTACTCACCATGGAATCCGATCTGCCGCAGCTGATCTCCGGTCATCCCGGCCCGGCGCCGGAGGTGTCGATCGCGGAGGACGACCCGGCGGTCATCCTGTACACCAGCGGCACGAGCGGCCGGCCCAAGGGCGTCGTGCACACCCAGCGAAACCTGCTGGCGGTCTGCGACTACCACCGCTTCACCGATGCCATGGCCGCCGCCTTCCGCGGGCAACAGCTCGGCCCGGGGCCCAGCGACCGCCGATTCCTGTTGACCTCACCGCTGTTTCATATCGCCAGCCTGCACAATCTGATCATTCCGCGGCTGGCCACGGGCGCTACCGTGGTGATGAACACCGGCAGCTTCGACCCGCAGCGGGTGTTGTCGCTGATGGAGCGGGAACGGGTGACCAACTGGGGTGCGGTGCCGACGATGGTCAGCCGCATGCTCGAACACGACCTGTCCCGCTACGACCTGTCGAGTCTGGTGGCGTTCTCGCTCAATGCCGCCCCGTCCTCGCCCGCCTTCCATCAACGGCTGCGCCGGGAACTGCCGATGGCCGAGGTCGCGCTCACCACGAGCTATGGACTGACCGAAAGCGGCACCGCGGCAACGGTGGCCACACCGCCGGTGCTGGCCGCCCACCCCGACACCGTGGGGATGCCGATCATCGGTGTGAGTATCGAGATTCGTGATCCGGACGGCCGGACGCTGCCCGACGGTGAGGAGGGCGAGATCTGTGTGCGCAGCCCGTACGTGATGCTCGGCTACTGGAACGATCCGGTCGCCACCGCGAACGCCATCGATCCCGAAAGATGGTTGCACACCGGCGATTTCGGCGTCCTGGAGGAGGGACGGCTGCGTCTGTCGGGCCGGCGATCGGATCTCATCCTGCGTGGCGGGGAGAACGTGTACCCGACCGAAATCGAGAATGTGCTCGACGAGCATCCCGCGGTGCTGGAATCGGCGATACTCGGTGTGCCGCATGCCGATCTGGGCCAGGAGGTGGCCGCGGTCGTGGTCATCGCCGATCCGGCCGCCGTGACCGAGGACGAGCTGCGGGCCTTCACCGCCGAGCGGCTCGCCTACTTCAAGGTGCCGGCCCGCTGGGTGATCACGGCACAACCGTTGCCACGCAATGCGACCGGCAAGGTTGTCCGGCGCGAGATAGAGATCTGACGCGCCCCGCCGGGGCGGGTGGGTGAAAGAGGAACTGTCATGTACGACAGCATCATCAAGGGCGGTACCTGGTTCGACGGCACGGGCGCGCCGTCGGCGGTGCGCGACGTCGGCATTCGCGACGGCCGGGTGGCCGCCGTCTCGGCCGAGCCCCTGGACGAATCCGGTTGCGACACCGTCGTCGACGCCACCGGCAAATGGGTGATTCCCGGGATGCTCGACATCCACACCCATTACGACGTGGAGGTCCTGCTGGATCCGTCGCTGTCGGAATCGGTGCGCCACGGTGTCACGACCGTACTGCTCGGCTCCTGTTCGCTGTCCACCGTGCACGTCGGCGCCGAAACCGCCGGCGACCTCTTCGGACGAGTGGAGGCCATCCCGCGCGGGCATGTGATCGACGCGGTCGGTGATGTCAAGACCTGGCGCAACGCACACGAATACGCCGCCGCCCTGGATGCCTCGCCGCTGGGTCCGAATGTGGCCGCGTTCCTGGGACATTCGGATATCCGCGCGGCGGAGATGGGCCTGGACCGCGCCACCCGCACCGAGGTGAAGCCGACCGCGGGCGAGCTGAGCGCCATGCGCCGGCATCTGGACGAGGCCCTCGACGCCGGCTTCGTCGGCATGTCCTCGCAGCAGCTGATGTTCGACAAACTCGACGGCGAGACCTGCCGTTCCCGCACCCTGCCCTCCACCTACGCGACGATGCGCGAACGGCACCAGCTCAATTCGATCCTGCGGGCTCGCCGGCGGGCACTGCAGGGCGGTCCCGATGTGGCGCGGCCGCACAGCCTGCTGGCGATGGCGCTGTCGAGTCTGGGAATCGGGCAGCCGCATCTCAAGGTGAGTCTGCTCTCGGCGGCCGACATCAAGGCGATTCCCCTGGTGGCGCACGTATTTCCGGCATTGGCGCGGGCGATCAACGCATGCGGCGGTGACTTCCGCTTCCAGCATCTGCCGGTGCCGTTCGAGGTGTACGCCGACGGTATCGATCTGGTGGTGTTCGAGGAATTCGGCTCCGGCGCAGCGGCATTGCACCTGTCGAATCAGCTGGACGAGCGCCACCGGATGCTGCAGAGCGAGAGTTACCGCCGCCAGTTCCGCAAGGATTACGACCGCAAGTTCGGCCCGCGGGTCTGGCATCGCGACTTCTTCGACGCCGAGATCGTGGAATGCCCGGACAGCTCGGTCGTCGGCAAGACCTTCGGTCAGGTCGGCGTGGAACGTGGGGGAGTGCATCCCGTCGACGCGTTTCTCGATCTGGTGGTGGAGTACGGGCCGAAGGTGCGCTGGCGCACCACGATCTCCAACCATCGGCCGGGCGTGCTGGATCGCTTCGCCGCCGACCCCGGGATGCAGCTCGGCTTCTCCGACGCCGGTGCGCATCTGCGCAATATGGCCTTCTACAACTTCGGGCTGCGGCTGCTGCGCCGGGTGCGCGACGCCGAGCTGGCGGGCCGCCCGTTCATGTCGGTGGAACATGCGGTGCACCGGCTCACCGGGGAACTGGCCGATTGGTACGGGCTCGACGCGGGGCATCTGCGCGTCGGGGACCGCGCCGATGCGGTGGTGATCGACCCGACCCGGCTGGACGGGGGACTCGAACGCTACACCGAACAGACGATGCCGTACTTCGGCAATCTGTCGCGCATGGTCAACCGCAACGACGACACGGTGAATGCCGTATTCGTCGGCGGCCGTTACGTTTTCGGCAACGGTACGGCCGCGCCGGGGCTGGGTTCGCAGCGCACGGGACGCTTTCTCACCGCCGCGTGACGGGGCTGTCGGGCTCGTGTGGGCCTCAGCCGAGGTCGTCGAGCTTGCGGTGCAATACCGCACGCTCGCGGTCGTTGCCGCACAGGCGCACCGCCAGCTCCCATTCCTCGCGGGCCTCACCCGTGCGGCCGAGGCGGGCGAGCAGCTCACCCCGAACCGTGGGCAGCAGTTGGGAATTCGGCAGCGCGCCCCCGGCGCGCAGACCGTCCACGATCGCGAGTCCGGCGTCGGGGCCCTTCGCCATCGCGACCGCGACCGCCCGGTTCAGCTCGACCACCGGTGACGGGGCGAGGCGGCCCAGCGCTTCGTAGAGGCTCACCACCCGGTCCCAGTCGGTGTCGGCGACCGAGCCGGCGACGGCGTGGCATTCGGCGATCGCGGCCTGCACGCCGTAATAGCCCAGTCCGCGGCCGGCCTGTCCGGCGCGGGTGAGGGCGGCGCGGCCACGCCGGATCGTCGCACGGTCCCAGCGCCGCCGGTCCTGATCCTCCAGCAGCACCGGCTCACCGTCCGGGCCCGTCCGCGCGGGGAAGCGGGCCGCTGTCAGCTCGAGCAGAGCCAGCAGTCCGTACACCTCCGGCTCGTCCGGCATCAGGTGGGACAGCACCCGCGCCAGCCGCTGCGCTTCCCCGGCCAGATCGAAGCGGATCAGTTCGGTGCCCGAGCTCGCCGACGAACCTTCGGTGAAGATCAGGTAGATCACGCTGAGCACCGAGCTCAGGCGGGCAGCGCGCTCACTCGCCTCCGGCACGGCGAACGGAATGTTTTCGGCGGCAAGCGTTTTCTTCGCCCGGGTGATCCGCGCCTGAACCGTCGCGGCCGGGACGAGGAACGCTTTGGCGATCTCGTCGCTGGTGAGACCGCCGACCACGCGCAGCGTCAGGGCCACCCGCGCCTCGCGGGAGAGCACCGGATGGCACGCCGTGAAGATCAGGGCCAGCACGTCGTCGTCGATGCGATCGGGATCCCACAGCGGTTCGGCTGCCGCACGCATCGGATCCGAACCGGGCCCGCCGGTCAGCGCACCGCCCTCGCCCAGATCGTGGGCGAGGGCGGCGTAGCGATCGTCGAGGGCGGAGCGGCGGCGGAAGGTGTCGATCGCGCGCCGCCGCCCCACGGTGAGCAGCCAGCCGGCCGGATTGCGCGGTATCCCCTCCCGCGGCCACGTGACCAGCGCCTCGGCCAGTGCCTCCTGCGCCAGATCCTCGGCGAGGGCGAAGTCGCCGGTGTAGCGGGCGAGGGCGCCGACGATGCGCGCGGATTCGATCCGCCACACCGCGGCGACCGCCTCGCGTCCGGTGGGATCGGCCGTCATCCGGAGGTTCCGCTCAGAGCTGCCCGGTGGCCTCGCGCCACGCCCGCTCCTTCTGGATCCACACGTTGTCCTGCGGGAATTCGTCGATCGTGGGCACCCGCCGGATCTCGGTCTTGCACCCCTTGACGATGACCGGCATCCGCTTCGCCCACTCGATCGCCTCCTCCTTCGAGGCGACGTTGAGAAGATAGAACCCGCCGAACAGTTCCTTGGTCTCGCCGTAGGGGCCGTCTGTGACGACCGGGGTCTCCGCGTCGTAATCGACCACCACACTGTCGGCGGGGTCGAGCCCCTCCGCCGCGAGCAGCACGCCCGCGCGGATCAACTCGTCGTTGAACTTGCCCATCGTCTCCAGCACGGTGTCGAAATCGACCTCGCCCATGCTCGCGTAGGCCTCGTCCGTGGCGCGCATGATCAGCATGTACTTCATGGTGTGTCTCCTTCGTCTGGCGGATCCCCTCCGGACCCTCTCACCCCTAGGTCGAACGGCACCCACTATGGATCGACACGGCAGCCGAAATTTTCCGAAAGATTTTTCCGGCCGCATTATGGCAGGTCACCAAGGCCCTCACCCCTTGTTCGTGGTGCGCAGGGCCCAGGCGAGGACGCCGAGGGCTCCGGTGTTGGCGAGGGCGCGCAGGATGTTGAGGGTGATCCAGGGGCCTTCGAACTGGTGGCGCAGGGCGGCGAAATCGCCGGAGGAGGTGTCGGCGAGCTGGTTGTTCAGGGGCACGTTGCCGCCCGAGGTGATGAGGAAACTGATCACGTTGAGCGCCAGGGCGAGGAGAACCCACCACAGCACGGTGCGCTGGTCGGTGCGCCAGTACAGCACGGCGGCGAGGCCGGTGAAGGCGACCGAACCGAGGAAGCTCAGCATGAAGACCGGATTGACGATGACGGTGTTGATCCGGTTCATCACGTCCACGAAGGCGCGGTCGTCGAGCTGACGCAGCGCGAGCATCACCGAGCTGGCGTAGGCGTAGAAGACGCCGGCCAGCAGGCCGGTGGTGACGGTCGCGCCGATCAGGGAACCGGTCGCGAAGCCGGAGGTCGTCGAGGTGGCGGTGGCGGTGGTCGCTGTCATGCACTCAGTACACCGGGAAGCGGTGAGCGTTCCCATGGTCGTGACGCTCGCTCCCATACGCGAGCGTCCACGGGACCACCGATCTGCTTCCGGACGACCACGCCCTCGAAGTCCGGATCCGCATCGAATACGGTGCGGCGGAGATGAAACGGGCCATCGAAGCGGCCGGAGATCGAGGCGCGGCCGGGGTCAGCGGAACGGTGTGATCTCCGCGAGTCGCCCGGCGCGCATCTTGTTCACCCATTCCGGGTCGGCGAGCAGCGCTCGGCCCAGTGCGACGACATCGAATTCGCCGCGCTCGAACTGTTCGCGCAGCAGAGTGAAGCGCTGCGCCTGGGTCTCGTCGATGCTGTCGCCGCGGAAGACGCTGTCCACGCCGACCGAACCGACGGTGATCACCGGCAGCCCGGTGATCTTCTTGGTCCAGCCCGCCAGGCTGAGATCGTCGGCGTGGTCGGTGAATTCGGGCAGCCAATGCCGCCGCAGCGAGGTGTGGAAGATGTCGACCCCGGCTTCCACGAGCGGAGTCAGCAATTCTTCGAGGTCCGCCGGGCTCTCGGCGATGCGCGCGCTGTAGTCGACGCCCTTCCACTGCGAGAAGCGGTAGATGATCGGGAAATCCGGGCCGACGGCCGCGCGGACGGCGGCGACCACCCGGGCGGGGAACGCGGCGCGCCGGCGGATGGTGCCGCCGTATTCGTCCTCGCGGTGATTGGTTGCGGCCCAGAAGAATTGATCCAGCAGATAACCGTGTGCGCCGTGCAGTTCGATGCCGTCGAATCCCAGCTCCCGGGCCAGCAGCGCCGATTCCACGTACGAGTCGACGAGGGTGTCCAGGTCCGCGGTCGTCAGCGCCCGGCCCACCGGCGCTCCGGTGAAGTCGACACCGGAAGGACTCACGGTGGGCGTGTCCGGCTCGAAGCGGGGCTCGTTCCCCCGATCCACACCGGTATGCCACAGCTGCGGGACAATCGACGCCCCTTCGGCGTGCACCGCCTCGACCACCGCACGCCAGCCGGCGGCACTCTCGTCACCGTAGAACCGCGGCACCTTCGCGATCGGCCCAGCCGCCGGACCCCGCACATAGGTCCCCTCGGCGACGATCAGACCGACACCTCCGGCCGCATGCTCGCGGTAATACTCGATATTCTCCGCATTCGGAATACCGTCGGGCGATTTCGCCCGCGTCATCGGAGCCATCGCGAATCGGTTCCGCAGGGTCAGCGACCCCGCGCGAAATTCGGAAAACAATTCGTCCAGGTGGATCCCCGGCCCATCGACCAAATCCTGTGACATGCGGCACGTTTCCTTCCGATTCGACAACTCGGCCCTCGAAGTGGAAGACAACGCTGTCCGCGCCACCGGCATTCCTGCGTGCCAGGCTCAGCGGGCGAGGGCGTTCAGCGTGGGGCGGATGATGTCGTCGGCGATCCAGTGTGCGACTCCGTCCGGATAGGGGGCCGGCGGGTTCAGTACCAGGTGGGTGAAACCGGCGTCGATCAGTTCGAGCAGCGTTTCGCGTACCCGGCCGGGGGCGTCGTAGGAGATGGGTAGTTGCGCCGAGCGGGTGATGTGGGCGGGGTCGCGGCCGATCGCCGCGCAGTGTTCGTCCAGCGCTCGGCTGCGCTCGCGGAGCGCGTCGACGGTGGTGAGTGGTGGGCCGATCACATTCCACAGATCGGCGTGGGCGGCGACGATGGGCAGCGTCGATGCGCCCGCACCGGCGAGCAGAATCGGTGGATGCGGCCGCTGGACGGGTTTCGGATCGCATTGCGCGCCGGTGAGAGGAAAATGGTCGCCGGGGAAATCGAAGACGTCCTCGGTCCACAACCGCCGGATCAGGACACAGGCCTCATCCAATTTGCGCACCGCCTCGCGCCAGGTGCCGACCGGAATTCCGTACGCCTCGTATTCGGGCGCCACCATCGTCTCGAAGCGCGGATCGTTGCGCGGGAACCCGCCGACGCCGATTCCGAAATCCAGCCGGCCGCCCGAGATCACGTCGACGGTGGCCGCCATCTTCGCCGAGAGCGCGGGGTGGCGAATCCGGTTGTTGGACACCAGCAATCCGAGCCGGAGTCGGCGCGTCTGCGCCGCCAGCGCCGCCAGCAGCGTCCAGCCCTCGAGGACCGGCCCCGCCGACCGACGTCCTTCCGGAGCGCCACCGTCGTGACCCGGCAGTCCGACCGCCGCCCGCGGTAGCAGATGGTCGTACAACCAGGCGTGCTCGATCTCGGGTATGCCGTCGGCCTCGAGCCACACCCGCAGGATCTCCGCATAGCCGACGTGCGCGGGTGTCGTCTTGATGCCGAAACTCGGCGCGGGCCTGCCCGAATCGCTCATACCGGCGACGCTAGACCGTGGAGTGCTCTCCAGGTCAAGGCTCCTCGTCAGCGCGACGGCGGCAGGACCGGGCTCTGCCAGGCGCGCGCATACTTCTTCTTGTTCGCCACATCGGCGGGTTTGCTGCGGTACACCACGTACGGGCGGACCAGATAGCCGACGGGTGCGCTGAACATGTGGACCAGCCGGGTATAGGGCCAGACGGCGATGAGCGTCAGCACGATGAGCCCGTGCGCCTGAAAGGTCCAGGGCGTGCCGACCATCAGATCCGGCTGCGGATTCGCCGTGAAAAGGCTTCGGAACCAGGGAGATACGGTTTCGCGATAGTTGTAGGTGCCCCACAGGAGATTGCTGCCGACGGTATTGAGCAGGCCGGTGATCAGCGCGGCCGCGAGCAATACGTACATGAACTTGTCGTTGGTGGTGGTGGCCTGGCGGACGGCCGGGACACGCACGCGACGATAGGCGAGGATGGCGATGCCGGCGATCACCGCGACGCCGGCCACCGTACCCGCGGAGACGGCGACCAGGTGATAGAGGTGCTCGGAGATGCCCACGGCATCTGTCCAGGACTCCGGAATCAGCACGCCCAGAACGTGTCCGCCGATCACACCGAGCATGCCGAAGTGGAACAGCGGACTGCCCAGCCGCAGCAGCCGGGATTCGTAGATCTGCGAAGACCGTGTGGTCCAGCCGAATTGGTCGTTGCGATAGCGCCACAGGTGGCCCAGTACGAACGAGGTGAAGGCGATGTAGGGCAGGGTCGCCCAGACGGTGGATGTCATCGTCGGTCTCCGGATCCGGCGAAAAGCCCTGAGGTGGCCGAGGTTCCGGCTGCGGGCGGGGAGTACAGGTCGGGGTTCATGGCGGGATGCATCGATTCGCCGTTCATCGAATACGGCTCCAGTCCGACGTCCTCGTCCGGCGGTCCCTGCGCCGCCAGTTCGGCGATCCGGCGACGGTCTGCCGTGGTGGGCGGAGGCAAGGTCGCGAGAACGGCGGCCAGGGCGCCGGCATACGGCGATTCGCTGTCGGTGAGCGACAGTCGCAGCATCTCCAGTACCGGGACGTGTTCGCCGAGCAGGCGTTCACCGCCGATCGGGTCGACGGTGGCCGCGAACTCCAGCAGCACCGGGAGATGATCGGGCAGTTCGCGATCCGACAACTCCGCACCGGCATGCCGGTAAGCGTGCTTGAACCGCAGTAGCGCCATACCGCGCTTGCGGGTGTCGCCGTAGGCGTAATAGGTCAGATGCAGGCTGGCGCGCCGGCGCAGGTCGAAGGTTTCGACATAGTCGCGCGCCAGGGTGAGCGGTGCGATGCCGGACAGATGGGTGAGCGGCCGAAGGAGATCGGTGCGCACCGATTCCGGGAGGGCGGCTGCCGCCTCGGACAGATCGTCGAGTATCGCCAGCGTATCCGGACCGGGGTAGTCCAGCACGAGAGCGGCGATACGCCAGACCAGCCGGCGATCGCGTTCGGACATGTCGACCACGGGTGCGGGCCGGCGTCTGAGAGTCAGTAGTCCCACGGTCACATCCCTCGTCGGCCGGGTCGCCCGCCCGGACATGCGTAGCTGCGCAGCGTGCGGCGATGGATCTCGGCGGGCGCCGTGCCGTTCGAGCGGCCGGCCGGGCTCGGCAGGGGGCGGCGAAACGGCCTCATCGGGTCGCTCCGGTCGGCTCGGGCAGCGTGTCGTCGGCTACTCCGGGTCCGGAATCGCCCGCGTTCCCGTTCGCTTCCGGACTCGTGTGCGCGGCGCCGTTGCCATCGCCGTTGCCGTTGCCGTTGCCGTTGTCACTGCCGTCGCGTTCGGGCACCAGCCCCTCGGTCGAACCGCCGTCCCAGTTCAGCAGATTGATGCGCGACGACTTCTGCTCCGGCGCAGCGGCATTGGCGTCGACGAGTGCGAACTTCTCCGACGTCACATCGAACGCCGTCATCCCGGGCCCGCCGTCGCCCTCCAGGCTGCACCCCGTCGCCAGCGAATCCAATTCGTGCGCCCGGGATGTCGCGCCCGACGGAATCACGTACCGGTGTTCGTATTTGGCGATGGCCAGCAGTCGGTACATCGCCTCGATCTCCTCGGGCTCCAGGCCCACGGCGCCCGGGATCGCCGGATCGGGTTCCTGGCCGAGGTTGATCGAGCGCATGAACGACCGCATCCCGGCCAGCCGCTGCAGCGCCGCGCGTACCGGTCCGATATCCCCGGCGGTGAACAGCTCGGCGAGGTATTCCACCGGGATTCGCAGTGAATCGATGGCGCCGAACAGATTTCCGGCATCCTCACCGTCGTGCCCGGTCTCCGCCAGCACATCCACGACGGGCGACAGCGGCGGCACGTACCAGACCATCGGCATGGTCCGGTATTCCGGATGCAGCGGCAGCGCGATCTTGTAGTCGACGATCAGTTTGTAGACCGGCGAATCCTGCGCCGCGGCAATCCATTCCGGAGAGATCCCGGCGCGTTCGGCCTCGGTGATCACGCGCGGATCGTGCGGGTTGAGGAAGACGCCCAGCTGCGACGGGTACAACTGTTCCGGATCGGTGACCGACGCCGCCTCGAGGACCGCGTCGGCGTCGTACAGCATCACGCCGATGTAGCGCAGTCGCCCCACACACGTCTCCGAGCAGACGGTCGGAATGCCGACCTCCACGCGCGGATAGCAGAACGTGCATTTCTCGGCCTTGCCGGTCTTGTGGTTGAAATAGATCTTCTTGTACGGGCAGCCGGTGACGCACTGTCGCCAGCCGCGGCATTTGTCCTGGTCGACCAGCACGATGCCGTCCTCGGCGCGCTTGTAGATCGCACCCGAGGGACAGGAGGCGCCGCAGGACGGGTTGAGGCAGTGCTCGCAGATGCGCGGCAGATAGAACATGAAGGTCTGCTCGAATTCGAGTTTGACCTGTTCCGACAGCCGCGCCAGCAACGGATCCCGGCCGACCTGATCCGGTCCGGAGCCGAGGTCGTCGTCCCAGTTCGCGCCCCAGGTGACCTTCGTATCCTCGCCGGTGATCAGCGATTTCGGCCGCGCCACCGGCGTGGTGTCCATGGCCGGTGCGGACAGCAGATTGTCGTAGTCGTAGCTCCACGGGTCGTAGTAGTCCGACACCGTCGGCAGATCCGGATTGGCGAAGATGTTGAGCAGCCGCTTCATGCGCGAACCGGACTTCAGGGTGAGGCGGCCGCGGCGGTCCAGCGTCCAGCCGCCCTTCCACTTCTCCTGATCCTGGTACTGCCGCGGATATCCCTGTCCCGGGCGGGTTTCCACGTTGTTGAACCAGACGTACTCGGTGCCGCCCCGGTTGGTCCAGGCCTGCTTGCAGGTGACGCTGCAGGTGTGACAGCCGATGCATTTGTCCAGGTTCATCACCATGGCCAGCTGTGCCATGACACGCATATCAGTACTCCACTTCCTGTGAGCGTCTCCGGATCGTGGTGACCTCGTCACGCTGATTTCCGGTGGGCCCGTGGTAGTTCAGGGCGAACGACTGCTGGGCGTATCCGCCGATCAGATGCGTGGGCTTGATCATGATCCGGGTCAGCGCGTTGTGGATGCCGCCGCGTTTGCCCCGCCCGGCCCGAAGCTCCGGGCCGCCTTCGATGCGCGGCACGTCGACCGCGCGATCCTGCGCGTGGTACATGAACACGGTGCCCTCGGGCATGCGGTGGCTGACGATCGCCCTGGCCACCACCACCCCGTTGCGGTTGATCGCCTCGATCCAATCGTTGTCGGCCACACCGATTTTCGCCGCGTCGCGATCGGACATCCAGATCGCCTGCCCGCCCCGGGAGAGGGTGAGCATATGCAGGTTGTCCTGATACGCGGAGTGGATCGACCACTTCGAGTGCGGGGTGAGGTAGCGCACGGTGACGCCCCGTTCACCGACCGCGCCCACATCGGGTTCGCGGAACAGAGCCGACATGTCGAGCGGCGGCCGGAAGATCGGAAGTTGTTCGCCCAGTTCGATCATCCAGTCGTGGTCGAGGTAGAAGTGCTGACGCCCGGTGAGCGTGTGCCAGGGCTTGAGCCGTTCGGTATTGATGGTGAACGGGGAGTATCGTCGGCCACCGGTCTCGGATCCGGACCATTCCGGTGACGTGATCACCGGCACCGGCCGCGCCTGCGTATCGGCGAAGGTGATCCGCTTGCCCTCGTGCTCGGCCGCCAGATCCGCCAGCCGGGTACCGGTGCGGCGCTCCAGCGCGTGGAAACCCTCCACCGCCAACCGGCCGTTGGTGGTGCCGGACAACGCCAGAATGGCCTCCGCGGCGTGCACATCCTTGGCCAGCGACGGGCGGCCCTGCGCAGCGCCGGAGACCACGGTGCCGTTGACTCCGCGCAGGTACTCGACCTCGGCGTCGGGAACGGTGGTGACGCCCTTGGTGGTGACTCCGAGCGTTTCGATCAGCGGGCCCAGCGCCGCCATCTTCTCCGCCAGCTTCGGGTAGTCGCGTTCCACCACCACCAGCTTCGGCATGGTCTTTCCCGGAATCGGTTCGCATTCACCGGCTTTCCAGTCCAGCACCCGCCCGCGCGCCTGGGCCAGGGCGTCGGCCGAATCGTGCTGCAACGGAACGGCGACCAGATCCTTGCGGACGCCGAGATGTTTCTCGGCCAGCCAGGAGAAGCCACGCGCGATGCGGTGGAACGCCTCGAAATCGGTTTTCGCCTCCCATGGCGGGGAGATCGCCGGGGAGAAGGCGTGTACGAACGGATGCATATCCGTCGAGGACAGATCGTGTTTCTCGTACCAGGTGGCGGCCGGGAAGACGATATCGGAGAACAGCGTCGTCGACGTCATCCGGAAATCCAGCGAGACCAGCAGATCCAGCTTGCCCGTGGGCGCCTGGTCCGGCCGGCGCACCTCCTGCGGTGCGACCCCGGCCGAATCGTCGGCCTGCAGATTGGAATCCGCGCCGAGCAGATGGCGATGGAAGTACTCGTTGCCCTTGCCCGAGGAGCCGAGCAGATTGGCCCGCCACACGGTGAGAACACGGGGGAAGTTCCGCGGTGCGTCGGGATCCTCGCAGGCGAACTCGAGATCACCGGATTTCAGGTTGCCGACCACATAGTCCTGCGGCGTCTGCCCCGCGGCCTCGGCGGCATCGACCAGGTCCAGCGGATTGCGATCGAACGTGGGATATGTCGGCATCCAGCCGAGCCGCGACGCCAGGGCGATATTGTCGGCCGCCGTGCGCCCGGCGAAAACGCCGGAACCCAGTGGGGACGCGAAGGATTCGGAGGTGAAGGGGTCGTAGCGCCACTGGTCGTTGGTCAGATACCAGAACACAGTGCCCTGCATCTGCCGCGGCGGCCGCTGCCAGTCCAGGCCGAACGCCAGGGTGGACCAGCCGGTGACCGGGCGGCACTTCTCCTGGCCCACGTAATGCGCCCAACCGCCACCGTTGACGCCCTGGCATCCGGTGAGCAGCGTGAGCGTGAAGAAGGCGCGATAGATCTGATCGGAGTGGAACCAGTGGTTGGTCCCGGCGCCCATCAGGATCATCGACCGGCCGCCGGAGCGGTCGGCGTTGTCGGCGAATTCGCGGGCGATGCGAATCGCTTGTGCGGCAGGCACTCCCGTGATCGACTCCTGCCACGCGGGAGTGTAGGGCGCGCTCGGGTCGTCGTAACCGGTAGGCCAGTCACCCGGCAGATCCGGGCGCCCGACGCCGTACTGGGCGAGCAGGAGGTCGAAGACGGTCGTGACGCGGCGTCCGGCCACGACGGTGGTCGGCACCGAGCGGGTGACGACGCCGGTCTCACCGTCGAAGCGGGGGAACTGTACGGCCGCAGCATCGTCGGTGCGGCCGTACAGCGTCAGCAGCGGATCGACGCCGCCGAGGTCCAGATTCCAACGCCCGGCGCCGGATTCGGAGAATCGGTCGCCGAGGGTTCCGTTGGGCACGACGGGGTGTCCGTCGGCGTCCAGGAGCACGGTTTTGTGCTCGGCGTTGTCCACATCGAAGCCCGCGGCGCCGTCTGCGGCGAGGTCGGCGGCGGTGAGGAATTTTCCGGGCAGCCAGGTGTGGCCGCGGTATTCGCCCTCGCCGTTCCAGCCGCCGTCGCGTTCGTCCAGCGTGATGAGGAACGGGAGGTCGGTGTAGCGCTTGATGTAGTCGTCGAACCGGGCGGTGGACCGGTCGACGAAGAATTCGCGCAACACCACATGGCCCATCGCCATCGCCAAGGCGGCGTCGGTGCCCGGGCGA
The DNA here is from genome assembly GCF_000720265.1 of Nocardia sp. NRRL WC-3656. Lineage (NCBI taxonomy): Bacteria > Bacillati > Actinomycetota > Actinomycetes > Mycobacteriales > Nocardiaceae > Nocardia > Nocardia sp. NRRL WC-3656. Next base: position 70,122 of record NZ_JOJF01000012.1, on the reverse strand, counting down.
GCCGGCACCCATTCGTCGGCGAATTTGGTGTTGTCGGCGTAGTCGGGGGAGACCACCACCACCTTCTGACCGCGGTAGCGGGCCTCGGTCATGTAGTGCGCGTCCGGGGTGCGGGTGACCGGGACGTTCGAACCCCACATGATCAGATAGCCGGCGTCGAACCAGTCCGCGGACTCCGGGACGTCGGTCTGGTCGCCGAACACCTGCGGCGAGGCGACGGGCAGATCGGCGTACCAGTCGTAGAACGACAGCATCGATCCACCGAGCAGGGAGATGAACCGGGCGCCGACCGCGTGCGACACCATCGACATCGCGGGGATCGGCGAGAAGCCCGCGATCCGGTCCGGCCCGTACTGTTTGATCGTGTAAACGTGTGCGGCGGCGGCGATTTCGGCGGCTTCCCACCATTCCGCCCGCACGAATCCGCCCTTGCCGCGTGCGGCCTTGTACGTCGTCGCCCGCTCCGGGTCCTCGACGATGGATTCCCAGGCCAGTACGGGATCCTTCAACCGGGCCTTCGCCTCGCGGTACATCTCCAGCAGCACCCCGCGCACATACGGATACCGCACGCGCGCAGGGGAATACGTGTACCAGGAAAACGAAGCGCCGCGCGGGCAGCCGCGGGGTTCGTATTCCGGTTTGTCGGCGCCGACCGACGGATAATCGGTCTGCTGCGACTCCCAGGTGATCACGCCGTCGGAGACGTAGATCTTCCACGAGCAGGAGCCGGTGCAGTTGACGCCGTGGGTGGAACGGACCACCTTGTCGTGGGCCCAGCGGTCGCGATAGAACTCGTCGGCCTCGCGCCCGCCGACCTTGTGCACGGTGCGGAGGTCACCCGACACCTCCCCGCGCTGGAAGTAGCGCCCGACCTTCAGCAGCGCGTCGGCCGCCGACTCGGGTACGCCGTTCGACGCGGTAGATGCGCCGCGCGAGGCTGCGGGTACGCCGTTCGACTCTGACGAGGGGGCCGAACCCTTCTTGTGCGAAATGACCACAACGCCCCCATCGAGACAAATGAACCGGGCTGACCAGACCGAGAGTAAGGACGCTCGCGGGGGCGGCAAAACGATCCGCTCACACCGCGCGCGGGTCACCGGTGAGCTGTGAGGTGGGGGAAACGTCCCGGTCACTGGGCAATTGCCGGTCGCGCGGGGTGATTCGGGTCCGACCTGCGGCGATACCGATTCTCACGGCGCCGGCCCACCGGTGGAGAGCCGCTGTCCACGCCCCCGGTGATGCTTTGGAAACCGGCGCTTCGCGGGCGTTTTACATTTGTTAACACGTTGTCGAGGCGTCGGATCGAGTCGAAAGGATAGCGGCGCGCACGCGAAAGTGACGGCGATTACCGCTACCGGATGGGGATAGCCGCAGCGATGCCGCCACTGGCGGGAAGGCCATAGGCTGCCCCCGAAATCCAACAGCAGGAGAACCGATGTCGCGCTCTATCACCGTTGCCGGCGTTCTCGCGCCGCTGGCACTCGCCGCTCACGCGGTGGTCGCAGGCACTGTGGCGCAAGCGGATCCGGTGCCGCCCGATCTCATGGGGCCGGCGGTACCGGCGATCGCCGATATCAACGGTGACGGCGTGCCCGATGTCGTCTTCAGTGACTATCTTCTCGGCGGCGGCGTCTCGGTCTTCCTGGGTAAGCCCGGAGGTGGCCTGCGGCCGGCCGTGCACTATGCCACCGGCGGCCAAGCCGACTACGTCGCCATCGCCGACTTCGACCATGACGGCACGCTGGACCTGGCCGTCACGAACTTCGCCTCGAGCGACGTCTCCATCCTGCTGGGCCACGGTGACGGCACCTTCGCCTCCGCGGTCAACTACGCCACCGACGTCGCGCCGGGCGCCTTGGTCGCCGCCGATTTCGATCACGACGGAAACCTCGATATCGCGACCTCGAACCAGGCGCCGTCGTGGTCGCTGCTGCGCGGCCGCGGCGACGGCACCTTTCAGCCCGCGGTGACGATATCCACCGCCGGCGGCGTCGGATCCGGTTCGGCCGATGTCGCCGATTTCGATGGTGACGGCAACCTCGACCTGCTCCGCGGCAACTACGTCAACAGCACGATCCAGATCTATCGAGGCCACGGGGACGGAACCTTCGATGCGCCGGTCACTTTCGACTCGGGCGCAGCGACCGCGTGGTACGGGATGGCGCGCGATGTCGACGGGGACGGCAAACCCGACATCTTGTTCTCCAACCTCGTCAACGGGACCGTCTCGGTCCTGTCGAACCGGGGCGACGGCACGTTCTCACCGGCCGTCGCGTATCCGACCGGTGGGCTGCTGCCGCAGTGCTTCGACGTCGCCGACGTCGACGGTGACGGGAAACCGGACCTGGTGGTGGCCAACGGCGGCACCTCGAACATCGCTGTCCTGCACGGCCACGGCGACGGCACGTTCGACCCGCCGGCGGCGGTCTATCCGTCCGGCGGTCTGGTCCCGCTGTCCACTCCGGCACTCGCCGACTTCAACGGTGACGGGAAACTCGACGTGGTCATCGGCAACACCCTCACGGGCAACATCACACTGCGTGACGGCAACGGGGACGGCACTTTCGGGCCGGCCACCGACTACCCGGCATAACCCGGGGCCACCGGCGTGCCGGCCGGATCGACGCGGTAGTTGCCGCGCGTCACCCTCAGCCCGGCAGCGGCAGATATTCGACCAGCTCGCCGTCGGTGGCGTCGGCGGGGACGACGACCAGTGCGTCACGATCGAGCAGCCCGGCCAGATGGGCGGTGCGGACATGTCCGTCGGCGACCCAGCCGCCCTCGTCGGCCGCGCGCGCCGGCAGGACCCGCGGCACCGGGCCGGAGACCTGTCCCGCATTCAGGAGAACTCCGGTGCGCACCCGCGCCGGTGTGCGCCCGGTGAGACCGGAGACGATGGCCGGGACGAGCGCCCACAGCGTCGCCACCGCCGCGTACGGGTTGCCGGGCAGACCGAGAACCACAGGGCCCGCGGGCATCTGCGCGACCACGGTCGATCCTCCCGGCCGCATCCGCAAGCGGTGCACCAGGATTCGCGCCCCGGCCCGATCCAGTGCGCCGCGCAGCTGGTCGGCCGCGCCGCCGCCGGTCGCGCCGACCACGACCAGAAGATGGTCGTCGGTCGTATCGGAGAGCACATCGTCGAAGCCGTTGGGCGTATCGCGCAGATGCACCCGGTCCGACGATTCGATTCCGTGCCAGGACAACAACTCCGGGAAGACGGGGCCGACCGAATCGCGGGTCTGGCCGCTGTGCAGCGGACCTTCGCTACGAATCTCGTCGCCGGTCATGACGATTCGCGCGCGGACCGGACCGCGGACCTGGGCGGTGACCACCTCGGCGGCGGTCGCGACGGAAATCAGTGCCGCGTCGACGGGGGTGCCCTCGGCGGCGACGATATCGCCGGTGTGCCAGTCCTCGCCGCGGTGGCGCACATCGTCGCGGATCGGCGCCTCGGGCAGTCGCCGCAGCAGCCCGTCGTCGAGCCGGACGAATTCGTCGCGCACCACGGTGTCGGTGCCCTCCGGGACATGGGCGCCGGTGGCGATGCGGACCGCCTCACCGGCGAGCAGGCCCACCGGTCGCTCACCGCCGGCGAAGCCGACGTCGTGACGCAGCCGCCACGGTTCCGCGCCGGCCACCGCGTAGCCGTCCATCGCCGACACATCGAAGCGGGGCAGCGCCGAGGCGGCACGCAGCGGGGCCGCCAGCGCCGCACCCCGCACCGCGGCCGGCCGGGCCTCGTGCACCGGCAGCCGCGTGATACCGGTGCGCAGGATGTCGCGTGCCTGCGCCAACGGCAACGCCGGTGCGGCGGCCTGGGCCGTGCGCACCTGTTCGGGCGTGTCGCAATCGGCGATACCGGACAGCGGCACCATCAGGGTGTCGACCGGAACCAACGCCTTCATCGGCTGATTGGTCACCGAATCCAGTTGCCGCAGTGCCGAGAGCAGCGCCGCCCGCCGCCACACCCCGACCAGATATTGCGGTCGGCCGGATTCGTCGGTCGCGAATACCGCGTCGGCCTCGGAAGTCGTTGCGTGCCCGATCAATTCGCCGATCGCGGCGGCGGTGAGGAACGGCAGGTCGGCGGCCAGGACCACGACCAGATCGGCCGGGAAATCACATTCCTCGAGGGCGCGCACCGCGCAGGCGACGGCCGCGACCGGGCCCGCTCCGGCCGGTACCTCTTGCACCTGCCGGATCTCGGGCGCCAGTTCGGGGCGATGCGGGCCGACCACCACCGTGCGCACGCAGTCGGCGACCGCGTCCAGCGCCACGGTGAGCATCGCCCGCCCGCCGACCGCGATCGCGGGTTTGTCCACCCCGCCCATCCGGGTCGCCCGCCCACCGGCCAGCACGATCGCGTCGACAGTCGTCACAGCGGCTCACCCGGGAGGTTGATCATGGACCGATGGTAATCCGCCCACATCGGACGGCGAACGGCGCGGACGGGCGCACGCCCGTCGTCTGCCGCCGCCGCGTCAATCGCAGGGCGCACGCAGCAACCGGAAGCGGTTCGTCTCCGGATCGGTCAGCATCGCCTGAGCCGGCGGACGCACCGCGGCGCCCTGGCAGGGGACCGCGCCGGCGGCGGTGAGCCGGGCGACCTCGTCCGCGGGATCGCCGGTGGAGTAGGTGACGACATCGAGGTGGACGCGATCGCTTTCGCGGGCCGCGACCTGGGTGCGCAGGAATTCCAGCCACGGACCCTGGCCGGTGGCCGAGCGAATGCCGGACATGCGGGATTCGTCGTGGGTCAGCGGCCAGCCGGCCGCGGTCTCCCAGAACCGGGCCAGCCGGGTGGGATGCGGAGTGTCGACGACGATCGCGGCGACCGCGCCGGTATCCACATATTCCTCGCGCGGTTCGAGCACACAGAATTCGTTGCCCTCGGGATCCGCGAGCACCGTCCAGGGCACCGCGCCCTGTCCGATGTCGATCGGCCGCGCGCCCAGTGCCAGCGCCCGATCCACCTGCACGCGTTGATGATCCAGCGAACGACCCACCACATCGAGATGGATGCGGTTCTTCGCGGACTTGGGTCCGGCCGCCGGCAGGAACATCAACGACACATCAGCGGAATCCGGGTCGGAAGCAGCCACCTCGACCGCGTGCGGACGGTCCACGGTGATCTGCCAGTCGAGCAACTCCGCCCAGAACCGCGCCACGTTCCGTGGCCGGATCGCATCGAACACCACGCACGCCAGACGGGTGGTCATGCCTCCACGGTAACCGCGGAACAGGAGTAATGGGCGAATTCGGATATCCGTGGGTCGATACCGAGGTCGAAGGCCGGATTCGCGATGTCGTCAGTCGCCGAATCGATGCCGGGCGGCGGCCAGGTCGACGCGATCGCCGCGGATCGGGCAGCCCTCCTCGGCCAGCCGGCGCAATTGGCGCTGCACCAGATGAGCCGCCGGAGTGCCATCGGCGCGCAGCACCCGATGCCAGGGCAGATCGGCGGAGTCGGTGCGCATGATCCAGCCGACGGTCCGCGGGGTCGACAGCCCGGCGGCCGCCGCGATATCCCCGTAGGTGGCGACTCGTCCGGGCGGAATGGCCGCGACCAGCTCCCGCACCCGCTCGATCTCGGCGTCGGTGGTCGGCATCAGAGCACCGACCGCACGACGTCGGTGGTCTCGGCGGGCCGGGCCTGCGCGACCATGTGATCGCAGTCGAATTCGTGCAGCGTGAAATGCGGCAGCGTGGCGAACGCCGCGACGGTCGCGGGGGTGACGAACGGGGATTTGCCGGCCCGGACCAGCACGGTCGGAATCCGCGGCGGCGGCAGGACCAGCTCGCGTGCCAGCTGGCCCCAGTAGGAGGTGACGGCGGGCAGCCTCATCCGCCACGTCACCCGGCCCTCGGGAGTACCGACCAGGTGTTCGGCGAGTTCGGCCTCGAGGAGTCCGGGGTCCACATCGGCCCAGGCCGTCTCGAGCTTGTCGCGGCGCGCCTCGGCGATGTCGGCGTAGTCGGGCCGGGCCAATCCCGCTTCGGCGATGTCGTGCAGCAGTACCGGATCGAGGCCGATCGCGGGATCCAGCAAGACCAGCGCGCGGACCAGGTCGGGGCGGTGACGGGACAGATGGATCGCGACCGCCGCCCCGAACGAATGCGCCACCACGACCGCCGGTTCGGTGAGCAGCGGAACCAGGTCGTCGACGATCTGCTCGAAGGTCCACGGCGGGAGCGAACTCGCCCGCCCGTGCCCACGCAGGTCGGGAGCGACGACGCGCACCTCGGGCAGGTGCCCGTCGGCCAGCGCGCCCCACCGCCGCCCGTGTCCGGTCAACCCGTGCAGGGCGAGGACGAGCGGACCGTCGGCGGGGCCGAATCGATGAATATGGGCGTCGGACACCCGATCATTGTGCCGCCGACGACACAGCGGTGCGACCGGTGCACACCCGAGGCCCGGAAAGTGTTCGTGCGCAGGCGAATGTTCGCGCGAATCGGCCAGGGGGATAGCCGGGGGCTGGCCGCGCCGGTGAACTCCGGGGAAGGACTGCGGCGGTGAGATTTTCGGTCCGATATTCGCAGCGGCCCTGAGGCACAGCCGTGCGGCCTCACTCACAAGCCTTCTACCAGGCATTATCGGTCGCAGAAGGAGACGGTCGAGAATTCGTGAAAACCGCCCGGAGGGGCGTGGCGCCGATCACAGCTCGGACACATCGGATGTACGGGGTGCGTTTGCTGTCACGGAATTCAATTCTGTCGGGGGTGTCTGTTGAAATAGCGCGTGTGATGCGATCGGATAGCTCGGTGCGACTGGTGCGCCGCAGTGAGACCGCACCCCGGCCACGCGAATGGGGTGCCGATGTCCGAACGCTGTTCGCGGGTGGGTCGGGTGCCGACCCGGGCTGGCGGCCCTGGCAGGTGCTGGGTGGTCCCGGCACCGGGAAGACCGCGCTGCTCACCGATCTCGCCGTCGATCGCATCGTCGCGGGTGCGGATCCGGAATCGGTGCTGGTGCTCACCCATTCCAAACAGGCCGCGCTGCGGGTTCGCAACGCCCTCACCCGGCAGTTGACCGCCCTCGCGCCGGAACTCGGCGGGGTGCCGGGCGCCAGCCGCGAGCCGATGGTGCGCACGGTGCACTCCTATGCCTTCGCGATCCTGCGCACGCACGCGGCCGCCCGGGGCAATCCGCCGCCGCGGCTGCTGACCGGCGCCGAACAGGATGTGGTCCTGCGCGAGATGGTGCGCGGCGAACTCGCCGACATGTCGGCAGGCGGTGAGGTGCTGTGGCCGCCGCGCCTGCACGCCGCACTCGGCACCAACGGTTTCGCCGAGCAACTGCGCGATCTGATGTTGCGCGCCACCGAGCGCGACCTGGGACCCGAGGATCTGATCGAGCTGGGGCGCCTGCACGAACGTGAGGAATGGGAGGCCGCCGGATCGTTCGCGCAGCGCTACGAACAGTCGATGCTGTTGCGCTGGTCGGTCGGCGTCCAAGCCCCCGAGGCCAGTGCGCCCGCCCTGGACGCCGCCGAACTGGTCGGCGCCGCACTGGACGTGCTGATCGAGGACGACGAACTGCTCGCCGCCGAGCGCGAACGCCTCCGCACCCTCTTGGTCGACGACGCTCAGCATGTGGATCCGCTTGCCGCGCAACTGATTCGCGCGATCGGGTCGGGCCCGGCGACCACCGTCGTGGCCGGCGACCCGGATCAGGCGGTGTTCAGTTTCCGAGGCGCGGACACCCGCTTCGTCACCGAACCCGACGCCCCGCCCGAACGCCGGATCATCCTGCACGACGATCATCGCTGCGCGCCGGCGGTCCACGACGCGGTCGCCCGGATCGCCGCCCGCATGCCGGGGCGGACCGAGCACCGCTTCGATGCGCGGACCGGCGGACCGCATCTGCTCGGCGATCCGGCCGTGGACGGGCAGGCGCTGGTGCGGGTACTCACGACCCCGGCCAAGGAGGCGGCGCTGATCGCCGATCACCTGCGGCGAGCCCACCTCACCGCGGAGGTGCCGTGGTCGCGGATGGCGGTCGTAGTGCGTTCGGTGCCGCTGTCGCTGGGCCCGCTGCGCCGCGCGCTCACCGCCGCGGGAGTGCCGGTGCTGCAACCGAAACCGGATACCCCGCTGGCCCGGCGGCGCGGCGCGGTGTGGATGCTGCAATCGCTGCGCGCCCTGCTGGTGGTCGAACGCGGTCGCCCGGAGATGTTCTCCGAGGACGACGCGCTCGATCTGTTGCTGGGCCCGCTCGGCGGCGCGGATCAGATCAGTCTGCGCCGCCTGCGCCGGGGCGTTCGCCGCGCACTGATCGAGCGCGGGCATCCCCGGACCGAGCCGAGCACGGCCGGCCACGACGGCGCGGAGCTGGGCGCCGACGAGCCGGGAGTCGAATCTCCTACGCGGACAGGCGAATCCGGGCCGAGTCTGCCCGGTGATGCCGATTCCGCACCACCGGCGCGCGGCTCGTCGACAGTCGAGGAGTCGCCGGAGGCCCTCGCCCCCTACTCCGAACTCGACCGGTCTTCGGCGGTCGTGCTGCGCGACCTCATCACCGGCGTCGGTGATCGCACCCTGCTCGATCGGCTCACCGAGGTCGAGGTGGCGCCGCTGGTGCGGGTGCTGCGGGCGGTCGACCGGGCGCGACGGGCGTTGCGCCGCGGGGCCGGGGTCGAGGATGCGCTGTGGGCGTTGTGGACCGCGTCGCGGCTGGAGAAGCGCTGGGTGGCGCAGTCCGAGCGCGGCGGGGCCGGTGCGGTCCAGGCCGATCGCGACCTGGATGCCGCGGTCGGGTTGTTCGACGCCGCTGCCGCCTATGTCGACCGGCTGCCCGGCGCCTCGGTCGAGGGGTTCGTCGAATATCTGGAACAGCAGGAGATCAACCAGGATTCGGCTCCGCTGACCGAACCCGGTGACGCGGTGGCGATCGTGAGCGCGCATGCCGCGGCCGGCCGGGAATGGGATGTGGTGGCCGTCGCCGGCGTGCAGGAGGGGATCTGGCCCAACCTGCGTCCGCGCGGGACCCTGCTCGGCATCGAGGAACTGGTCGACCTCGTCGGGGGCGTGGCCGATCCCGGCGAACAGGTCAGCCGGGCCGCGCCGATCCTCGCCGAGGAGCGCCGGCTGCTGCTGCTGGCGTGCAGCCGGGCCCGGCACAGCCTGCTGGTGACCGCGGTCGAATCCGTCACCGGCGACCGCGATCTGGTGCCCTCCCGATTCCTGGCCGAACTCGATCCGGAGGCCGAACCGGGGGAGCCGGGACGCATTCCGCCACCGGTCGATCCGGGGCGCGCGCTGGTCGCGCAGGCGCTGATCGCCGAGTTGCGCGGTGTGGTCTGTGACGACGGCGCCGATCCCGCCCGCCGGGACCGGGCCGCCACCCAGCTGGCCCGGCTGGCCGCGGCCGGTGTGCGCGGCGCGCATCCGGACGAGTGGTACGGCATCGCGGACCCGAGTTCGGAACTGGCGCTGGGGGACGACGGTGACGGCCCGGTCGCCCTGTCGCCGTCGACGGTCGAGCTGTTGCAGACCTGTCCGCTGCGCTGGGCGCTGGAGCGGCACGGTGGCAGCGACGGGGACAACCCGCATGCCGTCAAGGGCAATCTCGTGCACACGCTGGTCCAGGCGCTGGCCGGGCGGGTGACCGAGGATCAGGTGAAGGCGGCGCTGGTCAAGGCGTGGAAGGCCGTCGACCCGGCTTCCGGGGAGGACGGCCCGCACAGCTGGCACTCGCGGCTGGAGTTGCGGCGCACCGAATCCATGGTCGACACCTTCCTCGCCTGGTTGCGCAACACCCGCGCCGAGCTGGCCGAGGTCGGTGTCGAGGTGCCGGTGGACTGTGTGCTGCCGGCCCGCGATCCGGACGAGGTGCCGGTGCGGATCCGCGGCCGGGTCGACCGGGTGGAGCGTGATGCGCTGGGGCGCTTCGTCATCGTCGACGTCAAGACCGGTAAGACCCCGATCTCCAAACAGGCCGCTCAGGATCACGCCCAGCTCGCGACCTATCAGGTGGCCGCGGGCGCGGGCGGATTCGCCGCCGAGGTGGACGGCGGCAGTGTCGAACCGGGCGGCGCCCGCCTCGTCTACGTCGCCAAACCCAGTCGCGACGGGGCCACCGAGCGGTTGCAGACCGCACTGGATTCCGACGGTATCGCCCAGTGGCGCAAGGCGATTCACGATGCGGCGGCCGCCACCCGAGGGCCCGGCTTCCTGGCCGTGCGCAACGACGGCTGCCGGCACTGCCAGGTGGCCGGGAGTTGCCCGGTGCAGGACACCGGCCGCCAGGTGACGGATCGATGACGATCACGCCGGAGCAGTTGGCGCAGGCACTCGGCCTGCCGCCACCCACCGACGAACAGTCCGCCGTCATCGCCGCACCGCTCGGCCCGACACTCGTCGTCGCCGGTGCGGGCGCGGGCAAGACCGAGACGATGGCCGCCCGGGTGGTCTGGATGGTCGCCAATCGTCTGGTCGCCCCGGATGCGGTGCTGGGGCTGACGTTCACCCGAAAAGCCGCGCAGCAGTTGACGACTCGTATTCGCACCCGTCTGGCGCGGCTGGCCGGATCGCCGCTGCTGCGCGAGATCGACAGCACCGGTCGTCTGCGCGCGACACTGGTCGGCTCCGAACCGGAGATCAGCACCTATCACTCCTACGCCGGCCGGCTGCTGTCCGAGCACGGCCTGCTGCTGCCCGTGGAGCCCTCGGCCACCCTGCTCACCGAAACGCAGTTGTGGCAGCTCGCGCATCGCGTGGTCACCGGCTGGGACGGCGATCTCGATACCGAGCGCACGCCGGTATCGGTCACCGAGGCGGTGCTGGCGCTGTCCGGTCAGCTCGCCGAACATCTGGTGGAGCCCGAGCAGCTGGCGGTAGCGCATCGGGAGCTGGAGCGGCTGGTGGAGACGTTGCCGCCCGGTCCGCGACAGCGCGGCGGCCCGAATCAGGAGCTGCGCGCGATCGTCAAGGCACAGCAGGATCGGGTGGCGCTGCTGCCGCTGGTCGCGCGGCTCGGCGAGGAGTTGCGGCGCCGCGGCGCACTGGATTTCGGCTCGCAGATGTCGCTGGCCGCGCGGCTGGCCGCCACCCACGCCGAGGTCGGGGCGGCGGAATGCGAGCGGTTCCGCCTGGTGCTGCTGGACGAATATCAGGACACCGGGCACGCGCAGCGCATTCTGCTCGCGGCATTGTTCGGTGATCGCGGCGCGGTCGGTCTCGGCGCCGAGGTGCCGGCGACGGAATTCGCCACCCGCCCGGCGGTGACCGCGGTCGGCGATCCGATGCAGTCCATCTACGGCTGGCGCGGTGCGTCGGCGGCCAATCTGCCCCGCTTCACCACCGATTTCCCGGCCGCGCCGAACGTCGCCGCGCCGGTACTGCCGCTGCTGACGAGCTGGCGCAATCCGCCGGAGGCGCTGGATCTGGCGAATCTGGTCGCCGAACCGCTGCGCGGCGCCGAGGGCGGGGTCACGGTCGACGCGCTGCGGCCCCGCCCGCAGGCCACGGCCGGAACCGTCGCGCTGGCTCTCACCGAAACCGTTGCCGAGGAACGGAACTGGGTCGCAGAGCGGATCGCCGCGGAATGGGAGCGGTGTGCCGACGCGGGAGGGTCACCGCCGACCTCCGCGGTCCTGGTACGCCGCAACGCCGACGCGGCGCCGCTGGCCGAGGCGCTGCGCGCGCGGGGGCTGCCGGTGGAGATCGTCGGCCTGGGTGGTCTGCTCGCCACTCCGGAAGTGGCCGATATCGTGGCCACGCTGCGGTTGATCGCCGATCCGGCGGCCGGCAGCGCCGCGATGCGCATTCTCACCGGCGCGCGCTGGCGGCTGGGCGTGAGCGATCTGAAGGCGTTGTCGGCGCGGGCGCGGGAGCTGTCGATCGCCGGGGCGCCGGGGCGCGCGGAAGCCATCACGGATGCGGCCGGGTTGTCGGAGGCGTTGCGGGCCGTGGCGCCCGAACCCGCCGAACAAGCCGGCATCGCGGACGCCATCGCCGATCCCGGTCCGGTGCAACGATATTCGGAGCTCGGCTATGCGCGCATCGTCGCCCTGGGGCGGGAGCTGGCAGCCCTGCGCGAGCGCAGCGGGCAGTCGCTGCCGGAACTGGTCGCCGATGTGGAACGCACGATCGGGGTCGGGGTGGAAACCCAGACCCGCCGCGCGGCCGCGGGCGCGGGCGCCGGGCGCGAACATCTGGACGCCTTCGCCGACGTGGTCGCGGGCTATGCCGGTGACCACCGTGCCACCCTGCCCGGCCTGCTGAGCTTTCTCGCCGCCGCCGAAGAGGTCGAAAACGGTTTGGAACCGGGCGAAGTGGAGGTGGCGCACGACCGCGTCCAGGTACTCACCGTGCACGCGGCCAAGGGGCTGGAATGGGAGGTGGTGGCCGTACCGCACGTATCGCGGAGCCTGTTTCCCTCCGGGAACGCCGCGGCGACCTGGCTCGGCGCGCTCGCCGAACTCCCCACCTCCCTGCGTGGTGACCGGCAACGCGACAGCGACGGCGACGCAACGGATTCCGCGCCGGTGCGCGACGGTGTTCCGGTCCTCGATCTCACCGAACTGTACGACCGCACGGATCTGGAACGGGCGATCAAACAGCACAAGGAGGCGCTGGCCCGCCGCCGCCTCGACGAGGAACGCCGCCTGTTCTACGTGGCCCTCACCAGAACCGAACGCGCGCTGTTCGTTTCGGCCCACCACTGGGCCGAGACCGGCTCGACGCCGAAGGGCCCCTCGGATTTCCTGCTCGAACTGAAGCGGTGGACCGACCATCCGGAGTCACCCGGACACGGCACCGTGCGCGTCGATATCTGGGCCGACCCGCCACCCCCGGACGCACCCAACCCCTTCACCGACAATCCCGCCGTGGCCGACTGGCCCCGCGACCCGCTCGGCGTGCGGCGGCAGGCGGTCGAAGCGGGGGCGACCCTGGTTCGTACCGCGCTCGCGCACCTTCCGCCCGAGCTCGACCCTCGTGATCATCGCAAGCAGACGCCGAACGGCCACACCGCTCCCGTCCGGAGCGATGCCCCCTCGGTTCCCTCCCGCCGGGCCCAGGACGACCCGGGCGCACTCGAAACTCCGCGCCAGTTGGACCTTTTCGCCGACCTCACCAACGACCCGGCGACCTCCGGCACGAACGGCGGCAACGGAGCGGGCGAGGAGGAAGACGCGGCGCCCGCCGAGCCCGACCCGGATCCCGAAGGCTGGGCGGCCGATGTGGACGCCCTGCTCACCGAGCACTTCACGACGGCCGAGGGCATTCACGAAGTGGAGTTGCCCGCGCAGCTGCCCGCCACCGCGCTGGTGGATATGCGGGCCGATCCGGCCAAGCTGGCGGCCCGGCTGCGGCGGCCGCTGCCGTATCCGCCGAGCCCACTCGCCCGGCGCGGCACCGCATTTCACGCGTGGTTGCAGCGCTGGTTCGGCGCGGTCGGGCTGCTCGATTTCGACGAACTGCCCGGCGCCGCCGACAGTGGTGCGGGTGACGCCGATCTGATCCGGCTGCAGGAGGCGTTCCTGGCGTCGCCGTGGGCCGACCGCAACCCCGTCGATGTCGAGGTGGGATTCGAGACCAGCATCGGCGGCACGCTCATTCGCGGCCGGATGGACGCGGTGTTCAGCGAACCCGGCGGCCGCTGGCTGGTCGTCGACTGGAAGACCGGCGCGGAACCGACACGCGCGGAGGAACGCTCGGTCGCGATGCAGCTGGCCGTCTACCGGGTCGCGTGGGCTCGCATGATGGCCGCGCAGACGGGGGAGGCCGAAGAGCTCGTGCTGGAGAAGGTCGGCGCCGCATTCCATTACGTCCGCAGCGGCCGGACGGTCGCGCCCGCCGAACTGCCGGGGCCGGTCGAGCTGGCCGAACTCATCGCCGAGGTCGCGCCCGCCTGGGCGCCGCCCGCCGGCTCGCAGGCGCAGGACGGCCCGGAACCCGCCGCCGACCTTCCGCCCGACGAAGAGTTCTATGCCGACCCGGATGCCGAACCCCCGCCCGACCCGGACCTGGTGTCCGAAGCCGATTTCGCCCCCGACTATCCGCCCGAGTGAAACCCGTTGCGGCTCAGGCGGATTCGCGGCTGATGCGCAGGGCCTGAGTGATCATCGGCACCTGGAACGGCAGCCGCAGCACCGACACCCACTTGATAGCCTTGGCCGCCTTCGGATTTCGCACCGAATCGGCGGCGAACTGAATGTTGGCCGGGAACACCGCGAGGAACAACAGCACCGCGAGCCGGCCCCCGAGCCGCCGGGTCCGCGGGGCAGCCAAGGCGGCCGCCACCCCGATTTCGGCCACACCCGACGCGTAGGTGTAGGTGCGCGCCCGACCTGGCAGAGCCGGCGGCACGATCGAATCGAAGGGCTTGGGCATCACGAAATGCAGCGTGCCCATGCCGAACAGCGCGGTACTCATCAGCACCGCTCGCCGCTGCGAGCCTCGACCGGCGTCACTCATGCTGTATTCCTTTCTCCGCCCCGGCTCCGCGCTCTCTCCGCCGCGAGTGGGGTCGCTCCGTGGTGACGCTACGCTCCTGCCTACTCGCGTGCCCAGTCCCTCGACCCGGCTTCCGGCCGGTACGCTGCCGATCTGTGGCACAGGTGAGCAACGACAGATCCGGGGGATACCGTGTTCGGTGACAGCTCACGAGGTCTGGGCCGTTTGACGGATCGTCCCGATTACGCGCTGGTCGGCATACTCCGCATTCCCGAAATCCGGACCAGCCCGTGGGTCTCGCTGACCCGCCGGGTCGCGTTCGCGGTGCTGCTGCTGGTGGCGGCGACGCTGGTCGTCTATTTCGGCCGCGCGGGTTATCACGACAACCGCGGCGAGGAACTGACTCTGCTCGACGCCGCCTACTACTCGACGGTCTCACTGTCGACGACCGGCTACGGCGACATCGCCCCGATCACGGAGCAGGCGCGGCTGATCAACACGATCGTCATCACCCCGCTGCGCGTGTTGTTCCTGATCGTCTTGGTCGGCACCACCCTGCAGGTCCTCACCGAGCGGTCCCGGCAGGCGTTCAAAATTCAGCGATGGAGGCAGAAGGTGCGTAATCACACCGTGGTCGTCGGATACGGGACGAAGGGCCGGACCGCGGTCGACGCGATGCTCGGCGACGGGGTGCAACCGGCCGAGATCGTGGTGGTCGACACCGATGCGACCGTCCTGGAGGCCGCGGCCAATGCCGGGCTGGTGACGGTGCACGGCTCGGCGACGCAATCGGATGTGCTGCGGCTGGCCGGAGCTCAGCACGCGTCCTCGCTGGTCATCGCCGCGAACCGGGACGACACCGCGGTGCTGGTCACGCTCACCGCGCGGGAACTCAATGCCAAGGCCAAGATCGTCGCATCGATCCGGGAGGCCGAGAACACCCATCTGTTGCGGCAATCGGGTGCGGATTCGGTCGTGGTCTCCTCGGAGACCGCGGGCCGGCTGCTCGGTATCGCGACGACAACCCCCAGCGTCGTCGACATGATCGAGGACCTGCTCACCCCGGAGGCCGGGTTCGCGATCGCCGAACGCGACGTGGAATCCGACGAGGTCGGCGGTTCCCCGCGGCATCTGCGGGATATCGTGCTCGGCGTGGTCCGGGAGGGAACGCTGATCCGGGTCGACGAGCCCGAGGTGGACGCCCTGGAAACCGGCGACAAACTCCTCTACATCCGCCGCGTGCACAAATAGCCCGGACCGGGGAAGCCTGCTCCGCGCAGGTCGCAACCACCGCGATACCCTCGAAGCGTGTCGGTATTCGAACTGAATGGTCTTCCACTGCTGTCTCGTTCCGCCCTCGATCGTGCGGAGACGTTGCGCTCGGACGAGCAGGGATTGAAGCAAGGGTGGGCCGAGGCCAAACTTGTGCGGATGAACCGGCGGGGGCAGGTTCGGATCGACGGTGACCAGCTCGTGCTGGAAGCGGCGCTGGACTATGCGTCCGAGCCGGTGCCCGAGGCGGTCCTGCTGGGTGTGGTCGACGGCGCGCACATCTGGGGGGTTCGGGACAACGAGCTCGAGGGTCAGCTGATGGACCTGCGGGTGGTGGGCACCTCGCTGCACCTCGACGACGTTTTTCTCGGCATTCTGTCCACCGCACTGGCGCTGCTGAACTGGCACGACCGCGCCCGCTACAGCGCTGTCGACGGCAGCCCGACCACCGCGTCGAATGCCGGCTGGTCGCGCGTCAACGCCTCCGGGCACGAGGAATTCCCGCGTATCGATCCGGCCATCATCTGCCTGGTGCACGACGGCGGCGACCGGGTCCTGCTCGGCCGGCAGCAGAACTGGCCGGAGAAGATGTTCTCGCTGCTGGCCGGCTTCGTGGAGGCGGGGGAGTCGCTGGAACGCTGCGTCGAACGCGAGATTCGCGAGGAGGTCGGCGTCGCGGTGCACGACATCCGCTACCTCGGCAGTCAGCCGTGGCCGCTGCCGCGTTCGCTCATGCTGGGGTTCGCCGCGGTCGCCGATCCCGATGCGCCGCTGGTCTTCTCCGACGGCGAGATCGCCGAGGCCCACTGGTTCACCCGCGACGAGGTGCGCACGGCACTGGCCGCGGGCGCGTGGGGTTCGGTCACCGGCGACACCGGAAACGCCGAGCAGCAACGGCTCCTGCTGCCGGGCTCCATCTCGATCGCCCGCACCATCGTCGAATCCTGGGCTGCGGCAGGCTGATTCGCCCGCGCTCGCCGTCGGTCAGCCGATCGCGGCGAGGGCGCTCTTCACCTGGGCGAGGCTCGGGTTGGTCGCGGTGGACCCGTCGGAGTACTTGACGGTCGGCACCACGTGGTTGCCGCCGTTCACGCTGCCGACGAACTCGGCCGCGTCGGGATCCTGTTCGATGTCGACGACGGTGTAGGTGATGCCCGCCTCGTCGAGTTGCTTCTTCAGGCGGCGGCAGTAGCCGCACCAGGTCGTCGAGTACATGGTCAGGTCAGTAGCAGTCACGCCTGATTGAACATCGAATCGGTTTTCCGTGTTCCCACGGCTGGCTGTGATGTCCGCCGGAAGGGACTTGCCAAAACGGATAGTAAGCGCGCATACTAAATCCATGACGCAGATTGCCGCAGCTCACGCCGTATCCACCGCCGCACCCGCCGACTTCTTCGCGGTCTGGGCCGATATGGCCACCTGGCCGGAATGGAATGCCGACACCGAGTTGGGTCCGGCTCGACGGCCCCTTCGCCGAGGGGGCGACGGGGACCTTGAAGCCGAAGGGAGGCCCGAAGGTCGCGTTCGTGATCGAGAAGCTGACCGGCGAGGAGTTCGTCGACGTCTCCCGGCTGTTCGGCGCACGGCTGATCTTCGCGCACCACGCGGTGGAGACGGCCGCGGGCACCGAGGTGTCGGTGACCATCTCGATGACCGGCCCGATGCGCCGGCTGTGGTCCGCGTTGATGGGCGGCGGACTGGCCGATTCCGTCCACCGTGACCTCGCGGCGCTGGTCGAGACGGCCGAGGCGCGCCGGGCCGTTCCGGGCACCCGCTGAATCGTTCGAGGAGGACCTCATGAGCAAGTACTGGCTGGCCGTCGTCTCCCGCGATCACGTGCGTCGCGGGGTGGCGCTCGGCATCGCGCAGGCCAATCACGGCAAGCGAAACGCGGTCGAACGGATGCGGCCGGGTGACGGGCTCGTCTACTACTCGCCCAGAACCGGTATGCGCGAGGGGGACGCGGTGAAGTCGTTCACCGCGATCGGCACGATCGACGATCGGCCCGTGTGGCAGGCGGACGATCAGGGCGGCTGCTTCCGGCCGTGGCGGCGCGCCGTGACCTACCGCCCGGACGCGCGCGATGTCGCGATCGATACCGTGCGCGGTGACCTCGATCTCACCAGCGTCCCCCATTGGGGCATCGTCCTCCGGCGCGGCGTGGTGGAACTGAGCGCGCACGACTTCGAGGTCATCTCCCGGGCCATGCTGGGCGAGGACGCGGGCGAGATGTGGGCGGCCGCCCGGTGAGCGACGAAAATCGTGCCCTGCGAACCGAATTCGTCAGCGCCGACGAAAGCCCCGGCCTGTTGTTGTGGCAGGTGACCAACCGGTGGCAGGCAGCGGTGCGCGCGGCGCTGGCCCCGTTCGATCTCACTCACGTGCAGTTCGTTCTGCTGGCCGCGCTGACCTGGTTCGGCGGGTCGGACGCCGGCACCCCGATCACGCAGCGCGATCTCGCCGCCCATGCCGCCACCGACCCGATGATGACCTCCCAGGTGTTGCGCGCCCTGGAACAGAAGGGCCTGATCGAGCGGCGGGATCATCCGCACGATCGGCGCGCGAAATCCTTGGTTCCGACGAAAGCCGGCGTGGCACTGGTCAATCGCGCGATCGTCGCGGTGGAGGACTGCGACCGGGAGTTCTTCGGGCCGTTGCACGCCCGTTCCGCCGACTTCGCCGCATCGTTGCGGACGTTGCGGGACGCGCGGAGTTGAGCGACGGGCGCGCCGGCCGGGGGAGCCGCGGCGGGACCCCCGTAGCGCCGGGCAACCGGGGGCGTCGTCGCGGCGGCACGGATGTCGGTGGTGCCTGTCATGATGGAGCGCGTGCCTGTCCCGACCTCATCGACCAGCCTGCGGCTCGACGGGCTCGATCCGGAGCAGGCAGCCGCGGTGCGGGCGCCGCGTGGGCCGGTGTGTGTGATCGCGGGCGCCGGCACCGGCAAGACCCGGACCATCACCCACCGCATCGCCCATCTGGTCTCGGCCGGGCAAGTACGTGCCGACCAGGTCCTGGCGGTGACCTTCACGGCCCGGGCGGCCGGTGAGCTGCGGTCCCGGTTGCGTGCGCTCGGCCTGGGTGGCGATGCGCAGACCGTCCAGGCGCGTACCTTCCACGCCGCGGCGCTGCGGCAGCTGAAGTATTTCTGGCCGCAGATCGTCGGCGACGTGCCGTGGAAACTCATCGACTCCAAATTCGCGGTCGTCGCCCAGGCCGCCCAGCGCGTCGGCCTGCCGACCGCGACGGAGAACGTGCGTGATCTGGCGGGTGAGATCGAATGGGCGAAGGCCTCGCTCATCGCGCCGGAGGACTACCCCGGCGCCGCCCAGCGCCACCACCGCGACATCCCGTATCAGGCGGACAAGATCGCGGCGGTCTACACCGGCTACGAGACGTTGAAGAACACTGCGGACGGTCTGCTGCTCGATTTCGACGATCTGCTGCTGCACACCGCCGCCGCGCTCGAGGACTACCCGGCCGTGGCCGAGGAATTCCGTGGCCGCTACCGGTGCTTCGTCGTCGACGAATATCAGGACGTGACCCCGCTACAGCAGCGGGTACTCGACGCGTGGCTCGGCGATCGCGACGATCTGACCGTGGTCGGCGACGCCAATCAGACGATCTACTCGTTCACCGGCGCCAGTCCCGCCTATCTGCTCGATTTCTCTCGCCGGTTCCCCGACGCCACCGTGGTCCGGCTGGAACGGGACTACCGATCCACGCCGCAGGTGGTGTCGCTGGCCAATCGCGTGATCGGCGCCGCGCGCGGACGCATCGCGGGGACCCGGCTGCAATTGGTCGGCCAGCGCGCCGACGGGCCGGAACCCTCGTTCGCCGAATACGACGACGAGGTCGCCGAGGCCGCCGCCGTCGCCAAGGGCATCGCCGGTCTGCTCGGGCGGGGTGTCCCGGCCGCCGAGATCGCCGTGCTGTATCGCATCAACGCCCAGTCCGAGGTGTACGAGCAGGCGCTGACCGAGGCGGGCATCCCCTACCAGGTCCGCGGCGGTGAGGGGTTTTTCCAGCGGGCCGAGGTCCGGCAGGCGGTGCAGGCGCTGCGGCAGGCCGGAGCCCGCGACGACCTGCCCGCGGCCCGCGGGCCCGAGGTGGTGACGCTCGTGCGCGCGGTCCTGGCCCGGCTCGGGCTCACGGCCGAGGAGCCGGCCGGTGCGCAGGCCCGCGAGCGCTGGTCGTCGCTGGTGGCACTGGTACAGCTCACCGAGGAACTCGCCGCCCACGATCCCGGCCTCGAATTCGCCGGACTGCTGCGGGAACTGGCCGCCCGCGCCGAGGCCCGCCACCCACCGACCGTGCAGGGTGTGACCCTGGCCTCGCTGCACGCGGCGAAGGGGCTGGAATGGGATGCGGTCTTCCTGGTCGGGCTCACCGACGGCACCCTGCCCATCGCTCACGTTCTGGGCGAGGGCGGCGCGGTGACCGACGAGGCCGCGCTGGAGGAGGAACGGCGGTTGCTCTACGTGGGCGTGACCCGGGCGCGCGAACATCTGCGGTTGTCGTGGGCGCTGGCGCGTGCCGACGGCCGGCGCCGCAACCGGCGGCGCAGCCGATTCCTCACCGGGCTGGTGCCGGAGGATTCTCCGGCGTCGATGGTCGCCCAGCAGGCCGGTGCGCGGGGTGGTCGCGGCCGCCGGCTGCCGGTCTGCCGGGTCTGCGGGCGTTCCCTGCTCAATTCGACCGACACGCTGCTCGGCCGGTGTTCGGGCTGCCCGGCCGAGGTGGATACCGAACTGCTCGGCGCGCTGCAGGAGTGGCGACGGCAGCGGGCCGAGGAGTTGCAGATCAAACCGTTCGCGGTGGTGAGCGTCAAAACGCTGACCGCGATCGCCGAACAGGTGCCTATGGACGAGGACGCGCTCGCCGCGATTCCGGGTATCGGACAGCAGAAGTCGCAGCAGTTCGGCCCGGAGCTGCTGGCGATCGTGCGATCCCGGGTGCGCAACCGGTGATTCGGTGAGGCTGCGCGAGTGACAAAACCGCAGGTGAAAAATAGGTTGTGCGGTTGTGTATCGCACCCGTAGGGTGGTGATCACGCGCTGGGAGGGCATTCCGGCGCGCACAGTGATCAGTCGGATAACGAGTAGGAGGGAGGTAGACAAAATGAACAACATCGTGACTCTCGCTTCGAGAAGCGTTGTGGCACCGGTGGTTTCTGTCGTGTCCGCCTCCCGGGGGGTCCTCGCCTTGCAGGGGACCGGTCTGTCTGTCGCAAGCATTATCGGTGCTCGACCGCAAGCGCCCGCATATGCAATTGCCGCAGACAAGTCCGAGTGGGGTTGGCACCCGGCACACGTCGGTTTCCACACCGACGCAGCCCACGCCTTCGCAGTCGAAGCCGATCGTATGACGGCGAATCTGCAGGCAGCCCGCCTCCGCAACGCACACCCAGCGACCGTGATCAGTAACCGACACCGAAGTCGGTTCAGGTAGAACCCACTACCACAGCCTCCTGGCCACGGATCGCCCGAAGCGAAACCGTGGCCATAGTTCTTTTCGGCCTCCAGCCACCGGCACCGGTTTCGCGGAAGACAACGAAACCACCGCTGCACGAGCTGAAGGAGCAAGACGTGTCCACCGCGACCGTTACTCGCGCGACATGCCGATCGACCCAGGCCTCGAGGCCGGCCCGCACCCGCGGTGTCGCGCTCACCCTGCCCTGCCGAGTCGGTGACCCGGACCTGTGGTTCGCCGAAAGCCCGACCCAGCTGGAAGAGGCCAAGGCACTGTGCGCTTCCTGCCCGATCCGCAAGGGGTGCCTCGCGGCTGCCCTGGATCGCGCCGAGCCCTGGGGTGTCTGGGGCGGCGAGATCTTCGAACAGGGCGTCGTGATCGCCCGCAAGCGGCCGCGCGGCCGCCCGCGTAAGGTCGCACTGGCGTGATCGTCGCCGGTTCGGGCCGAGCGCGGATCCGCCTCGGCCACCTCTGGGAGCACGAACGAGCCCCGCATCTTTGTCGGATGCGGGGCTCGTCCCATATTCGGGATGGGTGAACGATCAGCTGGCGCTTCGGTATTCGGCGTAGCCGGGCACCCAGTCGTGCATCAGCTTCATGAACGGAACCTCGGCGTCGAGCTGCGCGCAGATGCCGATCGAACCCATCAGCACCCGGAACACCATGATGTGTTCGGCCGGAAGTTGCAGCGACATACCCGTTTTCATCTCCGGGCGGCTCACGTCGGTCGCCTTGCCCGCCACGCGCTGCATCCACTTGCGGGTGAAGTGGAACGAATCCTCGCGGATGGGATCGGTGAACGGGCGCAGATAGTCGGCGATCTCGGCATGCGTGACGGTGCGGCCGGGAATCACCCAGCCGTTGCTGTACATCAGCTCGGTCAGTTCCTCGAACCGATCCTCGACCGCCATCGCCACCATCTGGCCCAGCACGGGCGGGAAGCCGTCGGGCAGCGGGGCGCAGGCGCCGAAATCGAGCACCGCCAACCGGCCGTCGTCGAGCATCATGAAATTGCCGGGGTGCGGGTCGGCGTGCAGCAGTCCGGCCAGGGCGGGGGAGGAGAAGTGGAATTCACCCATCAGGGTTGCGACGCGGTTGCGCAGCTCGACCGTGCCCGCCGGATCCTGGTGGCCGCGCTTGATGATTTGGGAGACCGGGGTGCCGTCGAGCCACTCGGTGACGATCACCTTCGGTGCCCCGGCCACCACCTTGGGTACCAGGAACCTCGGGTGCCCATCGAAGGCCTTGGCGAAGCGGCGCTGGTTGGCGGCCTCGGTGCGGTAGTCGAGTTCTTCCTCGGTGCGCTCGGTGATCTCGGCGAGGATGGGTTTGACGTCGGCGCCGGGGACGACGGCGCCGATCATGCCGGCCATCCGATTGAGTGTCTTGAGGTCAGCGCGCAGCGCCTCGTCGGCGCCGGGGTACTGGACCTTCACCGCCACCGTGCGGCCGTCGGACCACTCGGCCTTGTGTACCTGTCCGATACTGGCCGAGGCGGTAGGGGCGTCGTCGAAGGAACGGAAGCGCTTGCGCCAGGCCGTGCCCAGTTGCTGGTCCAGCACCCGGTGCACCGCGGCGGCCGGCAGCGGCGGCGCGGCGGCCTGCAGCTTGGTCAGCGCCTCGCGATAGTGCTCGCCGAACTCCTCGGGTACGGCGGCCTCCATCACCGACAGCGCCTGGCCGAATTTCATTGCGCCGCCCTTGAGCTCACCGAGAACGGAGAAGATCTGCTCGGCGGCCTTCTGATTCAACTCCGCATTGATCTCGCCCTTGTCGCCGCCGGCGAGTTTGCGGCCGAACCCCACAGCGGCCCGTCCCGCGATACCGAGTGGAATCTTCGCCAACTTGGCGTTGCGGGATGAGCTACGGCGCACAATCTCAGACACACCCCCATCATGGCTGACCCACCATGTCGCGTGCCATGTGAATTGCGTGAACTCCACCCCTGGACCGAGACGTGTCATCGGTCACAGTGGGGCCGGTCGGGGCCGTGGTCTGCGTGTGCGAATCCTTGGGAAACGGCTTATCGGTGGTGGTCGGCGGGTGTTCGTCGCCTGTTTTGGTCATCACGACAAAAAGTTGGCACGAATCTCTAGGTCCCAGTGTTTTAGTCGGTTAGACTAAAACTATGACGACACTGCGAGCAGCCGCGGCGACCCTCCGGAAGGTGCGGCGTCCGGAAGACCTGTTCGGCGTGGCGACAACGGATTCCACCGCTCGCCGCATCGCGCATCGGACGTATCTGCGGCTGGCCGCCGCGCTGCATCCGGACCGGGTAGCCGCGGCCGACGCCGAGCGGGCCGCCGCGGCATTCGTCCGCCTCGGCGAGTTGTATCGGAGCTGGCTGGCGGCCGAGCAGACCTTCGAGGTGTGTGGCATGCGGGGGCGGTATCGCCTCGGCGCATTGCACGCCGCCGGTTCCGTCGCGGACCTGTACCGCACCGACTCGGCGGCCGCCGTGGTGAAGATCGCACGGCGGCAGGCCGCGAATTCGCTGCTGGCGAACGAGCGGAACGCGCTGACGGATATCGCCGCGCTCACCGGCGAGCACGAGTGGCTGACGCCGTACTACCCGCGCCTGATCGACACCGTCGACCACACCGATACCGAATCCGGCGAGGTGCGCGCGATCAACGTGCTCGACGCGCTGACCGACGGGTTCGTGACGCTGGCTCGAGTCCGCGCCGCGTATCCGCGCGGACTCGACCCACGCGACTACGCCTGGATGCACCGCCGGCTGCTGCGCTGCCTCGCCGGTGCCGCGACCGCGCACTGGGTGCACACCGCGGTATCCGCGGAGAACGTGCTCATCCATCCCCGTCTGCACGGGGTGGTGCTGGTCGGCTGGTCGTTCGCGACCCGGCCCGGGCGGGTGCCGGCGGCCACGCCGGCCTCGATCGACTATCCGCCCGAAACGGGCAGCGGGGTCTGCCCGCGCACCGATGTGTATCTGGCCCACCGGCTGCTGCTCACCGTGCTCGGCGACCGCGCGCCCGCGCCGATGCGCGCCTTCGCCGAGGGCTGCCTGCAATCCGCGCCGCGGCTGCGGCCCGACGCCCGCACCCTGCTCGACGAATTCGACGACCTGCTCGACCGGCTGTACGGCGCCCGCCGCTTCCGGCCGTTCGAACTACCGAAAGGACAGTGATCACCATGGGATACGGACAGTGGGACGATAGTGCCTACGACGCCGCGCGCACCTTCCGCGCCGCCCGCGGACTCGACGACTTCGGCTATACCGCCGACATGCGGACCAAGCCCTATCCGGAATGGGTCGCGCATCCGCTGCTCGACCCCTTCGGCGTCGGGGTGCGCGAATCCCGCGATTCCGACGAGCACGGGGCCTCGCTGCCGATCGCGGTGCTGTTCGACGTCACCGGGTCGATGGGGCGGGTCCCGCGCATCATGCAGGAGAAGCTGGCTACCCTGCACGGCCTGTTGCAGCGCAAGGGATATGCGGAGGATCCGCAGATTCTGTTCGGCGGAATCGGCGATGCGGACTGTGATCGGGTGCCGCTGCAGATCGGGCAGTTCGAGTCCGACAATCGGATGGACGAACAGCTGCGCCTGATTCTGCTCGAAGGGGGCGGTGGCGGACAGAAATCCGAAAGTTACGAACTCGCAGCGTATTTCATGGCCCGGCACACGGCGACGGACGCGTGGGACAAGCGCGGACGCAAGGGTTATCTGTTCATCGTGGGTGACGAGCTGAACAAGTCGCGACTCGCGGCGGAGCAGGTACGCCGGGTGATCGGCGACGATGTGCCACAGGACATTTCGGTTCCCTCGATCTACCGCGAGCTGGCCGATCGGTGGCATGTGTACTACATCCTGCCGAATCAGTCCCATTACTACACCGACCCGGAGATTCTCGAGCACTGGCGGGGAGTGCTCGGAGAGCGGGTGCTGCGGTTGGACGATCCGGCGGCGGTGTGCGAACTCATCGCGCTGACCACCGGGATCGGCGAGGACCGCGTCGATCTGGGTGCCGGCCTGGCCGATCTGCGGGATATCGGGTCCGATGCCGCCGAGGTCGTCGGCAAGGCGCTGGCCCCGATCGGTACTCCCGTCCGCTCCAGCGGTGCGGGCGCACTGCCGGCGGCGACCGCGGGCGACGACGACGTCCGGTTCTGATCGCGAGCCCGATCCGACAAGCGAAGGGAACACATCATGTTCGGCGACCGGCATGTGATCGTGGTCGATCTGGGATTCGGCGACGCCGGGAAAGGCGCCACCGTGGATTGGCTGTGCTCGCCACAGGCCGGCTTGGAGGTGGCGGCCGTCGTGCGCTTCAACGGCGGAGCGCAGGCCGCGCACACCGTGATCGCCGACGGACGGCGCCACACCTTCCGGCAGTTCGGATCGGGCACGCTGTCGGGCGTGCCGACGGTGCTGTCGCGGCATGTGCTGGTGGATCCGATCGCCCTGGCGGCCGAGGCCGAAGCGTTGGCCGCGTTGGGGGTTGCCGATCCGCTGGGATCGATCTTCGTCGACGAGCGCGCACTGCTGACCACCCCGATCCACGGAGCCGCCAACCGCTGCCGCGAGGATGCGCGCGGTGCCACACGGCACGGTTCCTGCGGTATGGGCATCGGGGAGACCGTGCGCTACGCACTCGAGCACGATGCGCCTCGGGTCCGGGACTGCCGGAGCCCGGATGTCCTGCGCCGCAAGCTGATCGCGCTGGAGCGGCACTACGCGCCGCTGCTGGCGCGCGGGCGGCACGGCTGGGAGCCGATCGACGCCCTCGTCGAGGTGTATACGGAATTCGCGCGGACGGTCGCACTGGTGCCGGGCGAGCAGCTCGCGGTTTTCGCCGCCGCGGGCCGGCTGGTCTTCGAGGGCGCCCAGGGCGTGCTGCTCGACGAATGGCGGGGCCTGCACCCCTACACCACCTGGTCGACGGTGGAACCCCGCCATGCCCGCGCCATGCTGGCACGCATCGGCGCACCGGGCACGGTGCTGGGAGTGACACGTGCGTACCAGACTCGCCACGGCGCGGGCCCCTTTCCGACCGAGGACACGGCATTGGCGGTCCCGGAGCCGCACAATGCCACCGGTCCATATCAGGGCGTCTTTCGCGTCGGCCATCTGGATCCGGTTCTGCTGCGCTATGCCGTGGAGGCGTGCGGGGGAGTCGACGCGCTCGCCGTCAACCACCTGGATCTCGTGGCCGGTCGTGACGACTTTCACGCTGCCGCAGGGTATTTCGCCCCCGACGGATATCGGGACCGGCTCGATTGCGGCGCCTGGCGGGATCTGGACCATCAGCGGTGGCTGACAGGTCTCCTCGCGCAGAGCACCCCGGATCTCGTTCCGCTGCCGGCGGACGTTCCGGAATTCCTGGAACGCCGGCTCGGCGCGCCGGTGGTGCTGACCGGGTACGGCCCCGATCGCGCCGATCGCGTGGCCCGGGTCGCGGCTGCGGCATGATGGTTGGCCGTGGAGCAGCAATCCGCCGTATCGCTCGATGTCGTCGCCCTGCGATTCGGCGCCGACGACCCGGCCGTCACCTTCGGGGTGGCGCCGAGGCAGTGGGAGCCGTTCGCCGGCGAGCTCGCCCTGCCCGGTGTGCTGCTCGGCCGCGGTGAGCGACTCGTGACGGCGGCCCGTCGTGCGGTACACAGCAAACTGGGCGTGCCCGAGGATGCGATTCTCGCCGTCGGTCAGCTGGTCACGTTCGACGAGCCGCACCGCGATCCGCGCGGGCCGACGCTCTCGATCGCGATGTGGGCGGTCCTCGGGGGACCTGCAACACCCACCGGTGCTCAATGGGTTTCGTTCGATGCGGTCCCGACGCTGGCCTTCGACCACAACATGATCGTCGAGGTCGCCCGGGAACGGCTCGCCGAGATGCTCTGGAAGGACCTCACTTTCACCCGTCCCCTGATCGGCGAACAGTTCCCGGCCACGCGCGCGGTCGCCCTTGCGACGGCGCTGTCCGGCACTCGTCCCGACCCCGGCAACCTCAACCGCACCCTGGCCGCGATCCCCGGCCTCACCCGCACCGGGGAACGAATGCGAACCAAGGCCACCGGACGGCCCGCGGCCGTCTGGTCCTTCACCGACTCGGCCACCAGCGAGCACTGATCCGACCGAACCCGCCCACCTCGCGATCGAGACCACGGCGGCCCTGAGGCGAGACTCTGTCACCGCCCGAGCTGCGGCGCGGGCCACCTTCGTCGCGCTCATACCGATCCTCCGGCGACGGATGCCGCGCGATCGTCGGCCGCCGGTTCGGTTACCGTGGCTGCGATTCGCCGGCAGGCGCAGTCCGCGTGCGGGGTCCAGCGGCGCCGGGCGACGCGCCGGGTGTGTGGATCGAATTCCAGTGTGGTGTCCAGGGTTCGAGGCGGATCGTCGGCGGCGTCCTCGATGATCGATTCGATCTCGCGCAGTGTCAGGGCGGCGGTGGCGGCAATGGTCGCGGGGGAGGCGTAGCCGGTCCGGCCGAGCAGTTGCGCCGCCAGATGCGGCCATTCGGCGTCGAATTCGGTGCGGGTCAGGTCGGCGCAGCGCAGACAGCTGGTACCGCCGGGCAGCACCAGCGGCCCGATCACACCGTGCCCGTCGCGGATGCGAACCTGCAGATGCGGGATCCGGCGCACCAGCAGCATGCTGACCAGTTCCGGCACCGGCACCAGCGCATCGGTGAGTATCACCAGATCGGTGGACGGCAGCGAATCCGAAGTACCGCCGCGGTATTCGCTCGAACGCGTCGGAGTGATGCCCAGTCGCCGAATACCGCCGTGTAGCGAATCCGCCAGGGGCCCGCGGCCGTGTACGTGCACGGTCCGCACGCGAGTGCGGCGCGCCCGCGGCCACACCAGCAGTCCGGCCGCGTCGATATCGCGTAACAGTTCCAGGGCCACGGCACCTAGACCGAGTTGCCCGGCCTCCCACAGAAGCTGAGGATGGCTGTGCAGACCGTCGAGCAGCCGGACGAAGGCGACGACCGCATCGGTCTCGACTGCGGGCGGGTGCAGGAGTACCGCGCGTTCGGGATCCCATCCCAATTGCACCGCGCCCGAGGGCCGGCGCAGAACCGCCACCCGCGGATGCAACATCGGTCCACGTGCGTGTGACAACGTCATGGGCCTCAGTATTGTCGCGGGCCCTGCTCACAGCGGGAGGAAAACCGCTGGTTATCCACAGGTTCGACGTTGTCCACAGGGTGCTTCGACTCGAGTCGCAGTCCCGCTCCGAACGCACCGTTTCACAAAACTCGCCGACGACTCGCCGTGAATTTTCCAGACCGGCGCCGAGAGTGCTAACGCCCGGCCACCGGCGGCCGACAATCGGGTCGATTCGGGTCGGTTAAAGGAGCAACATGGTCAGCGCATCCCTCGACGTGCCACCGGTGGCATCGCTGCACGGCGAACATCGGTTTCGGACCCGCGGCGATCGTCCGATCGCGGCGGACGCGATTCGCGAGTACGCCCGGGCGATAGGCGCCACCGACCCCATCCACTGCGACGAACGTGCCGCCGCCGCCCGGGGATTCGATGCCCTGGTGGCCCCGCCGACCTTCGCCACCACGGTATGGATGCGCGCTGAGGAAAGCACGCTCGAGGCACTCGTGCCGGGCTTCCACCACGGGCGCGTCGTGCACGCCGACCGCACGCTGGAAATCGTGCGCCCCCTGCTGGCCGGCGACCGCATCAGCTGTGAAATCGGATTCGAATCCTTCCGCCACTACCGCGACTACGACGTGGTCTCGGTGACCACCCTGCTGCGCGACGACGACGGCCAGGTCGTGACCAGCGGCTCCTCCACGCTGCTGGTGCACATCCAGCCCGGAACCTGTGCGCGAACCGGGACGCCCGGCCGGCCGCACGATCTCGAACCGGTTCCGGCGCAACGGCGCCTGCGCACGCCGCAGCGCGACCGGATCCAACCGTCGCTGCCGCGCCCTCTCGTCGATCTCGGCCCGCTGGCGGTCGGCGCGGATCTGCCCGCCGACACCGTCACGGTCGCGGCCGACGATGTGGTGCGGCACGCCGGTGTCGTCGATCCGCACCGTTGCGGCACCACGACCGGAACGGTGCCCGGAATGCTGACGTTCGGCCTGGTCGCGGGATATCTCGGCCGCTGGCTCGGCGATCCGACCGCGCTGACGAAACTGCGGGTGCAGTACGCGCCCAAGATGCACTATCTGCCCGTCGACTCCGATGCTCCGGCGTCGATCCTGTTCGGCGGACAGGTCGGCTGGCTCAGTTCGCGCCGCCGGATGGTGACCGTCGTGGTCGACGCATTGTCCAAGGGGCGCAAGCTGTTCGGCTACGCGACCGCCGAAGCGCGCCTGGGCTGAGGCCGGGCGGACCGGCCTCGGTGACGCCGCCGATCAGCGATCCTCGTTCTCGCCACGCTCGTCACCGGCGTCCGGCGGATTCGTGCCCGAACCGGAATCGTCCTGAGCGGTGGTGCCTTCCGTGTTCTTGTCGCCTGCTGCGTTCTGCTCGCCGGCCGCGTTCTCGTTCGGCCGCTCCTGTTGCGCCGCAGCGCCTTCGCGGCGTTCGCGGGCCTCGGTCTCGGCCAGCTGCGCCAGCGGATCGTCGAAAACGTTGGCGCCGCCGCCGATCACACCGTCGATGAAGCCGCTCGGCTTGTCGAGATCCTCGGAGCTGGGCAGCAGATCCGGATGCGCCCACACCGCGTCGCGCGCCGACATCCCCGCGTCGGTGGTCAGCCGCTGCCACAGCGTGGCCGCCTCCCGCAGCTTGCGCGGACGCAACTCCAAGCCGACCAGCGTGGCGAAGGTCTGCTCGGCCGGACCGCCGGTGGCGCGGCGGCGGCGCAGCGTCTCGGCCAGCGCACCCGCACCGGGCAGCCGGTCGCCGAGCGCCTCGGCCACCACGACCTGAACCCAGCCCTCGATCAGTGCCAGCAGCGTTTCCAGCCGCTCCAGCGCGGCCTTCTGCTCCGGAGTGGTCTGCGGTTCGAAGGTGCCCTGCGACAGCAGTTCCTCGAGTTTCGACGGATCGGTCAGCGACATCGGATCGATGTTTTGCGCGGCCTCCTCGATCGCGGAGAAGTCCATGCGGATGCCCCGCGCGTAATCCTCGACCGCGCCCAGCACCTGCTGCCGCAGCCACGGCACATGGGCGAACAGCCGCTGGTGAGCAGCCTCGCGGGCGGCCAGATAGACCAGGATCTCGCTTTCGGGACGTTCCAGGCCCTTACTGAATTCGCTGATCGCGCTGGGCAACAGCGCCGCGGTTCCGGCCGGACCCAGCGGCAGCCCGATATCGGTGGAGGTCAGCACCTCCTGGGCGAGCTGCCCCAGCGCCTGACCCAGCTGTGAGCCGAAGGCCAGACCGCCCATCTGCCCGAGCATGCCGAGCATCGGCCCGGCGAACTGCTTGGCCTCCTCCGGCAGTGTCGAACTCCACATACCCGAGACCTGCTCGGCGACCGGATCGCAGAGCCGCTTCCAGGTCGGAAGGGTCTGCTCGATCCAGTCGTTGGGTGTCCACGCGACCGTCTTGGTGGCGCCGGCGGGCAGTGTGGTCGCCGTGTCCAGCCACAGTTCGGCCAGATGCGCGGCATCGCTGACGGCGCGCTGCGCCCCGTCGGTGACCGGCGCGACCGTCGAACCGAGTTGCTGGCGAGCCAGCCGCTTGGCGACGTCGTAGTTGACCGGACTCGCCTGGCCGCCCGGCTGGCTCATGGTGGAGAACATCTGCCCGAGCGAGGTCAGCATCTGCCCGAAGGCCGCGGGATCGAATCCGGCCGCGCCCGAAGACCCCATGCCGAAGGCGAAGGGGTTGTTCGCTCCGGAACCGGCCTGATCGTCACGCTTGTCGCGGTCGGGATCGTCGTCGCGGTTCGAGAATCCGAAGGGCACGTCGCTCATGCCCCCAAGGCTACGCGGATGGTGATCGTGGAGCCGCTACTGTGGGCCGGGTGAATCGTCGGATCATCACCTTGATAGCGGCTCTGGTGCCCGTGCTCGTCCTCGGTGTGGTGGGCAGTGCGGTGACGGTGCCGTTCGTCGCTCTCGGCCCTGGTCCCACCTTCAATACCCTCGGCGAGGTGGAGGGCAAGCAGGTCGTCTCGGTGCAGGGCGCCGCGGTGGATCCGACCTCGGGACACCTGAACATGACGACGGTGTCCGTTCGCGACGGGCTGAATATATTCGAGGCGATGGGCTTGTGGGTGGACGGCCGCTACGGGCTGGTGCCGCGCGCGGAGGTCTATCCGCCGGGCGTTCCGCGCGATCAGGTGGACAAGTCCAACCAGGCCGATTTCAAGGAGTCCGAGGACAACGCCGAACTGGCGGCGCTGAACTTCCTGAAGTATCCGACCAAGGTTCAGGTGCGCGTGGTGGCCGACGACGGCCCGGCCAAGGCGGTGCTGCAGAAGGGCGACGAACTGGTGAGCGTGAACGGGAAACCGATCGCGACCTCCAAGGATGTGATCGACGCGGTGCAGGGCGCTGCCCCCGGTACGACGATTCCGATGGTGATCCGCCGCGGCGGCGCCGAACAGACGGTCGAGGTGAAACTCGGTGCGCGCCCGGACGATTCGAACAAGGCCTACCTCGGCGTCACTCCGCAGCAGGTGCCGGCCGGTCCGCTGCAGGTCGATTTCAACCTCGCCGATATCGGCGGCCCCTCGGCCGGCCTGATGTTCAGCCTGGCCCTGGTCGACAAGCTCAGCCCCGGTGAACTCAACGGCGGACGCTTCGTCGCCGGCACCGGGACCATCGATCCGCAGGGCAAGGTCGGCCCGATCGGCGGTATCCAGTACAAGATGATCGCGGCCCGCGACGCCGGCGCGGAGACCTTCCTGGTCCCCGCCGACAACTGCAACGAGGCCCGCCAGCGCACCCCGGAGGGCCTGAAGCTCGTGAAGGTCGACACGTTGGCCGCCGCGGTGCAGTCGCTGGACGACGTCAACGCCGGGCGCCCCGCGCCCAGCTGCGGTTAATCCGGCTCGTTCTCGAGCGTGTGGCGCAGCGCGTCGACCAGGTTGGGGGCCAGGTTCGGTGCGGTGCGCAGATCCAGCTCGGGGAAGGCCTCGTCTTCCTCGGGGCGTAATTGCAGCAGGCACAACGAGACGCCGTCGCGCAGCACGCCCGCGTAGAGCCGGGCGTCGCGGCGTTCGGGATGCGTCTGCGCGGCGTCGCGGCCGGCGGCGTCGGCGGCGTCGCGGTCGGCCAGCAGCGGTGCGATGGCCTCGTCGAGCGTGCGTTCGGCGGTCGGCGGCAGCACCACGATCTGCTGCACCAGCACCACCCCCTCGACGGCGGGCGGCCAGCTGGTGGTGGCGAGGAATTCGTCGAGCGCCATCGAATCGCCGCTCAGATCGTCCGGAAGCGGTTCCTGGGCGATGGGAGTCAACGCGGCCCCGTCGTCGAGCTGATCCTCGAGCGTCGGCTCGGCGGCCACCAGGTCGGCGGTCGGCACCAGCGCGAACAACTGCGGCGGCTGATCCCAGCCCTCGGTGTCGGCGAACTCGGCCACGTCCCGGATGCAGCGGTACAGGGCGGAGGAGGGATTGTCCACAGTCACGGCCGACACTGTACGTCCAGCGCGAGCGCCCGCGTCCCCGCCACGGCATACCGGAGCCATCCCGATCCAAGCCGACCCGTTTTACGTAGAGTGGGGCGCGAGAGACGGTCCGCAGGGACCATACGCATCATCGGACTGCGGTGTATCGGCGACAATCGCTTCGGTACGCCGCCGGACCTGGGAGAGTGGCATCGTGGGCATGCGCCCCCCGACAGGCTTACCTTCGCTGTCTCGCCGCAGCCGGATATTGCTGATCACCGCGCTCGTGATTGCGGCGTTACTGCTGGTCGGCCCGCGGTTGACCGACGCGTACACCAACTGGTTGTGGTTCGGCGAGGTCGGCTTCCGCCAGGTGTTCACCACGGTGCTCGTCACCCGGCTCCTGTTGTTCCTCATCGTCGCGATCGTGGTCGGGGCCCTGGTCTGGCTGGCGCTGCTGGCCGCCTATCGAACGCGCCCGGTCTTCGTCCCGGTGTCCGGTCCCAGCGATCCGATCGCCCGCTACCGCACCACCGTGATGGGCCGGTTGCGGCTGTTCGGTATCGGCATCCCGGTCCTGGTCGGCCTGTTGTCGGGGCTGGTCGCACAGTCGAGCTGGGTCACGGTGCAGCTGTTCCTGCACGGCGGCTCGTTCGGGATCAAGGATCCGCAGTTCAACATCGACGTCGGTTTCTACGCCTTCGATCTGCCGTTCTACAAGCTGCTGCTGAACTGGCTGTTCGTGGCGGTGGTGATCGCGTTCTTCGCCAACCTCGTCACCCACTACATCTTCGGCGGGCTGCGGCTGTCCGGGCGTGAGGGCACGCTCACCCGGCCGGCGCGCATCCAGCTGGCGCTGATCGCGGGCACGTTCGTGTTGCTGAAGGCGGTCGCCTACTGGTTCGACCGGTATTCGCTGCTGTCGAGCACCCGGAAGGAACCCACCTTCACCGGCGGTTCCTACACCGATATCAACGCCGTCCTGCCGGCCAAGCTGATCCTGATGTCGATCGCGATCATCTGCGCCGTCGCGTTCTTCGCCGGCGTGGTGCTGCGCGATCTGCGCGTGCCCGCGATGGCGGCCGCCCTGCTGTTGCTGTCGTCGATCCTGGTCGGCGCGGTGTGGCCGCTGGTGGTCGAGCAGTTCGAGGTACGCCCGAACGCCGCGACCAAGGAAGCGACGTACATCGAACGCAACATCACGGCGACGCGGCAGGCCTACGGGCTCACCGACGACAAGGTCTCCTACGTCGACTACAAGGGTTCGCAGACCAAGGACCCGAGTTCGATTCCGGCCGATCAGCAGACCATCGGCAACATCCGGCTGCTGGATCCGAATCTGCTGACCCAGACCTTCATCCAGCGCCAGCAGCTGCAGAACTTCTACGGCTTCCCGGACCCGCTGGACATCGACCGCTACACCATCAACGGCGAGAAGCAGGACTACATCGTCGCGGCTCGCGAACTGGTGCCGCAGAACCTGTCGGGTAACCAGACCGACTGGATCAACAAGCACACCGTCTACACCCACGGTGACGGCTTCGTCGCCTCTCCGGCCAACCGGGTGAACGTGGCCCCGCCCAAGGAGACGCAGCAGGCCGCCACCGGCGCCGGCACCAGCAGCTCCAGCGGCGGGTACGGATATCCGGTCTTCAACGTCGGCGACAAGTCGACGGTCAGTGATCTGTTCACGCCGAAGGACAGGCAGGCCATCCCGGTCGATCAGCCGCGCATCTACTACGGCGAGATGATCTCGAAATCGGATGCCGACTACGCGATCGTGGGCGGGAACAACCAGCCGCCGCGCGAATACGACACCGGCACCGAGCAGTACACCTACACCGGCCAGGGCGGAGTCCCGATCGGCAACTGGTTCAACCGGCTCGCCTTCGCCGCCAAGTACGCCGAACGCAACATCCTGTTCTCCGGCGCCATCGGCTCGGATTCGAAGATCATCTACAACCGTGATCCGCGCAGCCGCGTACAGCAGGTGGCGCCGTGGCTGACCACCGACGGCGATATGTACCCAGCCGTGGTGAACGGACGCATCCTCTGGATCGTCGACGCCTACACCACACTCGACAACTTCCCGTACGCCCAGCGGACCTCGCTGGAGGGAGTCACCGAGGACAGCATCGATCAGAACACCGGTCGCACGCTGCCGCGCAAGGAAGTCAGCTACATCCGCAACTCCGTCAAGGCCACGGTCGACGCCTACGACGGCACGGTCAACCTCTACGACGTGGATCCCAACGATCCGGTGCTCAACGCGTGGCGCGGGGTGTTCCCGAACTCGGTGAAGCCGCAGAGCGAGATCTCGCCGGAGCTGCGTGCCCACTTCCGGTATCCGGAGGATCTGTTCAAGGTGCAGCGCGAGATGCTGGCGCGCTACCACGTCAACGATCCGCGCGAGTTCTTCACCAACAACGCGTTCTGGTCGGTGCCCAACGATCCGACCTCCGACACCCCGACCAACGCCCATCAGCCGCCGTACTACGTGCTCATCGGTGATCCGAAAACCGGTCGGCCGCAGTTCAATCTGACCAGTGCGATGGTCGGCTTCAAACGCCAGTTCCTCGCGGCGTACATCCAGGTCGCCTCCGATCCGGAGAACTACGGCAAGTTCACGGTGCTCAAGTTGCCGACGGATTCCCAGACGCCGGGCCCGCAACAGGTCCAGACGTCGATGACCACCGATGCCCGCGTCTCGAACGATCGGACGTTGCTGACCGGTGGTAACACCAACAAGATCAAATACGGCAACCTGCTCACGCTGCCGATCGGCGAGGGCGGCATCCTCTACGTAGAACCGTGGTATCTGGAACGCAACAGTGGACCGACCACGGCGTCCTTCCCACAGCTGGTGAAGGTGCTCGCCTCCTATGGGGACAAGGTCGGCTACCAGTCCACGCTGGGTGATGCGCTCAACGACGTCCAGGACGGGCTGGGCGCCGCGACCACCCAGCAGCCGGGGCAGGCGGCGATCAACCCGCCCGGCCAGCAGGGCAGTACCTCACCACCGCCGTCGAATCAGAACACGCCACCGCCGTCCGCGACAGCGCCGCCGCCGACCACCGGGTCGGCCGGGAAGGACGCGGCGGTCAAGGAGCTCAACGACGCCCTGAAGGGGGTCGAGGACGCCCAGAAGTCGGGTGACCTCGGCCAGTTGGGCAAGGCGCTGGAAGGGCTCCAGAAGGCCATCGACGATTACAACAAGGCCGGCGGTTAACGGCGGCCGGTGATCGACCACAGCGGCGCCCCGGGATCACCCGGGGCGCCGTTCGCGTTCTGCGCCGAGCCTGGCCGGGCGGCCTCGACGCCGGCCCGCCCCGCAAACGGCATTCGGCGCCGCCATCGCACGGATGGCGGCGCCGAATGCATGAGAAGCGTGCGCGGAACTATCGCGCTCGGGCTCAGCGGCCCAGCGAGTCGATCAGACCGCTGTTCTGGTCGAGGATCTGCTGGAACTGCTCGCCCACACCGAACTGCTGCGCGGCCTGCTTGCCGGCGTCGGCGGCTTTGTTGATCAGGTCCTGGCGATCGTTAGGCAGCTGGACCGGGGCGGTCGGCTCGGGCTGCGGGGCCGGCGCCGGCCGGGTCTCCTCGGCGGGCGCGTAGCGCAGGTACTGGCCGCACACCGGCCAGGCGCCCGGACCCTGGGTCTGCAGCACGTTCTCCGCGACGCGGATCTGCTCTGCCTTGCTCGCGTTCTGCGGCGAGCCGCTGCCACCGTTGGCGCTCCAAGTGGACTGCGTGAACTGCAGGCCGCCGTAGTAGCCGTTGCCGGTGTTGATATTCCAGTTGCCGCCGCTCTCGCACTGCGCGACACCGTCCCAGTCGTGGGCGGGCGCAGCCGAAGCAGTGGTGGAGGCTGCGAACGGGACGGCAACAAGGGCGCCGGCGACGGCGGCGAAGCCGAGGGCGCGACTGCTGATCTTCCGGTTCTTGTTCATGGTGGTGTCCCTCCCTGCGCCCGCCGGCCCGGCGATGGTCCGCCGCGTCCCTGCCCCCAGGAGGTCGGGGATCCCCGAACCGCGGGGCAGGGTTGCCGGTGTGCAACGGTTCGGGTCTGGATGCCCATCACGGGTTCGCTCCGGGCCGCGTTCGACCATAACGAAGAGATCTCGACAGATCACGTCTTGATAACAGACACAATTGCATGAAGCGAATAACCGGATTCCAGCGTTGATGCAGGTTGGCTATGCGGTCGTCGGACATTCCGGTCGTTCGTTATGTGGTCGTTATGTGCGATGAATCACGCGCAAATAGTGGGCTGGGTCACGTTTTTTCGGGCTGCTTTTTGGAAACGCGCGCGTTTCCCACGAGGTTCTTCTTATTCGCGGTGAAGCGAGGCTTCCGCATCGAGTCGCCGGTTCGAATGGTTCGGCGTATCCGTGTGGCGATCCCGCGGTGTTCGGCGGGTCGATGTTTCGATGGGGCGGGGTCGCCGACCGTTTTCCGCGGTGTGGAGTCGTCGTGTGGTGGTCGCGGCGGTCGGTGCCGAAATCGCGTCTGTGCTTCTCGAAAACCGCTCTGACCACAGGATTTGCTACGTCTGTCGACTCGTGTGTAATGTTGTGTTCACCGACGCGGGGTGGAGCAGCTCGGTAGCTCGCTGGGCTCATAACCCAGAGGTCGCAGGTTCAAATCCTGTCCCCGCTACTAGTGAAAGGTCCCGGAACCAGAAGGTTCCGGGACCTTTTTCGTTTCTGTCATGCCGCCGGGGGCCTCGTCACGCCTCGATTCGCGCCGATGGCAGCGCGTGGGCGGCGGAGGCGGTTACTCGGCGGTCGCGGAGCTGCCGACACTGCCCGATCCCGGTGCCGAAGCGGTGTCGATGCGGCGAACCCGCAGGTAGTGGGCGGTTCTCGGTGGTGCGACCGGTGGCCGGACAGCGGCGCTCATCACACTATTCCCACTGCTGGCAAGCCCGAGAGCGGCCAAATACTGTTCAGTAACTATGAGTCCTGTGCTGTTGTACGAACCCCGAAAGGGATCCTTGTGATAGATCACGGCGCCGTAGCGTAGATGCGTCGTACGCACCCCGCTCGGGCACTACCTCTTCTCCGCGCGCCCCGATACTCCGGCAAACCCTGCGGCGCACCGGCTTTCGGTCGCTCGCGGGTCGGTTGCCGCGCCGAACTCGTCATATCGGAGCGGCCGGCAACCTCTGCTCCGGGTCGACTCCGGCCGCGCGTGGATGACGCTCATATATCGTTCGGGACTCTTCGCTGGGCCGTGAACGCGTCGAAATACGTTGTATAGAAGCAGAATTCGTACCCTCTCCCGAGTAATGGCGAGGGTGTTGGCGAGTTCGCGCGTTCATCGAGGAAGGAATTTCAGAGGTGACCGGATCGGCAAATGCCGTCGCCATCGTCGGTATGTCCTGCAGAATGCCGGGGGCGGCCGATCTCGACAGTTACCGGCAAATGCTCGGAGACGGGCGCGCCGCCGTGATCGGGGCCCCCACCGGGCCGGAGAACATCACCGAGCGCGCCGATTTCCTCGGCACCGCAGCGGAATTCGACGCGGACTTCTTCGGGATCGCGCCCGACGAGGCGCGGGCGATCGACTCGCGGCATCTGTCGGCGCTGGAACTCGGCTGGGAGGCGCTCGAGAACGCGGGCGTGGTCGCCAACGCGCTCGAGGGACTGCCCTGCGGTGTCTTCGTATCCGGCACCGAGGATCACGGCATCGCTGAGCGTCTATCTGCCCACTTCGGCTTCGCGGGCCCGAGCGTCACGGTCGGCGACGCGCACGCGTCGTCGCTGATGGCGGTCCGGCTGGCATATGCGAGCGTGCGCAGCGGCGACAGCGAGCTCGCGCTGGCCGGCGGGCCGTGGGAGCGCGGCGAGGGCGGCGGGATGGTGGTATTGAAACCGCTCACCCGGGCAATCGCCGACGGCGATCGGATCCATGCCGTGCTCCGGGAAGGTGCTGCGGGTGATGAAAGTCGAGCGTCGAGCGCGCCGGGGATCGCAAGCCTCATCGAGGCCGCACTACGTCTGAGCGGCGCGGAGTCGGGGGTCGATCCGGACTCCACGGCGTCGAACCGTCGAAACCGATTCGCGGACAACATGTTCCGCGACGACGCCGACGGCAAGGAATGGCCCGTCGCGGAATTCCGGGTCGCGGGCGTGTCGTGGTTCGACCCGGGCCGCCCGGATCTCCGTCCGATCGTGGCGCCGCCGGCCGCGGTGCCGTGGGTGGTCTCGGCCCGAAGCGAGAGCGGCGTGCGGGCCCAGGCGGCCCGGTTGCGGGAATGGCTGCTGCGTCACCCGGAGCTGGACGCGGTCGACGTGGCCTACTCGCTGCTCACCACGCGAGCCCAGATGCCCTGGCGCGGAAGCGTTGTCGGGCAGGACCGCGCGGAGCTGCTGACCGGTCTGGCGGCGTTGGCCGACCCGGCCGCACCCGCCCCGGCGATCGATCCGATCACCGGCCGGGCGCAGCGTCGGCGCATCGCCTTCGTCTTCCCGGGCAACGGCAGCCAGTGGGAGGGAATGGCACGGGGTCTGCTCGATTCGGACCGCGCCTTCGCGGAGTCGATCGCCGAATGTGAAGCGGCCCTCGCCCCGTACGTCGACTGGTCGCTGACGGCGGTGCTGCGCGGCGACGCGGACGCGCCCGCGCCGGCGAGCGCGGATGTGGTGCAGCCCGTTCTCTTCGCGGTGATGGTCTCGCTGGCCCGGATGTGGCGAGCGGCCGGTGTCGAGCCGGACGTCGTGGTCGGCCATTCCCACGGCGAGGTGGCCGCCGCCCACATCGCCGGTGGACTGTCGCTGGCCGAAGCGGCGCGGGTGGTGGCGCTGCGGTCCCGGGCGATCGCCGACGAGCTGGTCGC
The DNA here is from genome assembly GCF_000720265.1 of Nocardia sp. NRRL WC-3656. NCBI lineage: Bacteria > Bacillati > Actinomycetota > Actinomycetes > Mycobacteriales > Nocardiaceae > Nocardia > Nocardia sp. NRRL WC-3656. The sequence goes on along the minus strand of NZ_JOJF01000012.1, from coordinate 30,636 downwards.
ACAGGGCGGAATGGCCTCGATCGCGCTGGCCGCCGAGGGGGTGCGAGAACGTCTGACGAAGTACGAGGACCGGCTGGTGCTGGCCGCGGTGAACGGACCGGCGCAGAGCGTGGTTTCCGGTGACGCGTCGGCGCTCGAGGAGTTCCTGGCCGACTGTGCTCGCGAGAAGGTGCGGGCTCGCCGGGTGGCGATCGACTATGCGTCGCATTCGCAGGCGGTCGAGCGGATCCGGGAACGGCTGCTCACCGAACTCGCGCCGATCCGCCCGCGGTCCGGCTCGGTGCCGTATTTCTCTCCCGTCGTCGCCGACCGGCTGGATACGGCGGAACTGGACGCCGAGTACTGGTATCGGTCGGAACGGGAACCGATCCGATTCGCCGATACCGTCGCGGCGCTGCTCGACGCGGGCATCACCGGATTCATCGAGGTCAGTCCGCATCCGGTGCTCACCATGGGTATCGCCCGGACCGCCGAGGCGGTCGGCGCAGACGGCCCGGCTGTCGTCGGATCGCTGCAGCGCGACACGGGCGACCGAGCCCGATTCCTGACCTCGCTGGTCCAGGCCTACTGCGACGGTGTGCCGGTGGATCCGGCCGCGTTGGTCCCCGGCGGAGCGCGGGTCGAACTGCCGCCGTACGCGTTCCAGCGGCGCAGCGTCCGGACCGGTGCATCGGCCGCCGCGGCAGGTACCGATACGGCGGCTCCGATCTCCGCGGGCGGCGGCGCGGCGGGCGACAGCCCGCTGGCTCGCCTTCTGCTGGCTGCGCCCGAATATCAGCGCCGCACAATCGCTCTCGATATCGTTCGCGAACACGCCGCCGCGGTATTGGGCCACGACTCCGCCCGCACGATCCGGCCCGACCTGCCGTTCACCGATCTCGGTTTCGACTCCGTCAGCGGGCTCGCACTGCAGAACCGGCTGAAGCGGGTCACCGGTGTAGCGCTGCCGGCCTCGCTCGTCTTCGACCATCCGACCGCGGATGCGGTGGCCGCTCTGCTGCACTCCCGGGTCACCGGCACCGACCGAGGGGCGCACCGGGTGACACGCCGGACGACCACGGACGAACCGATCGCCATCGTCGGTATCGGCGCACGATTCCCCGGTGGGGTGCGGTCGGCCGAGGACCTCTGGGACCTGACCGCCGAGGGCCGCGATGTGATCGGCGATTTCCCGACCGACCGAGGCTGGGACCTGGAGCGGTTGTTCGATCCCGATCCGGCGAAACCCGGAACGGTGTACACCCGCCGCGGCGGATTCCTCGGTGATGCGGGCGATTTCGACCCGGACTTCTTCGGCATCAGTCCCCGCGAAGCGTCGGCGATGGACCCGCAGCAGCGACTGTTTCTCGAAACGTCGTGGGAGGCGCTGGAGGACGCGGGGATCGACCCGACGTCGTTGCGCGGCAGCGACACCGCGGTCTTCGTCGGTGCCTGCTCCTCGGGCTACTCGCGACGGGTGACCGGTGAGCTGGAGGGATACCGGCTGACCGGTACGTCGCACAGCGTCGTCTCGGGGCGGGTCGCGTACGTGCTCGGGCTGGAAGGTCCGGCCGTGACGGTCGATACGGCCTGCTCGTCTTCACTGGTGGCCGTGCATCTGGCCTGCCGGGCGCTGCGTCAGGGCGAGACGTCGCTGGTGCTGGCCGGCGGTGTGACCGTCGCGGCGAGTCCGTATCTGTACGTGGACTTCGCCCGCCAGCGTGGCCTGTCTCCCGACGGCCGGTGCAAGGCGTTCTCCGCGGATGCGGACGGTGTGGTGTGGTCCGAGGGTTCGGGCGTGCTCGTCCTCGAGCGGCTGTCCGACGCGCGGCGGCTCGGCCACCACGTGCTGGCCGTTGTCCGAGGCAGTGCGGTGAACCAGGACGGCGCGAGCAACGGATTGACCGCCCCGAACGGGCCGTCGCAGGAGCGGGTGATCGCGCAGGCCCTTGCCGATGCCGGGATTCCGGCCGCCGCGGTGGACGCGGTGGAGGCACACGGGACCGGGACCGCACTGGGCGACCCGATCGAAGCGCAGGCGCTGATCGCCGTGTACGGCCAGGGGCGTGATGCCCGGGAGCCGGTGCGCATCGGTTCGGTGAAGTCGAATATCGGCCACACCGTGGCGGCCGCCGGGGTCGCCGGTGTGATCAAGATGGTGCAGGCCCTGCGCCACGAGCGGCTGCCCCGCACGTTGCACGCCGAAACGCCCTCGCCCCATGTGGATTGGACCGCGGGTGCGGTGCGGCTGCTGACCGAGGCCGAACCGTGGATCGCCGGCGACCGGGTGCGCCGAGCCGGCGTCTCGTCGTTCGGGATCAGCGGCACCAATGCGCATCTGATTCTCGAGGAAGCACCGGATGCCGCACCCGTGGCAGCCGAGGACGACCACGCGGCCCCGCTGCCGGTCGTCCCGCTGCTGGTGTCGGGCAAGGGGGAGGCCGGACTGCGGGCACAGGCTGCTCGGTTGTGGGCCTGGCTCTCGGAGCGGCCGGAGCTGGATATCGCCGATGCGGCCTACGCGCTCGCGACATCGCGGGCGCAACTGGATTCACGGAGTGTGATCCTGGGGCGCGACCGGGACGAGGTGCTCGAGAGGTTGGCGACTTTCGCCGAACCCGGAACCGGCACCGGGGTGATCGCCGGCGTCGTCGGCTCGGGCCGCACGGCCTTCCTGTTCACCGGGCAGGGCGCCCAGCGGGCCGGGATGGGTTCGGGTCTGTACCAGGCGTTTCCGGTGTTCGCGGCGGCGTTGGACGAGGTGTGTGCGCACTTCGATCCGTTGCTCGGCCGTTCCCTGCGCGAGCTGATGTTCACCGATACCGAGGGTGTGCTGGGTCGGACCGAGTTCACACAGCCCGCGCTGTTCGCCTTCGAGGTGGCGCTGTATAGGCTGCTGGAATCGTTCGGCGTCACTGCGGATGTGCTGATCGGCCATTCGATCGGAGAGGTCGCGGCCGCCTATCTCGCGGGCCTGTGGTCGACGGCGGACGCCTGCCGGCTGGTGGCGGCCCGTGGTCGCCTGATGGGTGCGCTACCGCCGGGTGGCGCGATGCTGGCCGTCGCGGCAGCCGAACCGGACGTGAACGAGGTCGTCGCGCGGTATTCCGGGCGCGTGTCCGTCGCCGCGGTGAACGCGCCCGAGGCCCTTGTGGTGTCGGGGGCGGAGGCGGCGGTCGCCGAGATCGAGGAGCTGTTCGTCCGGCGCGGGTGCAAGACGTCGCGGCTGCGGGTCGGGCATGCGTTCCACTCGGAGCTCATGGAGCCGATGCTGGACGAATTCGCGGCTGTGACAGCGGAATTGACCTATCACCGGCCGCGCCTGCCGGTGGTGTCGAATCTGTCCGGCCTGCTCGCGGGAGACGAGCTGCTGGAGCCGTCCTACTGGGTGCGGCACGTGCGTGACGCGGTGCGCTTCGCGCCGGGGATCGAGACGTTGCTCGCTTCGGGAGTGCGTCGATTCCTGGAGGTCGGCCCCGACGCCGTGCTCACCGCGCTGACCCGGCAGACCCTCGGGGAAAGCGCGGATTCGGTGGTGATGGCGGCCGCGCGCAGGGATCGCGACGAGACCGTGCAGTTGTCGACGATGGTGGCGCAGGCCCACACGTCCGGTGTCCGGGTCGATTGGACGGCGCTGTTCCGGCGTCGTCCACAGCAGCGAATTCCTCTGCCCACGTATGCATTTCAACGCCGACGCTATTGGCTGCCCGATGTCGCGGACAGCGCCGATGTGCGGCTGACGGGACTGGACCGCACCGACCATCCGCTCGTGGGTGCGGCGGTGTGGCTGCCGGATGCGGACGGGGTGGTGCTGGCGGGCCGGCTGTCGCTGTCGAGTCATCCGTGGTTGGCCGATCACGTGATCGGCGGTTCGGTAGTGGTACCGGGGACGGCATTCGTGGAGCTGGCGCTGCACGCCGGGGCGGTGGTCGGCAGTCCCCGGCCGGCCGAGCTGATCGTGACCGCCCCGCTGATCGTGCCCGCGACGGGCGCCGTCGAATTGCGGGTGATGGTCGGCGGTCCCGATGCCGGCGGTTCCCGGCAGCTGTCGGTGCATTCGCGGCCCCAGCACGACGGCGAAGCGGAGCGGGCGCCGTGGGTGCGCCATGCCACGGGAACGCTTGTGCCAGAAGCTCCCTCGGCTCCCGCGCAGCAGCCGGACAGGTGGCCGCCGGCCACGGCGCAGCCCGTGTCGATCGAGGACGCCTATGCGGAGCTGGCCGGGCGCGGCTACGACTACGGTCCCGCTTTCCGTGGGCTGACCGCACTGTGGCGGCACGACGGCGAGGTCTTCGCCGAATTGACGTTGCCGGAGCGGGCGCAGTCCCCGGACGGCCGGACGACGGGGTACGCCTCGGCGGGCCGATTCGGTGTGCACCCGGCGTTGCTGGATGCGGTGCTGCACGCGCTGCTCGCCGGCGGCCTGGTGGACGCGCCGGCGCCGGATACGATTCTGGTGCCGTATTCCTGGGAGAACATCGACATCCGTGCCGTGGGGGCCACCTCGCTGCGGGCCCGGTTGGCGGCGGCCGCCGTCGAGGGCGGTGATCGGCGAATCACGGTGTCGCTCACGGATTCCCACGGCGCGCCTGTTGTCGGGATCGGTGCGGTGACCATGCGGCCGATTCCCGTGGGAGCACTCGGCGACGCGGCGGCGGATCGGTCCGGCCTGTATCGAATCGATTGGGAAGCGGCGCGGTCGGATTCGGCGGATGCGTCCGCACCGGCCCTCGCTGCGCTGCCGGGCGCGAATATCGCCGGTATCGGCGAGACATATGCCTCGCTCGCCGAACTCGTTGTGGCCGAGTGTCTTCCGGCCGCAGTCGTCTGGCGGGCGCCCGTCCGTGCCGTCGGCGATCCCGCGGCGGGAGATCCGGGCCCGGTCCGGACCGGAGTGCACGCCACCCTGGCGATGCTGCGGACGTGGCTCGCGGCGGAACGTCTGTCCGATGTGCGGTTGGTGGTCGTCACCACGGGCGGCGCCGGGCCGGTCGGCGCGGGCGCGCACCCGGCCGCCGCGGCGGTGTGGGGATCGGTGCGCAGCGCGCAGTCGGAGCATCCGGATCGGTTCGTGCTGATCGACGAGGATCCCGCCGAGCCGCTGTCGGCCGCCCGCATCGGCGCGGCTCTGCGTTCGGGCGAGCCCCAGGTCGCGGTGCGCGACGGGCAGATCCTGGTGCCCCGGCTCACACGAGTGCCCACGCCGGCGGCTACCCCGCCGACGCCGCCGGCGGACGCGACGGTGCTGATCACCGGCGGCACCGGTGGTCTCGGCGCCGTGTTCGCCCGCCACCTCGTCGCCGCACACGGTGTGCGACGGCTGGTGCTGACCTCGCGGCGCGGTCACGAAGCGCCCGGTGCGGCCGAATTGGTGCGCGAGTTGACGCAGGCCGGCGCCGAGGCCCGGGTGGTCGCCTGTGATGTCGCCGACCGCGACGCGGTACGAGACCTGCTGGGCACCATCGCATCCGACGACCGGTTGGCCGTCATCCACACGGCCGGGGTCTTGGACGACGGCACCGTGGAGTCGCTGACCGACGAGCAGGTGGATCGAGTGCTGGCGCCGAAGGTGGACGGCGCGTGGCATCTGCACGAGCTGACCCGGGACCGCGATGTCTCGGCGTTCGTGCTGTTCTCGTCGATCGCCGCGTCTCTCGGCTCGGCTGGGCAGAGCAACTACGCGGCGGCGAACGGCTACCTGGACGCGCTCGCGCAGCAGCGGCGGGAAGCGGGCCTGCCGGCGACAGCGCTGGCCTGGGGGCCGTGGCAACAGGACAGCGGCATGACCGGTGACCTCGACCGCGCGGCCGTCGCGCGCTGGGAGCGAATGGGTTTCGGTCAGCTCGGCGAGGCCGAGGGCGTGCGGCTGTTCGACCAGGCCCTCACCCACCCCGAGGCGCAGCCGGCGCCGATCCGGTTCGATGCGACGGCAGTGCGCCGCCAGACCGATGTCGCCGCGGTTCCCGCGGTCCTGCGCGGCTTCGCGCGGCGCGCATCCGCGCCGGTGGCCCGGACGGCCGGCGCGCTCGGAGCCCGCTTGGCCGCGGCGCCCGATGCCCGGCGCGGTGAGGTGGTACTCGACCTCGTGCGAGAGCACGCGTCCGCGGTGCTGGGCTACACCTCGCCCGGCGAGGTCGATGTCGAAAAGCCGTTCAGCGCCATGGGTTTGGACTCGCTGGGCGGTGTGGAGTTCCGTAACCGGCTCGGCAAGGCGACGGGCGTGCGGCTGCCCTCGACCCTGGTATTCGACCACCCCACCCCCGCGGCGGTGGCGACATTCGTGCGGTCGCTCGTGGAACAGAAAGACGGATCCGCCGACGCCTCCGTGGAGCGCGGCGCGACACCGATCCGCGCGGACGAACCGATCGCCATCGTCGGGATGGCGTGCCGGTATCCGGGTGGCGTCGGATCGCCGGACCAGCTGTGGGATCTGCTGGTGTCGGAAACCGACGCGATCAGTGAGTTTCCCGCGGATCGCGGGTGGGATCTGGAGCGGCTGTTCGATCCCGATCCGGAGCATTCCGGAACGTCCTATATCCGTGAGGGTGGATTCCTCACCGGCGCAGGCGATTTCGATGCCGGATTCTTCGGGATCGGGCCCCGGGAGGCGTCGGCCATGGATCCCCAGCAGCGGCTGCTGCTCGAGGTGGCGTGGGAAGCGCTGGAGGACGCGGGAATCGACCCGGCGTCCTTGCGGGGCAGCGATACCGGTGTCTACACGGGCGTGATGTACCAGGACTACGCGGAGGTGACGCGCAGGGCCGGGGCCGAGGTGGAGGGCTATGCCGTCACCGGTGTCATGGGGAGCGTGGCCTCGGGGCGGGTGTCGTACGCGCTGGGTTTGGAGGGACCGGCGCTGACCGTCGACACCGCGTGCTCGTCGTCGTTGGTGGCGTTGCACACCGCGTGCCGCGCACTGCGCCAAGGAGAGAGCTCACTGGCGCTGGTGGGTGGCGCGACGGTGATGGCGACACCGATGGTGTTCGTGGAGTTCTCGCGTCAGCGCGGGTTGGCCCGGGATGCCCGGTGCAAGTCGTTCTCGGCGGCCGCGGACGGAATCACCTGGTCGGAGGGGGCGGCCATGCTGGTGGTCGAGCGGCTGTCCGATGCGCGGCGGCTCGGTCACGACGTCCTTGCCGTCGTGCGCGGGTCGGCGGTGAATCAGGACGGCGCGAGCAACGGTCTGACCGCGCCGAACGGTCCGTCACAGGAGCGAGTGATCATGGCGGCGCTGGCCGATGCCGGCCTGACACCGCCGGATGTGGACGCGGTGGAAGCGCACGGGACCGGGACGCCACTGGGCGATCCGATCGAGGCGAACGCACTGCTCGCCACCTACGGACAGCGCCGGTCGGAGCCGCTGCTGCTCGGGTCGTTGAAGTCGAATATCGGCCATGCGCAGGCCGCCGCCGGGGTGGGCGGCGTGATCAAGATGGTGCAGGCGCTGCGGCATCGGATGTTGCCCCGCACTTTGCATGTGGACGAGCCCAGCCCGCACGTGGATTGGTCGGCCGGTGCGGTCGAGTTGCTGACCGAGGCTCGGCCTTGGCAGGACAGCGGGCGCGTCCGGCGTGCCGGGGTGTCGTCGTTCGGGATCAGCGGCACCAACGCGCATGTGATTCTCGAGGAAGCGCCCGCGCCGACCGGCGCATCGGAGTCCCCGACCGGACCGGATGACACGCGACCGGTCGACGCCGGCCGCACCTTCACCTGGGTGGTGTCCGCGCAGAGCCGGGAAGCGCTGCGGGAGCAGGCTGTTCGCCTCGCGCAGTGGTTGGTCTCGTATCCGGATGCGAGACCGGGCGATATCGCGCATTCACTGTTGCGGCACCGCTCCCAGCTGGAGTGGCGCGCTGCGGTGGTGGGACGGGAACCGGCGGACCTGGCGGCCGGTGTGGCGCGGCTGGCCGAATCGGCTGCCGCCGACGACGTCGTGTCCGGGCGTGCCGTCTCGCGTCGGGTGGCCTTCGTATTTCCGGGGCAGGGCAGCCAGTGGGTGGGTATGGCCGCCGAATTGCTTGCCGCGGGTGGGGTATTCGCGGACGCGATCGCCGAATGTGAGGCCGCGCTGGCACCGTTCGTCGATTGGTCGTTGACCGCGGTGCTGCGCGGGGAACCGGACGCGGCCGCACTGGAACGGGTGGATGTGGTCCAACCGGTGCTGTTCGCGGTGATGGTGTCGCTGGCGCGGCTGTGGCGGGCGAATGGGGTGGAACCCGTTGCGGTGCTGGGTCATTCGCAGGGCGAGATTGCCGCCGCCGTCGTCGCCGGCGGGTTGTCGACGGCCGACGGCGCCAGGGTGGTCGCCCTGCGTTCCCGGATCGTCGCCGAGGAACTCGCGGGCCACGGCGGTATGGCCTCGGTGCGCGCGACCACCGAGGTGGTGAGGCAGCGTGCGGCCGGGTTCGGCGACCGGATTTCGGTCGCGGCGGAGAACGGTCCGGGCGAAACCGTGGTGTCCGGTGAGGCATCCGCATTGGACGAGTTCGTCGCCGCCTGTGCGGCCGACGGCGTGTGGGTGCGGCGGATTCCGGTCGACTACGCATCGCATTCCGCGGCGGTGGAAGCGATCCGCGATCGAGTGACAGCGGAGCTGGCCGCCGTCGAGCCGGGACCGGGTTCGCTGCCGTTCTTCTCGACGGTGACCGCGGACTATGTGGATACCGAACTGCTGGATGCCGGCTACTGGTATCGGGGGCTGCGCGCACCGGTGCGATTCGCGGAATCGGTGGCGGCATTGGCGCGTAGCGGAGTGAACGCATTCATCGAGGTCAGTCCGCATCCGGTCTTGACGGTCGGGATGGCTTCGACCGTGGAATCGCTCGGGATGGCCGATCGGGTGGCGGTATTCGGGACGTTGCAGCGTGATCGGGGCGGTCCGGAGCAGGTCGCCGTGGCTTTGGCGCAGGCGCATTGTGCAGGCGTGGCGGTGGCGCCCGGAGCGCTGGCGGCCCCGGCCGATCGGGTTTCGTTGCCGACCTACGCGTTCGAGCACCGGCGGTACTGGCTGCGGCCCGGCGCCGCGCCCGACGTTCGGCAGTCGGGTCTGGCCGAAGCCGGACATCCACTGCTGGGCGCGATGCTGCGACTGCCGGATTCACCGGATGTGGTCTTCACCGCCAGGCTTTCGACGGCCGATCAGCCGTGGCTGGCCGATCACGCCGTCGCGGGCGTCGCCCTGCTTCCGGGGGCCGCGCTCGTGGAGCTGGCGTTGCACGTCGGAACACTGCTGGGAACTCCGCGGGTGGCGGAGCTGGTGCTCGAGGCGCCGCTGCCGGTGCCTACCACCGGGGCGGTCGAATTGCGGGTCATGGCGGGTGGTCCGGACGAGACCGGGGCACGGCCGGTGTCGGTGTACTCCCGTGCGCACGACGCCGACGAATCCGAGGAATGGACCCGGCACGCGGCAGGATCGATCACCACGCAGACGGAGGCACCGCCGGTCGGCTCGGCGGCGGACGCCTGGCCGCCCACGGGTGCGACGGCGTTGCCGGTCGAGGACGCGTATGCGGTTCTGGCCGAGCGGGGATACGAGTACGGGCCGGTCTTCCAGGGACTCACCGCGTTGTGGCGGCGCGACGACGAGGTGTTCGCCGAAGTCGCGCTGCCGGAATCGGCGCGGCCGCACGGCGGCGAGTTCGGGATACATCCCGCCCTGCTGGATGCCGCGCTGCACTCGATCCTGTTGGGCGACTTGCTCTCCGACGCCGGCGCCGACACGGTGGTCGTTCCCTTCTCCTGGGAGAACGTCGAGCTGTACGCGACCGGGGCGGCGTCGTTGCGGGTACGAGCGGCACGCGCCGGCACCGATCGGATCGCGGTGAGCGTGACCGATGCCGCGGGTGCGGTGGTGGCCGAGGTGGCGGCGCTGACGCTGCGGCAACTCTCGACCGACACACTCCTGGGCGCTGCCCGCCGTCGCAGTGACGGCGTCGGTTACCGGGTGGAATGGGTAGCGGTGTCACCGGACGAACCTGGTGACGTCGAATCCTGGAGTCCCGGGCAGGACGAGGAAGTCGTGACGGTGGCGGGCCGGCGGGTGGCGGTCGTGCGGTTCGACCCCGCTCACCCGGCGAGCGGTGGCGCCGCCGGCGATCTCCCTGCGGCCGTGCGGGATTCGGTTACCGAGCTGACGGTGCGAATGCAGCGGCTGCTGGCGCGCGACGAACCGATCGTGGTGGTGACCCACCACGCGGTGGCCACGCATCCGGGCGAATCGGTGGATCTGTCCGCGGCTGCGGCGTGGGGTCTGCTGCGCACGGCACAGAGTGAGAACGCGGATCGAATCCTGGTCGTCGATGTCGACGACCGCGACGATTACCGGCGTGCGGTGGCCGTGGCCGTGGCGATCGGTGACGAGCCCCAGCTGGCCCTCCGGCGTGGGGCGGTGTACGCCCCCCGGCTCGGCCGAGGTCCGGGCGATCTCGTCGGCGCGAGCGAGCTGATCCGCTCGCGGGCATGGCGGTTGGCCCATTCCGGTAAGGGCACGTTGACCGGTGACAACCTCGCCCTGGTGGAGACGCCGGAGGAGATGCGGGAACTGGCGCCCGGTCAGGTGCGGATCGCGCTGCGCGCGGCGGGCGTGAACTTCCGCGATGTGCTCATCACCCTGGGCATGGTGTCGGATGCGACTGCCGGATCCCAGTCGATCAGCGCGACCATCTGTGTCGAGGGCGCCGGCGTCGTGCTGGAGGTGGCGCCGGACGTCACCGAATTCGCCCCGGGCGACCGGGTTTTCGGGTTCACGTCGGGGGCGGGCGCGGTGACGGTCACCGATCGGCGACTACTCGCCCGGATGCCGCGCGGCTGGTCCTTCGCCCATGCCGCCGCGGTTCCGGTGGTGTACGCCACCGCCTATTACGGCCTCGTCGACCTGGCCGGGGCGCAACCGGGCCGGACGCTGCTGCTGCACGCGGCCACCGGTGGCGTCGGCCTGGCGGCGATCCAGTTGGCTCGGCATCTGGGGTTGCGGGTGTTGCCGACGACGAGCCGTCCGAAATGGGAGGTGTTGCGCCGGCTCGGATTCGACGATTCCGAGATCGGTGATTCGCGCACCGTGGAGTTCGAGCAGAAGTTCTTCGACGCCACCGCCGGCCGCGGCGTGGACATCGTCTTGAATTCGCTGACGCTCGAATTCGTGGACGCGTCGTTGCGGTTGATGCCGCGCGGCGGCAAATTCATCGAGATGGGTCACCTCGACGAGCGTGACCCCGGGCAGGTGGCCGCCGATCACCCCGGCGTGGACTACCACCACTTCATGCTCCTGGACGTGCCGCCGGATCGGTTGGGGCAGATCCTCACCACCGTCGTCGAACTCTTCGACGTCGGTGCCCTGACTCCCTCGCAGATCACCGCGTGGGATCTACGCCAGGCGCCGGAAGCGTTCCGCCAGATGAGTCAGGCTCGGCATATCGGCAAGAACGTGCTCACCGTGCCGGCCCCGCTGCGGCCCGAGGGCACCGTGCTGATCACCGGTGGTACGGGCGGCTTGGGCGCCGTGGTCGCACGGCAGCTGATCACCGAATACGGGGTGCGCCGACTGGTGCTCGCCGGCCGGCGCGGCCCGGCGGCGCCCGGCGCGGCCGAGTTGCGGGACGAACTCGCCGCGCTGGGTGCGCAGGTCGAGGTGGTGGCGTGTGACGCCGCCGATCGCGCCGCCCTGGACCGCGTGCTGGCGGCCGTACCGGCGGACCACCCGTTGACAGGTGTGGTCCACGCGGCAGGTGTGTTGTCGGACGGCCTCCTGGTCATGATGACACCGGAGCGGATCGCGGAGGTCCTGCGTCCGAAGGTCGACGCGGCATGGAATCTGCACGAGGCGACGAAGGACCTGGATCTGTCGATGTTCGTCCTGTATTCGTCGATCGCGGGCGTGATCGGCAACCCGGGCCAGTCGAACTACGCCGCCGCCAATGTCTTCCTCGACGCGCTGGCGCAGTACCGGCACGTCCACGGGCTGCCAGCGACGTCGCTGGCGTGGGGACTGTGGGCGGAGAGCACCGGGATGACCGGTGCCCTCGGCGCCGCCGATATCGCCCGGTTGCGCCGGGACGGATTCCCGCCGCTGGACATCGACGACGGTATGGCGCTGTTCGACGCGGCCCTCGCGAGTGGCCGTGCGGACGTGGCCGCGGTCCGGATCGACCGTTCGGCGCTCGCCGCGGACGGTCGCTCGATCATGCGTGGGTTGGTGCAGCCGACTCGTCGTCGCGTGACCGCCGCGGCGGCGAGCGAATCGTCGACGTTGGCGGCGCTGGTGGCGGGTCGCACGCCGGCCGAGCAGGAACGTGTGGTGCTCGACGTGATCCGGACGCAGGCCGCGGCGGTACTGGGCCACGACGATGTGGGGGCGATCGCACCGGATATGCCGTTCAAGGACATCGGTTTCGATTCGCTCAGCGTCATGGAGTTCCGCAACCAGTTGGTCCGGGCGACCGGTCTGCAGTTGCCCGCGACGCTGGTCTTCGACTATCCGACCGCGGAGGAGCTGGCCGGCTTCGTGTACCGGCAGATCGCTCCGGCGCAGGATCCCGCGGAACGGATCGCGGCCGAGATCGATGCGCTGACGCGCAGCTGCGCCGCCGCCGAGCTGTCGCCGGAGGACCGGTCGGACGTGGCGCGCAGGCTGACCGCACTCCTGCGGCAACTCGAGGACGGCGCCGACGACAGCGGCCCCGATCGCGCCGTCGACCGCCTCGACACCGCGGACGACCGCGAGCTTTTCGACTTCATCGACAACCTCGGCTGAGCCGACGTTCTTAGGAGCTCCCCACCGATGGCCGACAACGACGAGCTACGGCAATACCTCAAGAAGACCGCGAAAGAGCTGTACGAGACCAAACAACAACTCCGCGAGCTCACCGACCGCTCGACCGAACCCATTGCCATCGTCGGCATGTCCTGCCGGTATCCCGGCGGTGTGCGCTCGCCCGAGGACCTGTGGCGCCTGACCGCCGACGGTGTGGACGCGGTCGGCGGCTTCCCCACCGACCGCGGCTGGGATCTGCAGCGGCTCTACGACCCGGATCCGGATGTGCCGGGCACGGTGTACACCCGCGAAGGCGGATATCTCGATGCCGTCGGAGACTTCGACGCGGCCTTCTTCGGAATCAGCCCCCGTGAGGCCGCGGCGATGGATCCGCAGCAGCGCCTGATGCTCGAAGTGTCATGGGAAGCCCTGGAGCACGCCGGCATCGATCCGATGTCGTTGCGCGGCAGCGGAACCGGCGTCTTCGCCGGAGTCATCCACCAGAACTACGGTCCGCGCATCGGCACGCCGGCGACCAGCGGTGAAACCGAAGGCCACGCCTACTTCGGCGTCGCGAACAGCGTGCTGTCCGGCCGGATCGCCTACACCCTGGGCTTCAAGGGCCCGGCGATTTCGGTCGACACCGCGTGCTCGTCGTCCCTCGTGGCCATTCACCTCGCATGTCAGGCGCTGCGCAACGGGGACGCCACCCTCGCGCTGGCCGGTGGCGTCACGGTGATGTCCGATCCGTCCCTGCTGATCTCGTTCGCGCGTCAGCGGGGGCTTTCGCCGGATGCCCGCTGCAAGGCGTTCGCGGCGGCCGCCGACGGCACCGGCTTTTCCGAAGGCATCGGCATGCTGGTGCTGGAGCGGCTGTCCGAGGCCCGCCGGCTCGGCCACACCGTGCTGGCGGTGGTGCGTGGGAGCGCGGTGAATCAGGACGGCGCGAGCAACGGCCTGACCGCTCCGAACGGACTGTCCCAGGAACGAGTCGTCGCGCAGGCGTTGGCGAACGCGGGTCTGGGCGCCTCGGATGTCGACGTGGTGGAGGCGCACGGCACCGGGACCAAGCTGGGCGATCCGATCGAGGCGACGGCACTGATCGGCGTCTACGGGAAGGGGCGCGCACACGGACCGCTGCGTTTGGGCTCGCTGAAGTCGAATATCGGGCACACGCAGGCCGCCGCGGGGGTGGCCGGCGTGATCAAGATGGTGCAGGCGATGCGGCACGAGATGTTGCCGCAGACATTGCATGTGGATGCGCCGTCGCCGCATGTGGATTGGTCGGCGGGAACAGTACGACTGCTGCGCAGCAGCGAACCGTGGCCGGCGGGGGAGCGGGTGCGCCGGGCGGGGGTCTCCTCGTTCGGGGCCAGTGGTACCAATGCCCATCTGATCGTGGAGGAAGCGCCCGCCGAGCCGGTCGCGGACCCGGCGAGTGCGGATGTGCCGGGTCTCGATCCCATCGCATCCGATGTGGTCCCGCTGGTGATCTCGGCCAAGTCCCGCGACGCGCTGCGGGCACAGGCGGATCGCTTGCGGCAGTGGCTGCTCGGCGATCCCGATGCCGATCCGTGGAACGTCGCCCATTCGCTGACAACTTCGCGGGCGCTGTTGGATCACCGCGGTGTGGTCCTCGGCCGCGGCCGCGACGAACTGCTTGCTGGTCTGGCCGATCTGGCGACGGGTGCGCCGAACACGATCGAGTCGAAAGTGCTTGCGGGACAGACCGCCTTCCTGTTCACGGGGCAGGGCGCCCAGCGAGCCGGGATGGGCGCCGGTTTGTACCGGGCGTTTCCGGTGTTCGCGGCGGCGCTGGACGAGGTGTGCGCGGAGTTCGATCCGCTGCTCGGCCGTTCGCTGCGGGAGGTGATGTTCGCCGGTCCGGATGCGGCGCTGGATCGGACGGAGTTCACGCAGCCCGCGCTGTTCGCGTTCGAGGTGTCGTTGTTCCGCCTGGTCGAATCCTTCGGTGTGACACCGGATGTGGTGATCGGGCATTCGATCGGAGAGTTGGCGGCCGCATACGTGGCCGGGGTGTGGTCGCTCTCCGACGCGTGCGCGCTGGTGGCGGCGCGCGGCCGGTTGATGGGTGCGCTTCCCGCGGGCGGCGCGATGCTCGCCGTGGCGGTCGAGGAGGCGCGGGCGGTCGAGATCGCCGCCGATTTCGGTGGCGCGGTGGAGGTCGCGGCGGTGAACGGCCCGTCCTCGACGGTGCTGTCCGGAGATGTCGACGCCATCGCGGAGATCGAGCGGCGACTCGGTGGTCTCGGTGTCGAGACCAATCGGTTGCGGGTCACGCAGGCCTTCCATTCGGCACGGATGGATCCGATGCTGGCCGAGTTCCGGTCCGTCGCCGAGAGCGTCACGTACCGCCCGCCGAGCCTGCCGGTGGTGTCGAACGAATCGGGCGATGTCGCCGGGGACGCGGTGACACAACCGGAGTACTGGGTGCGCCAGGTACGCGGCTGTGTGCGGTTCGCGCCGGGGGTCGCGGCGCTGGTGGCGGCGGGAGTGCGCCGTTTTGTCGAGGTCGGCCCGAATGCGGTGCTGGCGGCGATGACTCGCGAATGTCTGGCCGAGCTTCCGGAGGTCGAGTCGGCCGCTTCGGTGGTGGCGACAGCGCGGCGCTCGGTCGACGAGGTGGTGCGGTTTGCCACGGCGTTGGCGGAGCTTCAGGTGGCGGGTGCGGCGGTGGATTGGGCCCCGTGGTTCGCGGGCCGCAACGTGCGGCGAGTTCCGTTGCCCACCTATGCGTTTCAGCATCGACGGTACTGGCTGCAGCCCGCCGGCGAGGTGTCGCCGGCCTCGGATCATCCGATTCTGACCGGCGTGGTCGGGCTGGCGGGCAGCGACGAATGGCTGTTCACCGGCCGGTTGTCGTTGCGCACTCATCCGTGGATCGCCGACCACACGACCTACGGTGTCGTGGTCGTGCCGAGCGCGGCCTTGATCGAGTTCCTGCTCGTCGCGGGCGGCCGGATCGGCTGCGGGGTGGTCGACGACCTCACCCTGCAGGCGCCGATTCTGCCGACCGCGGACGACGAGATCGAGCTGCAGGTCCTGGTGCAAGCGCCCGACGGGGCCGGGCGTCGCCGGTTCGAGTTCTATTTCCGGACCTCGGCGGACGGCGACTGGGTACACAACGCGACCGGCGCGCTGGCGGCGCATCGGGACGACGACTCGGAGTTGTCGGCGCGGTTGCGGGCGGAGCCGTGGCCGCCGGCCGACGCGGAACGAGCAGATACCGCGGGACTGGCCGAGCGGATCTACCGGGATGCCGGGCTCGAATACGGTCCGGCGTTCATCGGGGTGCGCGCCGCATGGCAGCGCGGCGACGCGGTCTTCTCCGAGGTCGTCCTCGATACCGCCGCCGCACCGGAGGCCGCTCGCCACGATCTGCATCCGGCCCTGCTGGATCTGGTGCTCCACGCGGGCTTTTCGCGGCTGATGTGGCGGGACGCGGATTTCCCTCCCGATACGGGCCGGTTGTTGTTCCGGTGGGGCGGTGCGCGATTCCACCGGCAGGCGGGTGAACGCCGGGCCGAGGTGACCTCGCTGCGGGTCGTCGCGATCGCGAGCGGGACCGAAACCATCTCCGTCGCGGCGGTCGATCCGAACGGCGACCCGATCGTCTCGGTCGACGCGGTGGTGATGCGCCCGTACGACCTCGGCGAGTTCCGGCGGACCCTGGCGCGTGACGACGTCGGCCTCTACGAGGTGCGGTGGGAGTCCGCGCCGGCGAG
Source organism: Nocardia sp. NRRL WC-3656 (assembly GCF_000720265.1). Taxonomy (NCBI): domain Bacteria; kingdom Bacillati; phylum Actinomycetota; class Actinomycetes; order Mycobacteriales; family Nocardiaceae; genus Nocardia; species Nocardia sp. NRRL WC-3656. Next base: position 14,163 of record NZ_JOJF01000012.1, on the reverse strand, counting down.
CCCGGCCGCGTCGCCGGCCCCGTCGATGGCGGTACTCGGCAGCGCGCCGCTGCCGGGGATCGGCGCCTGCTACGGTTCCGTCGCCGAAGTCGTTGCGGTCGAACGGGTTCCGGATGTAGTGGTGTGGCAAGCCGCAGCGCAGACCAGTGCCGACGCCACCGATGTCGCGGCGGCGGTGCGGGCGCACGTGCAGGGCACGCTGGCGGTACTGAAGTCCTGGCTGGCGCAGCGATCTCTCTCCGACGCCCGGCTGGTGGTGGTGACGGCGGGCGGTGCCGGATTGCCCGAGGCGCAACCGGATCCGGCCGCCGCCGCGGTGTCGGGACTGGTGCGCAGTGCGCAGTCGGAGAATCCGGGCCGGTTCGTTCTACTCGACATCGACCCTTCCGTGTCGTTGGACGGTGATCTGATCGCGGCGGTGGTGCGCTCGGGTGAACCGCAGGTCGCCGTGCGCGATCGGCAGCTGCTGGTTCCTCGGTTGACGCGCGCCTCGGCAGCGGACGAGACCGGAGTCGCGGCGTCGCCGTGGGATGCGACGGTGGTGATCACCGGTGGCACCGGTGGCTTGGGCGCCCTGTTCGCCCGCCATCTGGTTGCCGAACATGGTGTGCGCAGACTGGTGCTGACCTCGCGCCGCGGACCTGCGGCCCCCGGTGCCGACGCCCTGGCCGCCGAGCTGACGCGGGCCGGAGCCGACGTCCGGGTGATCGCCTGCGACATCGCGGATCGCGAAGCGGTGGCACAACTGGTGGAGACCCTCGATCCCGCCGCCGGGCCGATCGCGATCGTGCATGCCGCCGGGGTGCTCGATGACGGCACCGTCGAGTCGTCGACCCCCGAGCAGCTGGATCGGGTGCTGGCGCCGAAGGTCGACGGGGCATGGCATCTGCACGAGTTGACCCGCGACCGCGATGTGTCGGCATTCGTGCTGTTCTCCTCCGTCGCCGCAGTGCTCGGATCGCCCGGGCAGGGCAATTACGCGGCGGCGAACGGATTTCTGGACGCCCTCGCCCGATCGCGGCGAGCGGCGGGGATGGTCGCGACCTCGGTGGCGTGGGGGCCGTGGAATCAGGGCAGCGGCATGACCGGCGAGGTGGACGATGCGGCGCTGCGCCGCTGGGCGCGCCTGGGCCTGGGGCAGCTCGCCGACGCCGACGGTCTGCGCCTGTTCGATGCGGCCCTCGCGCACGTTCGACCGATACCCCTGCGATTCGACGCGACCGTCCTGCGCCGCGCATCCGACGCCGTCGCGGTTCCCGCTGTGCTGCGTGGATTCCTGCCCCGCTCGGCGCGACCGGCGCGCACCGAATCGGCCGCGGCGTCGTCGCTGGGCGCGAGGTTGGCCGGGGTGCCGGAGGCACAACGCCGTGATGTCGTGCTGGAGGTGGTGCGCGAGCAGGTGGCCGCCGTGCTGGGGCACGACTCGGGCAACGATATCGGGCCCGACCAGCCCTTCGACGAGATCGGTTTCGATTCCCTCGCCGCGGTGGAGTTCCGCAACCGCCTGGCCGAGGCCACCGGCGTGCAGCTGGTGTCGACGCTCGTGTTCGACCACCCGACCCCGTCGGCGGTGGCGAAACTCGTGCACTCCCGCATCGCGCCGGTCGCGGCCGACGGACCCGCCGTCGAGCCCGTGCGCCGGGTGCGGACCGACGAACCGATCGCGATCGTGGGGATGGCGTGCCGCTTCCCGGGGGGTGTGGAATCGCCGGACCACCTGTGGGACCTCGTCGCCTCCGGAACCGACGCGACCGGCGAGTTCCCGTCGGATCGCGGCTGGCAGCTCGAGCGACTGTTCGACCGGGACCCGGACAAACCCGGTACCGTCTACACCACCCGTGGTGGATTTCTCTATGACGCAGCGGATTTCGATCCGGGCTTTTTCGGGATCAGCCCCCGCGAAGCCGTCGCGATGGATCCGCAGCAGCGATTGCTGCTGGAAGTGTCGTGGGAGGCGCTGGAGCAGGCGGGTATCGACCCGGTATCCCTGCGCGGCAGCGATACCGGAGTGTTCACCGGCGCCGGCGCCTCGGGCTATGTCGACCGCGTCGAGGGCGAACTCGAGGGCTATCGGCTCACCGGTAATACCAGCAGCGTGATATCCGGGCGGGTGGCCTATGTGCTCGGGCTGGAGGGGCCGGCGGTGACCGTGGACACCGCATGCTCGTCGTCGCTGGTGTCGCTGCATCTGGCCTGCCAAGCGCTGCGCCAGGGTGACAGCTCGCTGGTGCTGGCCGGTGGTGTCACCGTCGCGGCCAGCCCCTATCTGTACGTGGATTTCGCACGGCAGCGCGGTCTTTCGCCCGACGGCCGGTGCAAGGCCTTCTCCGCGGACGCCGACGGCGTCGCCTTCGCCGAAGGTGTCGGTGTGCTGGTGCTTGAGCGGCTCTCCGATGCCCGGCGCCGGGGGCACGACGTGCTCGCCCTCGTGCGCGGGACGGCGGTGAACCAGGACGGTGCGAGCAACGGATTGACCGCGCCGAACGGTCCGTCGCAAGAACGGGTGATCGCGCAGGCACTCGCCAATGCCGGGCTCGCACCCGCCGACGTGGACGCGGTGGAGGCGCACGGGACCGGCACCCCGCTCGGTGATCCGATCGAGGCCAACGCGTTGATCGCCGCGTACGGGCAGGACCGCGGGGACCGGGAGCCGCTGCGGATCGGCTCGATCAAATCGAATATCGGCCACACCGTCGCCGCGGCCGGTGTCGGTGGCGTGATCAAGATGGTGCAGGCGCTGCGGCACGAAACCCTGCCCCGGACCCTGCACGCGGATGCGCCGTCCTCGCATGTGGATTGGTCCGCGGGCGAGGTGCGGCTGCTGACCCGGCCGGAACCGTGGCCCGCGGGGGAGAAGGTGCGCCGGGCCGGTGTGTCGTCGTTCGGTGTCAGCGGCACCAACGCGCACGCGATCCTCGAGGAGGCGCCCGCCACCCCGTCGGGTGTCTCGGCACCGACCGCCGCCGACCACCGACCGCCGATGCCGTGGCTGGTGTCGGCCAAGAACGAGACCGCCCTGCGGGCGCAGGCGGCGAAGCTGCGGAACTGGCTGCTCGACCATCCGCATGCCGATCCGGCGGATGTGGCGTATTCCCTGGCGACCGCACGCACGCAGCACGAGTGCCGGGCGGTGGTGCTCGGTGGTGATCGTGAGCAGATGTCGGCGCGACTCGCCGCGCTCGCGTCCGGAACATCCTCGCCCGCAGTGGTTTCCGGCACGGTGTGCACGGGCAGGACGGCCTTCCTGTTCACCGGCCAGGGTGCGCAACGCGTCGGAATGGGCGCGGAGCTGGCAGCGGCGTTCCCGGTATTCTCCCGAGCGCTGGACGAGGTGTGCGCCCGGTTCGATCCCCTGGTGGGATGTTCGTTGCGGCAGGCGATGTTCACCGGGCGCGGAAGCGACGCGGCCGCCGCGGAGACCGGGATGCTGGATCGGACCCGGTTGACCCAGCCCGCCCTGTTCGCCTTCGAAGTGGCGATATGCCGGCTCCTGGAGTCGTTCGGTCTGAGCCCCGACCTGGTGATCGGCCATTCGATCGGCGAGCTGGCCGCGGCGTATGTGGCCGGCGTGTGGTCGCTCGACGATGCCTGCGCACTGGTCGCGGCGCGCGGGCGGTTGATGGCGGAGCTGCCCGAGGGCGGCGCGATGCTCGCGATCGCCGCATCGGAAGCCGAAGTCGCTTCGGCGACAGTCGAATTCGGTGATCGGGTGGCCATCGCGGCGGTGAACGCGCCGGCGGCCGTGGTGGTCTCGGGTGACGAGGACGCCGTCGGCGAGGTCGAGCGGCAGTTCACCGAGCGGGGTCGCCGGACGAGCCGATTGCGGGTCTCGCACGCGTTCCATTCCACGCGGATGGAGCCGATGCTGGCCGAGTTCGAGCAGGCGGCGGCCGGTGTGTCCTTCGGCGTCCCCCGCATTCCGCTGGTGTCGAACGTCTCGGGCCGCATTGCCGGCGAGGAGATCTCGGATTCGGGGTACTGGGTGGCACAGGTGCGTGCCGCGGTGCGTTTCGCGCCGGGTGTCGAGACTCTGGTGGCGGCGGGCGTGCGCCGCTTCCTGGAAGTCGGGCCCGACGCGGTGCTGGCGGCGATGACGCAGCAGACCCTTCCCGCGGAGATCGAGGCGCGCTCCGCGGTCGCCGCGGCGGCCCGCCGGGAGCACGACGAGGTCGAGCAGTTCCTGACACTGCTCGGCCGAGCGCATACCGCCGGACTGCCGGTCGACTGGACGCGGCTGTTCGCCGACCGCCGCAATACCCGGGTCGCTCTGCCCACCTACGCCTTCGAACATCGCCGGTACTGGCTCGACCCCGCCGCCGGGGACGCCCGGAATACTTCGGAGCATCCGCTGCTCACCGACGTGGTGCGCGTGGGCGATCGCGACGAGTGGCTGTTCACCGGGCGGCTGTCGCTGCGCACCCAGCCCTGGATCGCCGACCACACCAGCTACGGAGTGGTGCTCGTCCCGAGCGCCGCGCTGATGGAGATGCTGGTGGTCGCCGGTCGGCGGATCGGATGCGGCGCCGTGGACGAGCTCACGCTCGAGGCGCCGATCCTCCCGCCGGCGCAGGGCGATGTCGAGCTGCAAGTGCTGGTGCGGGAACCGGATCCGACGGGCCGGCGACCGTTCACCTTCCACTACCGGCTGCCCGGCCGGGACCTGGAATGGGCGCGCAATGCCAGTGGTGTGCTGAGCGGCGAGCAACCGGCCGGCCCCGAACTCACCGACATCCTGCGCACCGAGGCGTGGCCGCCGGCCGACGCCGAACCGGTCGATCCCGCATGGATCCCGGCCCAGGTCGCCCGGGTCGCCGGCCTGGAATACGGGAGCTCGTTCATCGGCATCGACGCCGCATGGCGTCGGGGTGACACGATCTTCTCCGAAGTCACCTTGAACCGCGAGGTCTCGCCCGATCGGTTCCAGTTGCATCCGGCCCTGTTCGATATGGCGCTCCATGCCGGACTCGTCTGTTTGATCTGGTCCGACCACCCTGGTGACCGAAGCGAGGGCAAGCTCCTGTTCCGCTGGGGCGCAACGCGATTCCATACCACCGCGCGGGTGACCACCCTGCGGGTGATGGCCGTCCGGCGCGGCAGCGAGACGACCAGCGTCGTGGCCGTCGATCAGGACGGAAATCCGGTGTTCTCCGTCGACGAGGTGGTGATGCGTTCCTACGATGCCTCCCAGTTGCGCGCCACGCTGCCGGGTGCGCGTGCGGGCCGGTACGGGTTGGGCTGGACGGTCGTCGAGCCCGGCGAACCGCTTCCGGGCCGTATCACCCTGCTCGGGACCGCGCGGGTGCGTGGAATCGAGGAGCGGTATCCGGATCTCGCCGCCCTCGCATCGGCGCCGGCCGTCCCGGCTGTCGTCGTGTGGCCCGAATTCTCGGGGGCGCAGAGTGATTCGCCGTTGTCGGCGAACGACCGCGTGAAAACGGCCCTGCGCACGGTGCACGACTGGCTGGCGGAGGCTCGCTTCGCGCGGTCGCGGCTGGTGGTGCTGACCGAGCGTGCGGCGGCGCTGCCCGGCGAAGCTCCGGATACCGGATCGGCGGCGATCTGGGGACTGATCCGCAGTGCCCAGACCGAATATCCGGAACGGTTCGTCCTGCTCGACGCCGCCGAGGGCGCGGACCACATCTCGGCCGAGCGGATCGCCGCCGCGATCGCGACCGGCGAACCACAGATGGCGCTGCGCGCCGGCCGCCTCCTGACGCCGCGCCTGGAGCCGGTGACATCCGCTGCGGCCGAGCCGGTTTCGTTCGGCACGGGAACAGTCCTGATCACCGGCGGCACCGGGGGGCTGGGCGCGTTGCTGGCACGACATCTGGTCACCGCGCACGACGTGCGACGACTGCTGCTGGTATCGCGCCGCGGCGAACGTGCCCCCGGCGCAACCGAACTCGCCGATGATCTGGCGCGTCTCGGTGCCGACGTGCGGATCGCCGCCTGCGATGTCACCGACCGCGACGCGCTGCGCGATGTGCTGGCCGGCATTCCCGCCCAGCACCCGCTCACCGGGATCGTGCACGCGGCGGGCGTCCTCGACGACGGCACTGTCCACACGCTCACCGGTGCGCAGGTGGATCGGGTGTTCGCGCCCAAGGCGGCCGCCGCCGAGTACCTGCACGAGCTAACCCGGGGGATGAATCTCGAGGCGTTCGTGATGTTCTCCTCGATCTCCGGAATCATCGGATCGGCGGGGCAGGCGAATTACGCCGCCGCGAACGGCTTCCTGGACGCGCTCGCCGCGCGACGCCGCGCCGAAGGGCTACCGGCCGTCGCACTCGCCTGGGGTCCGTGGCAGCCGGACATCGGCATGACGGGTGGGCTGGACCGGGCCGCTCTCGGCCGATTCGAGCGCCTGGGTCTGGCGCCGCTGGACCGCACCGAGGGCCTGCGGTTGTTCGACGAAGCCCTCGCCGCGGGCGAATCGTTCTCGGCGCTGATGCATCTGGATACCGGGAAGTTGCGGTCGGAGGCGTACGACGGCCTGGTACCGCCGGTATTGCGCGGATTCGTTCGCGCCCGCGACCGTTCGGTCACCGCGGTCGCCGCCGAACCGCGACTGGGGGAGCGGCTGCACGGCGTCGCCGAGGCGAAGCGCCTCGGCGTCGTCCTGGATGTGGTGCGCGAACAGGTGGCCGCCGTGCTGGGCTACGACTCGCCCGACGACGTGGGGCCCGATCGCGGGTTCGACGAACTCGGCTTCGATTCCCTCGGCGGTGTGGAGTTCCGGAACCGGCTGTCGAAGACGACCGGACTGTCGCTGCCCTCGACCCTGGTGTTCGACTATCCGACCGCGCGCGAGGTCGCCGATTACGTGCTGGCACAGATCGCGACGGTCGCGCCTGCCCCGGCGACGCTCGCGGCGTCGGACGATATCGCCCGGCTCGAGGCACTGCTCGAGCGGATCATCGCCGCCGGCGCCGGCAACGACGAGATCCTCGCCGGATTACGGGGAGTCGACGAGCGCCTGCGCACCTTCCTCGGTGCCGAGGCGACCGTGCACGAGTACGACGACCTCGAATTCACCTCCGACAGTGAGCTCTTGGATTTGATCGACAAGGAGTTCGGCCCGGCATGAGCAACCCCGAGACCAGCAACGAGGAACGGCTCAGCCGGTATCTGCGGAAGGTCACCGCGGACCTGCGCGCCGCCCGGAAACATATTCAGCACCTGGAAGACCGGGCCGGCGAACCGATCGCGATCGTCGGGATGAGCTGCCGATATCCGGGTGGTGCCGACACTCCGGCGCGGTTGTGGGAGTTGGTCGCCGCCGGCACCGACGCCGTCGGTCCGTTCCCGGCCGATCGTGGCTGGGACCTCCAGCGTCTGTTCGACCCCGACCCCGGTACACCGGGAACCGTCTACACGCGCGAAGGTGGATTCCTCGACGCCGCAGGCGAATTCGATGCCGGATTCTTCGGCATAAGCCCGCGCGAGGCCGCGGCCATGGATCCGCAGCAGCGGTTGTTCCTGGAAGCGGCCTGGGAGGCGCTGGAGGACGCCGGGATCGACCCGATCTCGCTGCGCGGCGGCGACACCGGGGTGTACGCGGGCGTGATCCATCAGGACTACGGGCCCCGCGTCGGTTCGCCGGGCCTGACCGCGGAGTCGGAAGGCCATGCCTACCCGGGTGTTTCGTCCGCGGTCCTGTCCGGTCGGGTCGCCTTCACCTTCGGATTCAAGGGCCCCGCGCTCTCGGTGGATACCGCGTGTTCGTCGTCGCTGGTCGCGCTGCACCTCGCCTGCCAGGCATTGCGTCAGGGCGACACCTCGCTCGCCCTGGTCGGCGGAGTCACCGTGATGTCGGACCCCACCCTGCTGATCGCCTTCGGCCGGCAGCGCGCGCTGTCCCCGGACGGACGGTGCCGGGCATTCGCGGCGGGAGCGAACGGGACCGGATTCTCCGAAGGGCTCGGCATGCTCGTCGTGGAGCGCTTGTCGGACGCACGCCGCAACGGTCATCAGGTCCTGGCGCTCATCCGCGGCAGCGCGGTCAACCAGGACGGCGCGAGTGCCGGCCTGACCGCGCCGAACGGCCCGTCGCAGGAGAAGGTGATCACCGATGCGCTCGCCAACGCCGGTCTGGCGCCCGCCGACATCGACGTGGTCGAAGCGCACGGCACCGGCACGACGCTCGGCGACCCGATCGAGGCGCAGGCGTTGATCGCCACCTACGGCCGCGAGCGCGTCGCGGGTCCGCTCCGGCTCGGCTCGCTGAAGTCGAACATCGGGCACACCTCCGCCGCGGCCGGGGTCGGCGGGGTCATCAAGATGGTGCAGGCATTACGGCACGACCTGCTGCCCGCCACCTTGCATGTCGACGCTCCGTCCCCGCATGTGGACTGGTCGGGCGGCGGGGTACGGCTTCTCACCACGGCGGAACCGTGGCCGGCGGGCGAGCGGGTGCGTCGCGCGGCGGTGTCCTCCTTCGGCGCCAGCGGCACCAACGCGCACCTGATCCTGGAGGAGGCTCCTGTTCCGGAGGCGGCATCCGCCGACGTGGTGGACGACGGCGCCGATCCCGTGCGGGCCGTGGGATCCGCTGTCTCGCCGTGGCTGATCTCGGCGAAGACCGAGGCGGGCCTGCGGGCGCAGGCGGGCGCGTTACTGAATTGGGTGACCGAACAGCCGGACCTGGAAGTCGACGACATCGGCTGGTCGCTGGTGACGACCCGTGCCCAGCTGGAGTACCGGGGTTCGGTCGTGGCCGCCGACCGGGAGACGATGCTCGCCGGACTGGCAGCACTCGCCGAACACGGTTCGGCGACCACAGCGGGCGGCGTGCTGACGGGGCAGGCGGTCACCCGGAAGGCGGCCTTCCTGTGCACCGGTCAGGGCGCGCAGCGGGTCGGGATGGGGCGGGAACTGTACGCGGCGTTCCCGGTGTTCGCTGCCGCGGTGGACGAGATCTGCGCCCAGTTGGATCCGCTGCTGGGCGGCTCGCTCGCCGAGCTGATGTTCACCGGACGGTGGTCGGGCGGCGGTCTCGACGAGACCGACGGCCATGTGCTCGATCGGACCGAATTCACCCAGCCCGCACTGTTCGCGTACGAGGTCGCGCTGGGCCGGCTCCTGATCTCCTACGGCATGACACCCGATGTGCTGATCGGACATTCGATCGGCGAGGTGGCGGCCGCCTGTCTCGCCGGCGTGTGGTCGCTGCCCGACGCCTGCCGATTGGTGGCGGCCCGCGGGCGGCTGATGGGGCGGTTGCCACAGGGCGGCGCCATGCTCGCTGTCGCGGCGAGCGAAGCCGAGGTGTCGGAGGTGCTGGCGGCGGTGGCCGGCGATAGGCGCCGGGTGTCCATCGCGGCGGTGAATTCCCCTGTCTCCGTCGTGGTTTCGGGCGACGATGATGCCGTCTCGGCAGTCGGCCGGTGGTTCGCCGACCATGGGCGCAAGACATCGCGGCTGGCGGTATCGCACGCGTTCCATTCGCACCGCATGGAACCCATGCTGGCCGAATTCGAGGCCGTTGCAAGGGATCTGACCTATCACCGTCCACAGATTCCACTGGTGTCCACCGTGTCGGGCCGGATCGTCGGCGACGAAATACTGGAGCCCCGGTACTGGGTCGAACAGGTACGGGCGGCCGTGCGGTTCGCTCCGGGCGTGGACGCCCTCGTGGCAGCGGGTGTCCGCCGGTTCCTGGAAGTCGGCCCGGATGCCGTCCTGACGGCGATGGTCCGCGAATGCCTGCCGGAGAATATCGAATCGCAATCGTCGGTCGTCGCGGGCGCACGTCGGGGGCGGCCGGAGGTCGAGCAGCTCGTGAACTGCCTGGCCCACGCGCACGTGGTGGGCTTCGATGTCGATTGGCCGGCGTTCTTCGCCGGACGATCGGTATCGCGAGTGCCGTTGCCCACCTATGCTTTTCAGCGTCACCGCTACTGGCTCGCGTCCGGCTCCCGCATCGCCGACGTCGAGGCGGCCGGTCTCGGTGCGGTCGACCATGCGCTACTGGGCGCGGTGATCTCGATCCCCGAATCCGATGGCCTGCTGTTGACGGGCCGGCTGTCGGTGGCAACCCAGCCGTGGCTGGCCGACCACACGATCGCGGGGCTGGTGGTGTTCCCCGCCACCGGCTTCGTCGAGCTCGCGCTGCATTCCGGGATGCGGATCGGCTGTTCGACGCTGACCGAACTGGGGTTGCGGGCGCCGCTGGTGTTGCCGGAGTCCGGCGGCGTCGCCCTCCGGGTCGTGGTCGGCGGCCGGGACGGGGAGGCCGGCCGGACGGTGCGGGTGTTCTCCTGCCCCGACGGTGATTTCGAGGCGAATCCGTCCTGGACATTGCATGCCGAGGGTGTTCTCGCCGAGGGCCGGGACGCCGGCTTCGACCTGATGTCGTGGCCGCCGGTGGGCGCCGCCGCTGTCGACGTCGACAGTATGTACGACGGATTGCTCGATGCCGGTTACGGATACGGCCCGGCGTTCCAGGGGGTGCGTGCGGCCTGGCGGCGTGGAGACGAGTTGTTCGCCGAGGTCGCGTTACCCGACTCGGTCGCAGCCGAGGGTTTCGGCATTCATCCGGCGCTGTTCGACGCGGCGCTGCAGCCCGGGATGGTCCGCGGCGCGGACGCAGCGTCCCCGGCGTTGCCGTCCACATGGACCGGGGTGACCCGATATTCGGTGGGGGCCGCGGTGGTGCGGGTGCGGATCGTCGTCGACGGTGACGAGTTCGGAGTGCGGATCGCCGACGATCGCGGGCGGCCGGTGTTGTCGGCGGCTGCCGTGGCTCCCCGGCCGATTTCGGCCGAGGAGCTGGGTGCGCGCCTGGCTGATCGGAATCTGTTCGATGTGGAGTGGGTCGCCGCCGCGCGGTCCTCGGTGGCGACCGTTGTGCCCGAACGTGTGGCGGTAATAGGTTCGCCCGCCGGCCATCCCGACCTCGAGACTCTGATCGACACTCTGGCCGCGTCCGAGGATTCGGTTGTTCCGGAGATCGTTCTGTGGGAGTGCCCCGAGTTCGAGGGCGCGCCGCCGGAGGCGGCCCGGCGCGTCGTCACCGGTGTTCTCGACACGCTCCAGCGCTGGTTGAGCGATTCTCGCTTCGAACGGTCGCGTCTGGTTGTGGTGACCCGATTCGCCGTGGCCGTCGATATGTCCGACCCGGTGAGCCTGAGCCACGCCCCGGTGTGGGGTTTGTTGCGCGCCGCACAGGCGGAACACCCGGACCGATTCCAGGTGCTCGACCTGGACCAGGCGGATTCGGAGCGGGACACGAGCACTGTGGCGGCGTTGTCCGCCGCGGTTGCGGACGAGCCCGAAGTCGCGGTGCGCGGCGCGGAGGTGCTGGTTCCGCGGTTGCGTCGCCGCGAGTCCGGCGCACTCGTTCGGTCCGTGGAGCGGGGCACGGTGCTGGTCACCGGTGGGACGGGAGGACTCGGTGCGTTGATCGCCCGGCACCTCGTCGCGAATCACGGTGTGCGGCAACTGCTTCTGATCTCACGTCGCGGGACGGCGGCCCCCGGCGCGATGCGGTTGCGCGACGAACTGGTCGAACTCGGCGCCCAGGTGACTATCGCCGCGTGTGACGTATCCGATCGGGCTGCCCTGGCCGCGGTGATCGACGGCATTCCCGGCGAACATCCCCTCACGGGAGTGGTGCACGCGGCCGGAACGGTCGACAACGGTGTGATCGAATCGATGACCGGGGAACGAATCGACTCGGTTTTCGCTCCGAAGGTCGATGCGGCGTGGCACCTCCACGAGCTCACGCGCGATCGGTCGCTGTCGCTGTTCGTGTTGTTCTCCTCGGCGGGCGGGCTCGTCCTGGCGGCCGGGCAAGCGAATTACGCCGCGGCGAACGTGTTCCTGGATGCGCTGGCGGCGCATCGCCGCCGGGCGGGATTGCCCGCGACATCGGTGGATTTCGGGCTGTGGGCGCGGTCGAGCGGGCTCGGCGTCGACTTGTCGGAGGCCGATTTCGAACGGATGCGCCGGCAGGGGTTCCCGCCTCTGACCGAATCGCAGGGTGTGGCGCTGTTCGATTCGGCGTTGGCCGCCGATACGGCTCAACTGGTGGCGCTGCGGATCGATCCGGCGATGCTGCGCACCCGCGGTGCGGGGATTCCGGCGCTGGTCCGCTCGATCGTTGCGGTCACCCCACGCCGGCAGTCGACACCCGCGGCGGGACCGGCATTCCTGCGGCTGCCGGCTGGTTCGTCGGACTCCGATCGTGCGGCAGCGGTGCTCGACCTGGTTCGATCGGTGGCTGCCGGTGTTCTCGGGCATCCGTCCGCGGATGCGGTCGAACCGCGGCGAGCGTTTCGGGAGCTGGGTTTCGATTCCCTCGGTGCGGTCGAGTTCCGGAACCGGCTCGACGCCGCGAGCGGTCTGAAACTACCGGCGACGCTCATCTACGACTATCCGACTCCCGAAGCCGTCGCGCAGTTCGTCCGTTCGGAACTGGAGGGCGTGGACGCCGCCGATACCGTTGTGTTCGAACGCGTTCGGAACGACGGCGACCCGATCGCGATCGTCGCGATGAGTTGCCGATATCCCGGCGGGGTTGCCTCACCGGAAGACCTGTGGCGCGTGGTCGCGGCGGGCACCGATACCACCGGGGTGCTGCCGGCGGATCGAGGCTGGGATATCGACGCCCTCTACGATCCGGAACCGGGAAAGGCGGGTCGTACCTACACCCGGCATGGCGGATTCCTCTATACCGCAGCTGATTTCGATGCCGACTTCTTCGGCATCAGCCCCAACGAGGCCATCACGATGGATCCGCAGCAGCGGCTGCTGCTGGAGACGTCGTGGGAGGCCTTGGAACGCTCCGGCGTCGACGCGAACGCGTTGCGCGGCAGTGCGACCGGGGTCTTCACCGGGGTGTCGTTCCACGACTATCCCGCCAGCGCGAATACGGGATCCATTGTCTCCGGCCGGGTTTCGTATGCGTTCGGCTTCGAGGGTCCGTCGGTCACCGTGGATACCGCGTGTTCGTCGTCGCTGGTGGCGATGCATCTGGCCGCGCAGTCGCTGCGGTCGGGTGAATGCGATCTGGCGCTGGCCGGTGGCGTGACGGTGATGGCGACACCGGATGTCTTCGTGGAATTCAGCCGTCAGCGTGGCCTGTCTCCCGACGGCCGGTGCAAGTCGTTCGCCGAGGGGGCGGACGGAGTGGGCTGGTCCGAGGGTGTGGGTGTGCTGGTGCTGGAGCGGCTGTCGGATGCCCGTCGCAACGGTCACGAAGTCCTTGCGGTGCTGGCCGGTTCGGCGGTGAATCAGGATGGTGCGTCGAATGGTCTGACGGCGCCGAACGGTCCGTCGCAGCGGCGGGTGATCCGGCAGGCCTTGGTAAATGCTGGTCTCTCGCCCGCGGATGTGGATGCGGTCGAGGCGCACGGCACTGGTACGACGTTGGGCGATCCGATCGAGGCCCAAGCGTTGCTCGCCACCTATGGGCCGGATCGTGCTGCGGATCGTCCGTTGTGGTTGGGGTCGTTGAAGTCGAATATCGGTCACGCTCAGGCCGCGGCGGGTGTGGGTGGTGTGATCAAGATGGTCATGGCGATGCGCCATGGGGAACTGCCGCGGACACTGCATGTCGATCGGCCGAGTACGAAGGTCGATTGGTCCGAGGGCAATATCCGGTTGTTGACCGAGTCGGTGGCGTGGCCGGAGGTGGGTCGGCCGCGTCGTGCGGGTGTGTCCTCGTTCGGTATCAGTGGCACCAATGCGCACGTCATCGTCGAGCAGGCCCCGGAGACCGACTCGCGACCGGCAACCACGACGGCGCCGGCCGGTGGCGTGCTGCCGTGGGTGGTATCGGCGCGCACGGGTGCGGCGCTCGCCGACCAGGCCCGGCGGCTGGCATCCCATCTCGCCGACCGTGAATACGAGTCGGCCGATATCGGCTTCTCCCTCGCGACGAGGATGGCGTTCGACCACCGTGCGGTGGTGTTGTCGTCCGAGCGTGAGGGCCTGCGGGCCGGAATCCGAGCGCTGGGCCGCGGCGAGCCGGCGCCCGGTGTGGTGTCCGGTCGGGTGGTGCCGGGTTCGACGGGTGTGGTGTTCTCGGGGCAGGGTGCGCAGTGGGCCGGTATGGCTGCTGAGTTGCACGGTGTCTACCCGGTGTTCGCCGAGCATTTCGACGCGATCGTGAATGTGCTGGAATCTGCTCTGGGAAAGTCTGTTTCGCTGTCGGATGCG